>CAIMWL010000001.1 GCA_903845135.1 uncultured Caryophanales bacterium
AATTTGGCGAATAAATCCTTCTGTGGCCGCTAAAGGCGCTTGCCCTTTTTGATAAGCTTTTTCAGCGCCTTGAATCACTTCGATGGGACTGAGTAATCCAAGATTGAGGGAACTAGAGATTAAAGAATGCGACATCCATGGATCATCCTTTAACATCGCATCTTGATGGGTTCCAAAGGTTGCGAGCCGAAAATCAAGGAAATGGTTTAGGGCTGTCAGCGCTTGATCACGGGTTACTGGATATGCAAAAGAATCGATGCGACCAGGATGATTAGCGAAGCGCTTCGCAATCATAGCCATCGTGGATTTCGTAATCGTGTCTGGTTTAAACCATAATGGGTTTTCAAAATGAAGACCTTCGGTGGGTCCTTGTCGATTTTCTGTATCAAAAGAATATCGATCTCCGATCGGTTTATCTGCATCCATCAAAATCGAAAACCTTTTTCTTAATTGTTGATAAATAGGGTCAAGTTTCCACGTTTTATGTATCGGTAACAAGATTTGCCATTCTGGTGGAGAAATTAAAAACAAGGGATCAGATAAAAGGTTGAGATTCGGATGACGTTTTAACCACGCTTGTTCATAAAAATTGGTGGGGGCAAAACAGATCACATTAGTTAAGGTTAATAAAGCGTCTTCAAATGTTTTTGTTTCAATTATCCGTACATGCCAACCGTCTTTTTTTAACGCTTCGCAATAATGAGCGACCGCTGAGAAATGCAAAACCAATCGTTGTTGGTGAAATTGATAATGCGTCCATTGATCTTGAGAATCAATAAAAACGATTTCATCCGTTTTTGGATTAAGAGCCGCATGTTTTAAATAGAGCGGATGTAATTGATGGGAAAATAAAACAAGTGAGCGTTTCATCTCTATCAATGTAGCATAAGTAGTATGATGAATGCGTATGGATGCTATCGCACTTTCTGAATTAACTCAACTCCAACAAGTCATGGATTCTTTTTCATTAGATAAGAATCGGCAACGGCCATTAATCACCTTAAGCTTTGGCATGTCCCTTGACGGCAAAATTGCCACTTATACTGGTGATTCAAAATATATCTCAGGGCCAGTGACACGCGAGTTTGTTCACGAACTTCGGCATCGTCATGATGGAATCTTAGTTGGCATTCGCACCATTGAAGCCGATCATCCTTTTTTAACAACTCGTTTAAAAGAAGGTCAAGGTAAAAATCCGCACCGAATTATTTTGGATTCCCAATTACGAATCGAACTAAACGAACCAGTATTACAACCAAAGCCAGATTCAAAAACCATCATTGCCACCAAAGCCAATCATGGTTCTAGAAAAATAGAAGCCTTAAAAAAATTAGGGGTGACGATATTACTCGATCCAACAACTTCAGAAAATATTGATTTACCTTGGTTGATGCTCAGCTTGAATAAACTTAAAATTCAATCATTGCTGGTTGAAGGTGGCGGAACCATTCATGAAAGTTTTATTAAATTAGACCTGTTTGACCGCATTTATGCACAGATTTCTCCGATCCTTATTGGCGGAAAAGATGCAAAAACACCAGTCGAAGGTTTAGGGTTTGCCACGCTCAAAGAAGCAAGTCATGTTGCGTTTCACAACCATTTCATTTTAGGCAGCGATATAATCGTGGTAGCAAAGAAAGGGCGATAGGTCATTGAAATTACATGCTTAAATTTTTGTCCGTTATCGAAGCGGTTCAACGCTTACAGTCCGGTGAAAAAATTTTACTTGTCGATGATGAAAAATTAGATTCTCCCGCCCATTATGCGCAATTAGCAGAAGCGGCTCTTAAACAAAAAAAAGCTCAACTATTACATGATGTGCCCGGTATGGTCATGCTGGCTTTAGGGTTTGATAAATATGCGACCATCACTAACTCTTTAAAAGATGCAAACAATGAATTTATGATTCCGATGACGACGCTTGGGGCATTAGATTTAGGCTATGCGTTAAATGCCAAATTTTTTGATGCATTATTGAAGACATTAGTTTCCAACGCTTCTTCACATGAAAACTTTAGGTTTGACGTTGGCTATCAAACTTATCCAGTGAAATTGGGTGGGACTTTAAAAAAAGCATCGCCCTTTGAAGCCATCGTTGATCTTGCATACTTGGCCAAATTAGAACCTGTTGGGATTTTAGTTCCAAGTTGTGACGGCGTCGGTCGCCTGTTAACGGGTCATCAATTGCACCAACAAAAAGAAGAAATTTTATCCCTTTCAATCGCCGACTTAATCGCCTTTAGACGGCAACAAGAATCGTACATCGAACGCATTGCCTCTGCCGAAATGCCTACCAAACATGGTGTCTTTAAAATGGTTGGTTTTGTTAACAAACTAAATGGTGAGCACCATGTTGCATTAGTTAAGGGGGATGTCACCACCGACGAACCCGTATTAGTTCGGGTTCATTCAGAATGTTTAACCGGTGATGCCTTTGGCTCACAACGTTGTGATTGTGGTCAACAATTACAAGCAGCGCTAAAACGGATTGAAAAGCAAGGTCGTGGTATTTTGCTCTACATGCGGCAAGAAGGTCGTGGCATTGGCTTAATTAATAAAATTAGTAGCGAAGAAACTGACGGTCTGCGCCAAGTACAACGCATCATTACAATGCTATTAGTGTTTGCTGAAAAGAATCCTGGTATGACGCGCGTGCTGATTGGTGATGCACTGGTTAACGAAGATGAAAGATTGCAAATACGCATGAACCAACTTTACGATCGCATAGAAGTGACCATAAAGCAAAGCCTGCGCATTGCACAAGCACAATCCGAATCG
>CAIMWL010000002.1 GCA_903845135.1 uncultured Caryophanales bacterium
GCCACAGAGGAGTTATAAGTGATAACGGCCCCACCGCCGCCTGTAGTGGTGGTGCCTGGTTCAACATAAGGCAATGCCTTGTAACGGTCTTCTAATTGGGGACCAGCATATAACTGATCAAAAGTTTTAATCTGATGATTATCATTGCCTAAACTTTGAAAGTAATCAGGGATATAGCGAATGAATTGGTCGTCTTGATAAATAGGATTCGCTTGATATTGATCTAAAGTTCCTAAACGTATCATTGTCACATTCTTTGAATAATCTAAGTCCGAACCCAAATATCCCATGACATCGATTGGATACGTTTGATAAATCAATTCCATATAGTCATTACCATTAAAAGGTAAAGACCCATTTTGATAAACATAATCAAATGGAATCACGATGTTTTGAATCGTTTGATTGGCACTCCCAACCAGGTAATAATCTTGAGCTTCAATCACCCCTTGTAGAGTTATAGAAGCGGTAACTTCAAGAGATCCATTTGAATAAAAGTCAAGGCGGGTATCGTTGAGCTCAACGGATGAATCTCCAGCATTATATAGTTCAATCACATTATTGCGCGAAACAGTACCCGTAATCACTTTCGAAAATACGATATTGGGTAACACTAAAGGTTGTGAACTTGGGATTTCACTTGTTGAATTCGAACTTGGAACCAGTGAGGATATTGACTCGCTTGGTGTCACACAGGATGCGAGTAAAAAGACGGTTGTAAAAATAATGATTTTTTTCATACATTAATTATAACGATTCAGTCTGAAGATGGTTAGAATTTTTGAGCTTTTTTTTGACAGGAAAGATAAAAATAATCCAAAACAATCCTCCAAGAATCAAAAGTTCACCGCCAATAAAATATAAGTCATAGTACCAATATTGAATAAATTGATTCAATAAATTTTGATCATAAAAAATAAGTGGATCTTCATGATAACTATCTAGATAAATTAAGGAAGGTTGATAATCACTTGCCTGTAAATGTATCAGCTGATTAGTTGGGACAGAAATGGTCGTTAAGAGTAATCCATTTTGGACTTCGTACTCTACAGACATTGATGCAATCAACAAAGGTGAAGTTAAATTATCTTGCCATTGTGAATATTCAAAAAAAATAAGGTAATGATTAGCATCATAGACACTGACAAATGGAATCTGGAATGTGACGTCATCATTGATCCCAATTGATTGATTAAAAGTGATGTTAAGAAAGATCGATAGATTTTTTTGATTGTCTTGAATAGCTAATTCATCTTCAATCCTTACATCACTTAAATAGAAAGCTAATTTATCAACGCTTTGATTGGCATTAAAAGCAGTAATGGCATAAACCCCAAAATGCATCGAACTTAAAGCAGCATTATAGGAAGCGGTAATCAGGGGTTCTTTGACAACAAACGCATCCATTGATCCTTGATATTGCGTTAAAGTGGTGGCTGCAAGAAGGGAGTTTGGTTGATTTAATAAATTAGGTTTTTGGTCCCTTAAAAAATCAACAGCTTTAGAGGCTTGAGAAAAGGTGATGACGATGGGGGTAATGATTATTGTAATGAAAATAAAAAATATAAACTTAGCGTATTTTTTAATCATGTATTTATTATAAACCAATAAAAAAAGGATGCTAATGAAGCATCCTTCTTAAATTATGACTTAAGCTTGAGCGATATAAGTAATTTTAATGGATAAGATATAAATTTGAGCGTTAGATCCACTACCACCAGTATTTTGAGTATTTTTAAGCGTAAATTGATTAATACTTAAACCGGTATAGGTCTTCGTTATATTCGCTAAATCTGCAGCAACAAGAGCATTAGATTCACTTCCTAAAACAAGGGTTGCAGTCGGGCTGTTTGTGGATGCTCCAAAAACAATTTCAACACCTTGAATAATATAACCAGCGGCGACAGATATTGATAAGGTGTTACCATTACCATCTGTTCTTACTGCATAAAGTCTAATTTGACCAGATGTGTTTAAACCAATTTCAGTGGAGGCACCATTTTTAATTGATAACACAGTAAATAAAGTAGCATCAAGACCAATCGCTGCAGCATTGTTATTTGGGGAAGCTTGCATGTTAGTTGTTGAACCACCTGGATAGGCTGCAGTGACAACGACTGGTTGAGCGACCGCTGTATTTGCTAGAACTGTATAAGCAATCTCAACCGCAGCATTCGCTACAGTACCAACTGACATGACATAGCTTAAGGTCACCGTAGCATTGGGTTGACCAGATGCAGGACGAGTCACAACACCAGTATTAGAAATAACATCCGGATTACTTGAGGTCCAAGCAAGGTTAGCAGTGAAAGTCGTTCCAACTGGGGTATAGGTGGTTGGCAAGGTAAGATTGGAGATTAATTCAGCATTCGCAACTGGCGCAACATAACGTTGAGTTGCTAACGCTAAGATTTCAGCATCCGTTGGTGCTGTCGCTGTCGTCACGGATTCGACTTGGAGCGTAATGCGGTTTGCTGGGGCGTCACTGCTACGGCCAATTAAGAAACCAGTGGCATTAAATTTTTGATTGCGTAAATCATTAGATGATCCATTTAATTGAATTTCTCGGACACCAAAACCAGGTAAATAACCGTTGGTGAAGTTTCCACTTTGGAAACCAATCACATTTTCAAAGGTCACATACATCGTATAAATCTTGGCTGAAGTTGCCCAAGTCGTGGCTTGCGTTGCATCCCAGACAGTTGGAGTAGGAATCGAAGGAGCGACTTCCGCTTTTGGCGTTAAAACTTGTACTTCAGTCATTTGATTTAATCCACGGTAAACGCCGACCTTATAGTTTAAACCAACAAAGTCACCCACGTTTATATTCAAAACAGTGCTATTGAAGATGTATGCAAAACCAGTTGCATCACCAACAACAAAGGTTTTTCCGGCACTTGAACCAGATGGGTTTTTCCATAAGACTTTAACTTCAGAATAAGCAATCGCGTTGGCAGCTAAAGCATCAAAAGCTCCTAAGTTCGTGTTTTCAAGTAAACCAACGACGACCACAAATGTTTTGACAACTGCAGTTAATTGACCAACTGTTACTGATGCCGTTAGTGTAACTGCTTGTGCAGACTCAGGAATCGTCACGACACCTGTAGTTGCATCAATAATTGCGCTATTCGAAGAGGTCCAGGCAATGGTTGATCCATTTTGACCTTGGGTTGGAAGCGTTAAGGTTGTTGCTTCTAAAATAGTGGCTGGAACACTTAATGCGTTTGCATCAATGGTTTGTTTTTGTTCATCAGTTAAAATGGCGTTGACGCCGTTAGGTCCACCAATATAGTAAATGGCGAAAGCGTGGTTATTGGAGCGATAAGTGTAAATGATGACATCGATGGTAATAACAATGCCATTGTATTGACGAATTAAATTAAAGTCAGGGGTTTGATAGTAAAGCATGAAAGCGTTAGCTGGAGTTTTGGTTTCCCCAGAAGCTGAACCTGGAAGATAACCGACTGAGTTTTCATCGTCTAAAATCCAAGTGTTATAGTTACCAGAATCACCTGGAATCATATAGACTTTACCAGTTAAGCTAGCATAGATCGGTTCAAAATTACCGGAGGCGGCGTTACCAAAAGCAGATAAGTGTTTTCCATCTGTTACTAAGGATGCAACTTTGGTATCCACGCTATCGACGGTTTCTTTATTGGGGAATTGTGCTTGTGAGTTAGGTTGTAAGGTTGCAGTAGAACCTGTAATTTCCCATAATCCAAAATACCATTCTGCAATACCTGCGATGGTATAAACACTACCCACAACTAAGGAAGAGGCAGCCCCACCATAAATCATGATGGTTCCAGTGCCGTCATATGCAAAGGCATCGCCTGCAGATTTGGCAATAATGGTTAAGTCGTCTAGTGTCACAGGTAAGGTGCCGTCGTAAGCGACATCACGAATTGCTAATATGTCGGCAACATTGTTAATCACGAGTTCAGGAACTTCATTTTCCTTGACTGTAATTTCAAGTGTCCAAATTCTTGTAAGGTTTCCACTTGTTAAAGTTGCAGGAATGGATAAGGTGGCAGAGATATTAAATCTAGCATCCCCATCGCCATTTTTGGGACGATTCACTACGGTATTAATCAAGCCAGTGTTTTGAGCTGGCTGACCAAATGATAAGACACCAGGATTGGCAGATGCCCAAGTGGCAGTAACACCATTGGCAAGATTCGAAGGAACTTGGAAACCGGTGGTAATGTTGGATGGATCCGCAATTAAACCACCTAAACTATCATATGCAATATCTAAGAATTCTTGAGCTTCATCGATTTCAGATGACGCTTCACTTGAACTCGATGGGGTAGCACTTGAACTCGAAACCGTTGAAGTTGTCGAGGTCGTGGTACTGGTTGGAGTACTAGTTGGATTACTGGATGAAACCGTTTCTCCGCAAGCCACCAATAACATACTCCCAAGTAACACCGACATTAAACCAAATTTCTTTGACATAAATTGACCTCCTTTATGTTTATTTGATTGGTTTTTCATACGTTAGTTAACAATAAAATCGTAGCTTTCACTAAATTGATTATTAATATAATTATTCAAATCCGTTTCATCGGCATAATCATAAGCAAATATTTTAACAAGTAGTGCTCCAACTTCAGTTCGGGTTTTTGAACTTAAATTAAAGACCGCTGACGTAAAAAAGTTTTGACTATTATCGAGAAACATTTCAATTGCTTCACGAACTAATTTATTTTGAGCCTCGGCAGAAGTAGTTGGATTGGCAACGATGGTTGCTTCGTAATTTTGCCACCGTTGAGTTTGATAGGCAGAAAAGCGAATAGGTGCATATCCAGAAGGAATTGAGAATTCAGCGGATTGTTCAGCGTTCGTCATATATTTGGCAAACAGCCATGCTGCAAGCATCCGTTGCGTGTTATTACCTTTTCTTAATAAAGTGATGTTAGGACCTTGTTGGATTTGAGCAGGCCGTTCAAGGGTTTGGGATGGTAAAGGGGCCACGCCAACACGGTAACCAGCATCAAAAACTGCTGCACTCGCACCAATGTAAGCATAACGAGTGCCACCTGTTGAACCCACATACATATATAAGCGTTGGTTGGTTTTGAAGATGTCAGAGGTATATGCATCTGCATTTAAAGAACGGGTGATCATCAATCCACGATCAACCTTATCTTTGAAGTATTTCACCATGGTTTTAGCTTCGTTATTATTAAATAAAACTTCGCCACGACCGGTTGTTGCATTATAACCAGTGTAAGGAGCATCCCATTGTTTGGCTCCCGTTATAAATAGATTATCTTCGGAATCATAACCAAATGGGATAGCGTTGGGTTCTCTTGCTTTGATATCTTCAGCGATGGCAAATAATTCATCCCAAGTTCTGGGAACTTCATAACCATGTTGAGCAAAATAAGGCGCGTTATAAAATAACCCTTCGGTTGATTTTGTAAAAGGTAAAGATAGAATCGTACCAGCATTATCATAACTACGACCTTCCGCCCATAATCCCGGCAAAAAGTCATCTTGCTGCGCTTGAGTTAATCCATATTCAGGATGGTTAATGAAGTTATTGAGCGCTAACGGCGCTTTTGCTTGAGCATAACGAGCCACTGAATCTGGATAACCTTCAACGATATCAGGTTCTGTGCCAGCGGTAATCGATAGAGCTACTTTATCAGCAACAGCGGTATAGTCGTTGGCCACACGTTCTTCCACTACGGTAATGTGTGGATAAAGGACTTTAAATTCAGTAATCCATTTTTGGACGATGGCCTGACTACTCGCACCCATGCGGTGCCAGAAATTAATTGTGACTGGCGTGTTTGTATCTAAAACGGTGTCTTGGGGAACGTTATACCAATTGACAATTTTAGGGGCAGTAGGATCAATCGATGCGCTACTAGAGGAACTCGAGGTTGAATCACCCGAAGTTTGACTTGTAGACGTATCTATAGAGGTGGGATTTTCACTACTTGGTCTTGTTTCACAAGCAGCTAATAAAAGAGTTAAAGAAGCAAATGCAATGGCTTTGAATTGAAATGACTTAGCTAACATTCATTTTCCTCCACAAAAATTATAACATGATGCCCAATTGTAAAGAGAGGTTTTTGTTAAGAAATTGTTAACCCTTAACCCCACTGCGTGAAACCCCACTCATAATGTATTTTCTAAAGAAGATAAACAGTAATAAAAGTGGCACAGTAACAATCACTGTTGCCGCCATTTGATAGTTAGTTAATACTCTTCCCGATCCGGTATCCGCTAAATCAACAAATGAACTTCTTAACCAGGTGGTCACTAACTTATATTTTTCATTGGCGACGATATCTTGCCAAATATAGGCGTTCCAAGTCCCCATGATTCTTAAAATGACAATGGTTACAATCGAAGATTTTGCCATCGGAACCATGACCTTCCATAAATATTTAAAATCCGTACAACCATCAACTTTAGCTGCATAATAAAGCTCATTAGGAATTTGTTTAAACGTTTGTCTCAGTAAATAAATATGAAATATGGAGACTAAAAAGGGAATAATGACTGCTAAATAGGAACCCGCATTATTCGCATTAACCCAACCCAATCTCGATACCGTTACGAAATTTGAAATAACCAACATTTCTCCTGGAATCATCATCGTGGCAAGCAGCACGGTAAAAATAAAGTCTCGCCCTTTAAAATTCAGTCTTGCTAAGGCAAAAGCAACTAGAATCGAAAACAGGGTACCACCTAAAGTGGTGAAGAAAGCAACTAATACAGTATTGAATAAATATCGGCTAAAATCGATATTCCCTTGAGCAGCGGAACTATAAAGAAACACATTCGTATAGTTTTGTGGTGAAAAAACTTTAGGAAAAAAACTGACATTTAATGAGTTCAGTACTTCATTACTACTTTGAAAAGAAACATTTAGCATCCAATAAAAAGGCACAATGACAACAAATGCCATCACGGTTAAAAAACTATAAAGCAAAAAATTACGAAGGAACTGACCCGTTCTTTGAATTTTAAGTTTTTGATCAAATTGATAGCCTTGGTTAGTTTTCAATTGTATTGCTTGTACCATATCAAACTCCTTAATAATGAACCGTCTTTTTCGAAATGTATAAATTCAAAAATGTAAAAATCATAATGATGAAAAATAGCACCACTGCGGCTGCGGCACCTCTTGAGTAATAAGAAATATTATTAATATCCAATCCTGAAATCCCTATTTTGTCATAGACATAGGCCACAGCAGTCCACCGGTTACGGTCTAAACTTCTTCCCACGGTTCCCACAACCGATAAAACCGATTCATAAGCTTTAAATGAACCAATAAATGAAGTGATGAGGATATAACTAATAATTGGCGACAATAAGGGAATGGTAATCCTGGTCATGACCTTCCATTTTGGAGCAGCATCAATCTTAGCCGCATCATAATATTGCTTAGAAATGTTTTGGAGTCCACCAATAAACACCAAAATCTTAAATGGCAAGGCACTCCAAATGGTATAGATCAAAACAACCGTTCTCCACCGTTCGACTGTGGCAGTCGGACCGACCCAGTCTATTGCAGTTTGGAATAATGTGTTAATTAAACCCTCCGCGGCAACGCCACCGACTAAAGGATGCGAAAACATTACGTTGAACACCATCCCAATTGCCAAGGCATTTGTGACATAAGGAATAAAAAAGATGGTTTGGAAAATTTTTTGTAGCGGTTTGATTGAATTTAAACTGACCGCAATCAGCAAGGCTAGGACAGTTGAAACTGGCACAGAAACAAAGACAATCACCAAGGTATTCGTCAACGCATTGGTGAAAAATCGATCATTAAAGATGGCAGTATAGGCATAAAAATCAAAATATCTACCGAAATCATCGGTGAGGGCGTTATATTCTGAAAATAAAGAAATTAAAAAGGTTTTAATTAAAGGATAAAATGTGAAAATAGTCAAAAGAAATAAAGGCAAAATAAGATATAACCAAGCCTTTAAATCACGCTTATGATCTAACATTATGCCAATCTCCGGCCCGTGGATTTTTCAAAAATAAAGGTTTTATGTGGTTTTAATTTTACTTTGATCGATTGATTCGGTTTTACAGCAAAATCATCGCTATTTAAGATGATGCGAATACTAGGCGTTTGCGCTTGTGGGTGGCTAGCAACGAGGGAAACGTCTCTGCCTATCATTTCAATAAATTGAGGTTGAAGGGTGAGTGTGCCTTTTTCATCCATTTCATAACCTTCAGGGCGAACCCCAATCAAAACTTCATCCATTGTTTTATTCTTTAAAGCAGAGGCCTCAAAAACCACTTGATCTTGAATCATCACTTTCCCACTTTTTAAGGATCCTTGATATAAATTAAGTTGGGGTGTTCCTAAGAATTTAGCGACAAACAAATTGGCGGGTTGGTTATAGACGTCTTGCGGATTACCTTTTTGTTGTTCGGCCCCAAAATTCATGAGGACTATTTCATCAGAAATTGACATAGCTTCTTCTTGGTCGTGCGTAACAAAAACAGTCGTGATACCAATTTCCTTTTGAATGCGTTTTATTTCTTCGCGAGTTTGCAATCTAAGTCGTGCATCCAGGTTAGATAAAGGTTCATCAAGTAATAGGACTTTTGGTTTTTTAACTAAAGCTCTCGCAATCGCAACCCGTTGTTGTTGACCGCCCGATAACTGAGCAGGCTTCTTATGTAACTGATCCTCAATCCCAACTAATTTAGCCATCGCAATTGCTTCGTCATTCATCAATTTTCGATAATCTTTATAACGCGCTTCTTCGACTGCTTTGATGGATTCGGGGACCATTGTTTTAAGGGCACTCCACAAATGTGTCCTAAAATTAATCCAATGAATAGGATTGAGTAATAACTTCAGCATCAACTTTTGCTTTTGCTGTTGATAGGGTTTTTCTATTAATGCATAAGCATTGTTAATTTTGCTCACCATCGTTTGTAAATTTTCCGGACTTATTTTTTGCAATTCTTTTTCAAAACTAAGTTTAAATTGCTTTAACTGATCTTGAAATGATTGGCGTAAACTCGCAAGGGATTTTGTGTTTTTTTCTTGGTTTTGTTTAATTTTGGAAAGATCAATCACCTTGGATTGATAGACCGCTTTTGCTTCACTTTCTAAGCGTTTATATTTGTTTTTTAAACTGGTGCTTTCTTTGACAAATTGATAATACCTTTTGGCTTCTTTTGGTAGGATCGATAAATGCGCTGATTTGATTGCATCCTCAATTGCCTTCTTTTTTAGATTCATGTTTTCCAAAGGAAATAAAATATTTTTTTTGACTGTCATATGCGGATACAAGGCATAGTTTTGAAACACCAAACCAATGCCTCTTTGTTCTGGGGATAGTTCAGTAACATCTTCATCACCGAAGAAAATCCTACCGTGGGTGGGATATAACAATCCAGAAATCATATATAAAGTAGTGGATTTGCCACAACCCGAAGGTCCCAAAAGTCCGACTAGCTTACCATCCGGTATCGTAAAATTGAATTGATTAACAGCAATCGTTCGCGCAGCATTTTTACTTTCAAAAACCTTGGTTAAGTTTTCCAATCTAACTTCCATGCATGAGCCTCCAAATTTAACAAATAGTTATGCATTTATCATACCATAGAGATTGATTTGTAAAGAGATTTTATTGCGAAAAAAATAAATGATTTTCTTGACAATAGAATGTGATTTTTGATAAGCAAAAATAAAAAAAACTTAAGGAATTAACCTTAAGTTTTTTGAGTTAGCCTTTAAGCTTTAAAGGGTTCGCCGTAAACTTTGAGTAACTTCTTGACTGGTCTAAAGGTTTTCTTAATGGTCCCATCCAAAAATGGATTTTTTAACTTTGCCTTTTCGAGTAGCTGCGTAAATGGATATTTACCACCTAAAGAACATACTTTGACATACTTCTTCCATGCTTTTTCATGATTTTTCTTCATTAATCCTAAGAACTGTAAGGCAATCACTTGGGCTAAAGTATAGTCAATGTAATAAAATGGTGATCCGTAAATATGCGATTGACGCATCCATCTTGTGCCTTTTTCATAAAGTGGAAAACCAGTATATTTTTTATAAGGGGTATATTTGATTTCAATTTCTCGCCATTTGGCACAACGTTGCTCATGTGAGGCATTGGGATTGTCATATACCCAATGTTGGAATTCATCAACGGTCACGCCATAGGGTAAGAAATTAATCGCGCCCTCTAGATGGCCAAATAAGTATTTATCCTTGTCCTCTTTGAAGAATGACTCCATATAAGGCGTCGCAAAAAATTCCATTGACATAGAATGAATTTCTGCCTCTTCCATCGTTGGATCGCGATATTCCACTGGTTTAATTTTTCGCGACATGTAACCTTGGAAAGCGTGCCCAATTTCATGGGTTAGAACATCGACGTCACCAGCAGTGCCATTAAAATTAGAAAATACAAATGGCATTTGATATCGTGGGAAGAAGGTCATATAACCACCACCACGTTTACCTGGTTTAGCTTCTAAGTCTAACAATTCTTGATTAACCATTGCTTGGAAAAATTCACCAATTTCTTGGCCCATTTTGCTATACATTTTTAAAGCAGCATTCACTAAGTAATTCTTATCGCCTTTCGGTGTGGCGTTGCCATCCTTAAATTGAATTGCTAAATCATAAAATTTAGGTGCTGGTACATCGATACGTTTAATTTGTTGTCTCACTAATTTATTTGATAATGGCACCACAGATTCAAGAATTTGGTCACGATATGATTTAACTTCTTTAGGGCCGTAATCCGTTCTACCCATACGATCATATGCCATTTGCGTGAAGGAAGCGTATCCTAATTTTTTAGCCATGCCATGTCTTAACGTGACTAATTTACTGTAAATATCCGCGAGTGGTTGTTCTTTTTCAGCCATCCAGTTTTCAACAGCCTTGCTCGCTCGTTTACGGACATCGCGATCTTTACTAACGGCAAACTTTCCCATTTGTGAAAGGTTATAAGTTCCGCCATCGAATGGGATTTGCGCACTCGCCATCAAGGCATCATATTCAGTAGTTAATTTGTTTTCTTCTTGTAAGTCTTGGAGAATTTTTTGATCAAAAGTTTTAGCAGCAAGTTCGAGTTTTTTAAATAAAAAAGACCCTACTAATTTTTCTAATTCGATTCGATGTTTGCTAGCTAGTACTGCTTTTGAATAACGATTACCTAAACCCTGAACCATCGGTCCCACTTCATTCACTAAGTCATTTGCTTTTTTATAGGTTTCATCACGGGTATCAATCGAATGGCGGGTTGTAATAATGGTGAAATCGGTCTGAACTTCATCAAAAAACTTCCCAATTTTATTCATAATCCGACGTTGGACGTTGGCATTCGGTGCCGATTCAAATTCCGCAATTAAAACGTTAAATTTCTTTTCAATCTTTGGAAATTTAGGTAAATGTAATGGATATTCGCTAAATTTAAGTGCTTTTTTCATTTGATTACCTCCATGAAAATAGGTTTACTTAATAATAAGACTTTTTTCAGTCATTTCAATAGGTTTTTCTATTCCTAGTAAATCTAGGATTGTCGGCGCTAAGTTACCTAACTTGCCACCTTTAGGCATTAAACGAAGCCCAGGTATGTTGATACAAACAGGCACCAAATTAGTGGTGTGAGCGGTATGTGGCTTGCCATCATCCGTTAAAATTTGATCGGCATTACCATGGTCTGCGGTGACAATGAGTTTACCACCATTTTTATCACACCAATCAATAATAGATCCAACACATTCATCAACGACTTCAACTGATTTAACAACTGCTTTTTCCACGGCAGTATGTCCCACCATATCGCAATTTGCATAATTGATGATAACGACATCAAGATCGCCTTTATTTAGCTCTTTAATTAATGCATCACGAACTTGGTAGGCACTCATTTCCGGTTGGAGATCATACGTTGCAACCTTGGGGGAGTTAATCAACACTCTTCTTGATTTAGGTAATTCAGGTTTTTCTACACCATCGTAATTAATGGTGCCGTCAAAAAAGAAAGTTACATGAGGATACTTTTCTGTTTCAGCGATTCTTAATTGGGATAGACCATGTTTCGCTAACCAAGGACCGAGTGTATTGTCTAAATTTGGCAATTTAAAGGCAATGTCACCCTTTACAGAATCGGCGTATTTCATCGTTTGAACTAACATAATATTTTGAAGGATTTTATTGGGCTGATAGGCTATCCAAGCTGGTTTACCATCTTTAATGGGGGGGTTGGCATAAAAATTTGGATTGGTTAAGAGCGTGCAAAATTGAATGGCGCGGTCAGGTCTAAAGTTCATGAAAATGACTGCATCTCCATCTTCAATCTTTCCTTGAACGTTTTCTGCAAAGGCAGGAATTAAAAATTCATCACTGGGATCTTTTCCTTCCTTTGGTAAATTTACATATTGTTCTTTAAAATATTGCCGATAATCTTTAAAACTAAGACCGCGACGTTCCACCATCACATCGTAAGCCTTTGCCACTCGATTTAAGTTTTTATCACGATCCATGGCATAATATCGACCGCCAATTGATGCAAGTTGACCGGTTTTGTATTCGTTCATGGTTGCAACAAGTGTGTGGATATAACTTTCACCAAGCTGAGGCGCAACATCACGACCATCCATCAATGCATGGAAAAAAACCTGACGAACTTCTTGTTTTGCTGCCATTTTAATGATGGCTTGAAGGTGAGATAAATGGGAATGAACTCCACCATCGGAAACTAATCCGATAATGTGTAATTTTTTGTTTTTGGACTTTGCATATTGCATGGCTGCCAAATACTTTGAATTTTGGAAAAAAGTTCCATCTTTAATTGCTTGATCAATTAAGGTTAAGGACTGGTAAACGATTCGACCAGCACCGATATTGAGATGGCCAACTTCAGAGTTACCCATTTGACCTTCTGGTAAACCAACATCCAAACCTGACGCTTGAATTTGTGTGTATGGATACTTTGAAAAATACCGATCTAAATTGGGTTTCTTTGCTTTCGCAATCGCATTGCCGTAGGTTTCTTTACGAATACCATAACCATCCATGATGACTAGAATTACAGGTTTTTTCATATTCAATTCCTCTTTTTATGAAATTAATTCTTTAATTTGATGTCTAAATAAGATTGAAACCCAACGAAACAAAGCAAAATTCTGCCACCAGTTATAGTTGGTTGCCAGGGCATTATAGATGGCAACTTGTTTTCGAAACAATTCATCGACTTCCGCTAGTGATTTTTTTAGAGAAACGTACTCTGGGTTAACAGATAAAGCTTGATTTTGTTCACCATAATAAAAAAGCGCTTGAGCAGTTTGAACCAAAAAGCTTTTAACGATCGTTCTTTCAGTATCTTTAATATTTTGAAGTGTATCCTCAAAACGTGGTCTTTTAGAAAGAATAAATTCTTGAGGAACATCAATTTGGTGGCGTACGAATAATTTACCAATCATTCTTAATAAATCGTATTTTTGAGCTGTAAGCACATCAATTGCGTCTTTTCTTTTCGAAAGTTGTAGGTAAAAACTTCTCATTTGAAAAGAAAAAAATATCGATAAAAGAATGTATATTCCAAGGATTACAATCGCTACTAGGACGAGAATTTCTAGGGATTCCATTACGCCAAAATTATAACATAAAGCGCTTTTATGAGCTCATAACCCTATGAATTAAAAATGAACATTACCTTAATAAATATGGATTATTGGGCAATTTAAACTCTTTTTTAACGCATTATGCTAAAATATCAGTATGAAAAAACCAATTATTGGAATCATTTATGACTTTGATCGAACTTTAGCAATCGAAGATCTTCAAAATTTTAGTTTTATCCCCTCTTTAGGGATGAAAACTGAGGAATTTTGGGAAAAAACTAACCAAAATTCAATTCAATCGGGCATGGAAAAAATTCTCTCTTATATGTACATGATGATAGAGGAAAGTAAAAAAAGAGGCATCAAATTAACGAAAGAATATTTGTATTCACTAGGGGCATCTGTTAGATTTTTTCCAGGATTAGAAACTTGGTTTAAGCGGATTAGACTCTTTGCAGAAAACCAAGGAGTAGAAGTTGAGCATTATATTATTACCTCGGGGACTAAAGAAATTATCGAGGGCACCAAAATTGCCAAGGAATTTACGAAAATATTTGGTTGTGAATTCTTATTTTCTCAAGAAACCAAAGAAGCAATTTGGCCCAAAATTGCGATCAATTATACGATGAAAACCCAATACTTCTTTAGAATTGCCAAAGGCATTTTAAATCAATCTGAAGATGATAAAGTGAATGAAAGAACCAAAGAAAAAAGAATTAAATACCGAAATCTTATCTACATCGGAGATGGTTTAACGGATGTCCCAGCAATGTTAATGGCCAAAGAACATGGTGGCAAATCCATCGCCGTCTATTCAAAAGGTCATGTTGAAAAAGCCAAAACGTTAATTCAAGATGAGCGTGTCAATTTTGTCTGTGAAGCCGATTATTCTGCAAATTCTTTATTAGAAAAAGTTGTGAAACTTAATATTCAACAAATGGCAATTAGTGAATTACTTGCATTAAAGGAAGTTAAAAAATAATGGTCATTGGTATTTTATTGGCTGCTGGAGAAAGTTTACGTCTTAAATCAAGAGTGACACCGAAACAATTTTTAAAACTAGGCAAAAAGAAACTTTATCAATTTTCACTTGATACTTTTGTAAAACACAAAAAAGTGGATCAAGTCGTCTTAGTGGTGAATGATCAATTTATCACGCAAGTACAAGACGAGGTTAAATCTTATGCTAAACTCAAAACGATTCATGTGATTGCTGGGGGTAAAACCAGACAGGAATCATCTTATTTAGCATTACAATATGCTAAATTCCATATTAAACCAGATTTTGTCTTAATTCATGACGTAGCAAGGCCCATGATTAGTGAGTTATTGATTGATACCCTCATTGCTAAATTAAAGCATTATCCGGCGATGACACTTGCCAGACAAATTAATGATTCCTTGTTCGTGGTGGACGATAAGGCCACATTAAACAATTATCTTGGAAAGAATGATATTTATTTATCGCAAACGCCGCAAGCATTTGAATTTGAAACCATCTTCGATGCCCATGAGTATGCCCGTAAGCTAAAAATCAAAACAGCGATTGATGATGCGAGTTTATTATTTTTAATGGGTAAAAAAGTCCATGTCGTGACCGGAAGTCGGCTCAACTTTAAAGTCGTCAGTGAAGATGACCTATTACTTTTAGAAAAGTTGATTTAATCATGAATCAAAGTAGTTATCAAATTGACGAAATTATCGTTGGCAAAGTAATTGATATTCAACCTTACGGGGCATTTATCGGTTTTCCGAATGGGCAAAAAGGCTTAATTCATATCTCAGAAATTTCCGATGATTATGTAAAAAGAATTGAAAGCTTTTTAATTGTTGGGGAATATGTGAGAGTCAAAGTCTTAGCGGTTGATCCGGTAACCCACCACTTAAAATTATCGATTAAACGTTTGATTAAGAAAGATGAATTAGTTGATAAAGCTCATCCTTTTTGGTTTAAAGTTCCTCCACATGAAATTGATTTTACCCCCTTAAAAACCATGCTGCCAACTTGGATTGCGCAACAAAAAAAGAAATTGGAGGACTAGCATATGCTGGCACTTAACTTAACGCACACGAAATTGAAAGGTTCATTAAAGGATTATCAAGATCGGATTAATCGAATCACCGATTTAATTGCCACCAAAAAAGGACCTGGTGGAGACTTTTTAGGTTGGGATCAATGGCCGAAGCAATTTGATAAAGAGGAATTTTCCTTAATCCAAAAGACCGCTAAATATATTCGGGATAATTTTCAAGTTTTAGTCGTGTGTGGCATCGGTGGCTCCTATTTGGGTGCCAGAGCCGTAATTGATGCGATTCAAGGATTAATGCCGAATAAAGACAAATCATTAGAAGTGATATATTTGGGGCAAACTTTTTCTCCAACATATACCCAGCAAGTTTTAAATTATTTAGCGACAAAAACCTTTGCGATTAATGTGATTTCAAAATCAGGAACGACCACTGAAACGTCGATTGCGTTTAGACTATTAAAAGATTTATTAGAAAAAAAAGTTGGTGTTACCGAGGCAAGAAAAGCAATTTTCGCCACCACTGATAAAGAAAAAGGGGCGCTAAGGGCACTAGTTAAACAAGAAGGATATGTTAGCTTTAATTTACCAGATGATATCGGTGGCCGATATTCTGTGCTTACCGCAGTTGGCTTACTACCAATCGCCGCATCCGGCATTGATATTGTGGCCTTGATGGCTGGTGCAAAAGAGGCAATGGTACTTTATAGCAATAGTCAAATTGAGGCAAATCCAGCTATCCAATATGCCATTGCTCGCCACCAACTCTATCAAGATAAAGCCGTGGAAATGTTTGTAACGTATGAACCGCAATTTGCGATGATTGCAGAATGGTTAAAACAACTTTTTGCCGAATCCGAAGGTAAGGAAAATAAAGGGCTCTTACCTGGGTCAGTCTCATTTAGCACTGATTTACATAGTGTCGGGCAATTTATTCAAGATGGATCCCCAATTTTATTTGAAACCGTGCTTTATGTTAAAAAACCAACCTACGATTTAACCGTGCCACTAAGCGTGAATGATGCAGATGGTTTAAATTATTTAGCAGGTCGGCCTTTATCATTCGTCAATGAAAAAGCATATTTAGGTACGCTTCAAGCCCACGTAGAAGAAGGTCAGGTACCGGTCATTCTAATTACGCTTGATCAAATGGATGCTCATCATCTTGGGCATTTGCTCTACTTCTTTATGAAAACCGTAGCTTATTCTGGTTATCTATTAGGTATCAATCCATTTAACCAACCAGGGGTGGAAATTTACAAACGAAATATGTTCAAATTGCTCGGCAAAAAAGGTTATTAAGTCCTAGACTTTTCTAGGTTAATTCATTGACTAAAAAAACGCCTTTTGATATATTAAGTAAGCACGCGTAGGCCCAAGGGATGTTTAGCTCAGTTGGGAGAGCATCGCCTTTACACGGCGGAGGTCGGGGGTTC
This sequence comes from uncultured Caryophanales bacterium, assembly GCA_903845135.1. GTDB lineage: Bacteria > Bacillota_I > Bacilli_A > RFN20 > CAG-826 > UBA970. Next base: position 17,045 of record CAIMWL010000002.1, read on the forward strand.
GAACCCCTCAACATCCACCATGTTCTACCAGTGTGAGCACACCGATGGAGGCTTAGCGAAGCGGCCAAACGCAGCTGACTGTAAATCAGTTCCCTCGGGTTCGGTGGTTCGAATCCACCAGCCTCCACCATTCGTTGTTTGGGGTATAGCCAAGTGGTAAGGCAATAGACTTTGACTCTATCATTCCCTGGTTCGATCCCAGGTACCCCAGCCAAAAGACTCCCGCTAGCTCAGTCGGTTAGAGCACTTGCCTTTTAAGCAAGGGGTCGAAGGTTCAATTCCTTCGCGGGAGACCATGCCTTGCCCAGGTGGCGAAATTGGTAGACGCACAGGACTTAAAATCCTGCGGTGGCGACACCATGACGGTTCAAGTCCGTCCCCGGGCACCAAACCATCGTTGAAGACGATGGTTTTTTTATTGGTAGTCTTATTGATTGCTACGGAGTAAAATAATCGATATCATATTCACATGACTATTGAACAACAAATTGAAGAAGCATTAGATAAAGTTCGCCCCTTCATCATTCGCGATGGTGGCAATGTTGAATTTGATTCCTTTATTGATGGCATTGTTTATTTAAGAATGGAGGGTGCCTGTTCTTCTTGTGGTCTTATCGACTCTACTTTATCAGGTGGATTAGAAGTGATTTTGATGGAAGAGGTTCCTGGTATTCTCGCGGTTAAGTTAGCAAGCGAAAAACCCCAAGGCCTTCCCATTCATTTGCAAACAAAGTAAAAACGTTTATTAATTGTAATCAATCGCCCGGATGGTACCTTCATATTGCCACCGGGTTTTTAATTGCTCACGAATAAATTGATGGGTATTGAGCGCTGAGGAAAGGTCGTGAGGATATTGAGACGATTCTAAATGTTTTTCTGTTAAATAATTAATAGAAATGATCCAATAGTTTTGGGTGTTGACTGGTGCTAAATTAGGAATGGTTCGTTTATATAGACTTTCAGACAACCACCAAGACAATTGCTCACCAGTGACTTGGACAATCATTAATTCATTATCAAAGGGAAAGGCTTTATATAATTCGCCATAGGTAACAGCCCCATCATCAATACTGGCTCGGACACCACCGGTATTATGAAAACTTGCAACAACCTCCGGTTTTACCGAATGGCCATATTCCAGCATTTCTTCAACAGCAAGTTGGCCAAGATTATTCCGTGAGAAAGCCCCTTCAGCAATCCCGATTTCTTCATTCTTTATCGCATTAATTTCATTGGTTAAATAGGCGTCATATATCGCTTTCATTTCAGGATCTTCAGTGGGAAATCGATTTTGACTTACCAAGTTATCATACGTATAAACACCTGATTGGTTTTGGGAAAAACTCGGAACCATATTCACGGTGTTAAAGACAAATCGCATATGACTAATCGCTTGACCATAAGCTTGACCTTGATACACGGGTTTACCATCAATGTGAAACACTTCTCGGCGATGCGTATGGCCATTAAAAACGCCATCAATATAGGGCATCACGCCAGACTCAACATTGCCATCATGATTCAGTAAAATAATTAAATCAGCACCCAATTCTCTCAATCGTTCACTTTCTTCTTGAACTAGGTTCGTGTACGGAACAAACTCATAATTCATCACTGCACTCGTTAGAATCGTGCTTTCTAAAGAAGCACCAATCGTACCAATAATACCAATTTGAATGCCACTTCTCTCAATCAGAATCGAGGCATCGGCAAAACTGGCCCGTTGCTGAGTTTGTTTTTCGAAGATATTAATCCCTAATAAAGGAAAGTTTGAACGCAATTGATTTTGAATTATGTAACTGTCAGTCCAATCAAATTCATGATTACCTATCGCCATCGCAGAAAACTGAAGATGATTCATCGCATCTACCACCAGTCGACCACGCGTAATATTACTATCAGCACTGCCTTGCCACATATCTCCACTGGATAAAAAAATACTATTGGGATTAGAAGCAAGTTGAGTTTTAAAATAATTAGATAAACGATTAATTCCTATTTCTTTGTTACTGGGATTATGTTCGACTGCCCCATGAAAATCATTCAAGTTATAAATATCTATTGTGATAATCGGACTTGAACTTGCAGAAATAGAGGTTAAGAGAGTACTACTTTCAATTGATCCATTAGAAATATCTAATTCGCTGGATGGAAAAGAAGTGATTGTGGAAGATGAATCTAAAAAAGATGGAAATTGACCGGTGCAACTTACCAGCGTAAAAAATACCACGATTGCATGAACTTTAAATTTCATAAATATAAATTTTCCAATCGATTAAGAATGATGTAACCGTCAAGATTGCGAACATCTTTTCGATTATAAGTGTAAATTTCTTGGTTAGGTTTCACAAAAAAACCCCCAGCCTCCGTGACAATTAAATCGGAAGCAGCGGTATCCCATTCTTTGGTTCCTGGAGACAAACGATATGAAACCTCCGCCAAGCCTTCAGCGATTCGACAGGCTTTGATGGCACTTCCAAAGGTTTCTACTTTTGAAAATTTACCAAGAACTTGGTACTTTTCAATGAGTGATTTTTCTATGGGTTGTAAATGAAATCGGGAAGTTAAAACAGTAAGTTTCTCGGTTTTTTGATTGACAAATATTCGTTGATCTTTACCGTGGATGCGATGAAAACTACCTGCTTCTTTTAAAGCAAAATAAGTATCCTGTTTCGCGGGTATGTGAATTAATCCCATGATTACTTTTTGTTGATGAACTAAGGCAATATTGATCGTAAATTCATCGTTTTTTGCAATAAAATCTTTCGTCCCATCAATCGGATCAACCACCCAAACATAGTCTTTTTTTAACCGTGATAAATCATCGGATGATTCTTCGGTAAGAAAACCAAAAGCTGGATATTTTGCTTGAAGGTATTGGCGAATGATTGCATCCGCTTTTTGATCCGCAATTGTTACGGGAGAATCATCTATTTTATTTTCAAAAGTAAAATTAGTTTGATAAATCGAAAGGATCTCTTTTGAAGCCCGTAATGCTGCTTGGTAAGCATCTTCTACAAAACGTTTTACCATGTTTTTATTTTATCCTAATCCTTGACGTTGAGAAATAAAAAACCCATTCACTGTCGAATGGGTTTAATGAAGATAGGATTAGGCAGCTTTACCAATACAGCCAAAGACTTCATATTTGGCTTTCACAACTTTGCGAATTCCTTCTTTTCCTGGCCCAATAATTTTTCTTGGGTCATAAACTTTGGGATCCTTGGCTAAGACTTCACGAACAATCTTCGTCCATTCCATTTGATTTTCAGTATTGACGTTGATTTTGGCAGTGCCACGTTCGATGGCCATTCTTAATTGAAAGTCAGGAATGCCTGAACCACCATGTAAAACTAAAGGCATATTGGTTAATTTATGAATTTCTGCCATTTCCTTGAAACCTAATTTTGGTTCACCTTCATAAGGACCATGGACGGAACCTAGCGCTGGAGCAAGGCAATCGATGCCTGTTTCTTTAACCAATTTGACGCATTCAGCAGGAATCGCATAATAAGTTTCGGCAACAACATGGTCTTCTTGACCACCAACGCGACCTAATTCCGCTTCAACAGAAACTAAAGGAGTTTTACTATGGGCATACTTCACGACTTCTTTAGTCATTTTAATATTTTCTTCTAATGGATGATGTGAGGCATCAATCATCACGGAAGTAAAACCAGCATCGATTGCTTGCTTGCAAATTTCAACGGTTTCACCATGATCTAAATGCACCGCAATCGGTATGGTGTATTTCTTATCTTTGAGTAATCCATTCACCATGCCCATGACGGTGTTAAATCCGCCCATGTATTTTGCAGCACCACTTGAAACCCCAAGGATAACTGGGGCTTTAAGCGCTTGGCATTCATCCAAAATGGCAAGGGTCCATTCTAGGTTATTAATATTAAATTGCGCCACGGCATACTTTTCTTTGTAAGCTCTGATGAGCATTTCTTTCATACTGACTAGTGGCATACGTTTTTCCTTCTTTCTTTTTAATTTTTAATCTTCGTCGTCTGATTTACGTTTCTTGGGTTTGTCATCATCTTCAGCATCGTCAGCCTCATCATCCTCATCAAAGGGATCCGCTTCTGCTTCTTCTCCACCTTCTTCGGCACCTTCAACTTCTCTAAACACCCCTCTAGCATCATCATACAACTCTTTAAAAGTATATCGCGCTTTTAAGTCCCATTTATTGCTTCCAAGAGCAACAAAGCGACCATCTAAGGTCAGTAACTTATAAAATCGACCTAACTGTAAGGTATCTTTTTCATCCGTTTGTTTTTGAACATAAGCCCAAATATCTTTAAAGGTCACAGCCTTCTTTTTTGCAACAATAAATTCGTGGGCAAGTTCTAGCATTGATTTTGGCATAAGATGCTCCTTTTATTTACATTTTATTCAGCGCGTTAATCCCGAAGATAGCCAAACTATTTTTTAAAACCTGTGCACTTGCTTTCACAAGTGCCAGTCTTGCGGCAGATAGTTTGGGTTGGTCACGGTCGATAACCCGCCTTATAGTATAGAAACTATGGGTATAACTTGCAAGTTGTTGTATATATTGTGCAATCATACTCGGTTCTCTAGCTTGGGCAGCTTGCATGACAGCCTGTGGGAATAGCCGAAGGTGCTTTAATAAATCTAACTCTTCATTCGTATCAAGACCGTTTCCAGCGGAATCAATACCAAGATCTTTACCACCTTCTAATAGGGACTGTAATCTTGCATGAGCATATTGGGCATAGTAAAGCGGATTGATATTACTTTTGGTTTTGGCAAGGTCTAAATCAAACTCAAGCGGGTTGTGATAGGATCTAGCAGCAATAAAATATCGCGCTGCATCTTTTCCGACTTCTTCAATCAGTTCACGCATGGTAATGCCTTTACCAGTGCGTTTACTCATCTTCACTTCAACACCATTTTCAGTGAGCGTTACTAATTGCATAACCAAAATTTCGAGTGCATTGGTTGGATAACCCAACATCGCCAGTGCCGCTTTCATTCTCGCAATATAACCATGGTGGTCTGGACCAAGGATATCGATTAATTGATCTTGGTTTCTGGATAATTTGTCTTGATGGTAAGCAATATCAGGTAAAAAATAGGTGTATTGTCCATCGCTTTTAATAAGGACTCTATCCTTATCATCACCAAATGCAGTTGTTTTTAAATACGTGGCCCCTTGGTCTTGGTATAAAAATGGAGTTAATTTTTGAAGCGTTTTTTGAATATGACCTTCATTTCTTACATCTTGTTCTGAGCGATAGACATCAAAGCGAACTCCCATCAAAATGAGGTCTTCTTGAATACGTTTTAATTGCTTTTCAACCCCGATTTTTTTAAAGAAGTTTTCGTCGAAAGTGGTAATTTTATCACCATATTGTTGGCGTATTTCTTTGGCAATTTCAATAATATCCTTACCAAAATATCCATCTTCAGGTAACGTGACCTTTTCTCCAATCAACTCACGATACCTCATGAAAATGGATAGGGCTAAATTTCGAATTTGTCCACCGGCATCATTAACATAGAACTCTCGCGTCACCTTATACCCAATATTGTTGAGTAAAGTTGCAATCACATCGCCAAGCGCCGCGGCACGGGCATGGGCAACATGCATGGGCCCCGTGGGATTTGCAGAAACAAATTCCAAGTTGATACGCTTACCTTGCCCAAATTGGCTCTTACCAAATTCGTCATGCAAACGAAGTATCTCTTCAATCACGGCAGTTAAGGTTTCTGTTTTAAGGAAAAAATTTAAGAAACCAGGACCTGCTACTTCCACTTTTTGGAGATTGGAATCGCTTAATGACGCGACTAATTGATTCGCTAAATCTATTGGTTTTAAAGTAAGATTTTTTGCAAATTTAAGACAAACATTCGTAGCATAATCACCAAATTTAGGATCTTTGGTTTTTTCAATCACGATGTCTTCAACTGAAACCTTCAATCCAAATTGGATTAAAGCTTTCTGCAATAGATTTTTAAGATGAGATTCAATGGCAATCATGCTTGTAACCGTTTTAGTGTTAATTCTTTTCCAAGAATGGGGATGATATTGGCTAATTCTGCACCATGTAATTGACCGGTTAATTTCAATCTTACAGGCATGAATAATGGTTTACCTTTTAAACCTGTTTCTGCTTGAATTGCTTTAAATATTTCTTTAATATTTGGCCCTTGTATATCTTGAAGTTGACTAAATTTTTGAATAAATAATGCGAGTGCTTTTTTCCCATCTTGACTTTGCAAAAGCGAAGTAGCTTCATCATCAAAATTAAAAGTTGGTTGCAGAATTGGTTTGACTAAATCAACGATTTGTAGGCCATACGCAAGTTGGTCCTTGAAGGTTTTAGCTAATTGGATAACTGATTGTTCTTTTAATTGATCAATACCAGGTACCTTTTGAATAAATGGAGAAATAAAATGCCAATAAGCATCTTCAGGCATTTGTTTAAGATAATGGTTGTTTAACCAATTCATTTTTTGTGGATCAAACATGGATGGAGACGAAGATAGGCGTTTGGCATCGAAAGCGGCAATCGCTTGCGCTTTGGTAAAAATTTCTTGGGTTCCTTCTGGAGACCAACCTAACAATAAAATGAAATTAAAAATTGCTTCCGGTAAATATCCCATATCTCGGTATTGAGACATAAATTGAACAATCGAAGCATCACGTTTTGACAGTTTCTTACCATGTTCATTGACAATAATTGTCATATGACCAAATTGAGGCATTGGAAATTGTAAATAGCGATAAACTTGGATTTGTTTTGGGGTATTCGAGAGATGTTCTTCACCACGAAAAACATGCGTTATATCCATTAAATAATCATCGATAACGACAGCAAAGTTATACGTAGGAATTCCGTTTGATTTGATCAGTACCCAATCGCCAATATCATCATTATTGAATGAGACTGGTCCTCTTACCATATCTTCAAAAGCAATCGTTAAATGGTCTTCGAGTTTGATGCGGATGACTGGTTTTCTCCCTTGAGCGATAAAATTATTTTTTTCTGCAATTGATAAGTGAAGACAGCGACGATTGTATTGAGGAGCAGCGATACCTCTAGCAAGTTGCTCTTCTCGAGAACGTTCTAATTCTTCTTCAGAGCAAAAACATTCGTATGCATGACCTTGTTTCACTAATTGTTGAGCGTACTTTTGATAGGTGTTTAATCTTTCCATTTGCCGATAAGGAGCATATTTTGGATTGGGTTCAAGCGGCGATTCATCTGGGATAATGCCTAGCCATTTAAGATCGCGTATTTGACTGACTTCGCCACCTTCGACGTTTCGTTCAATGTCAGTGTCTTCAATGCGAATAATAAATTGCCCTTGATGCTTTTTTGCAAATAAGTAGTTAAACAATGCACTGCGAGCCCCGCCAATATGTAAAAAGCCAGTGGGTGATGGTGCATAACGAACACGAATTTTCTTTGGATCAAGCATAGTTATACGTTAAATCGGAAAAAGATGATGTCGCCATCTTTCACGATATATTCCTTTCCTTCCATTCTTAATTTTCCTGCTTCTTTTACCGCAATTTCGGATTTAAGTTTGTAAATATCATCATAATGGTAAACTTCAGCTTTAATGAATCCTTTTTCAAAATCAGTATGAATCACACCGGCAGCTTGAGGCGCAGTCATTCCTTGTTGGAACGTCCAGGCTCGACATTCATCTTCACCTACGGTGAAATAGGTTGCTAAATTTAATAATCGATAGGTCGCTCTCACCAAAGGATTTAAACCTGGCTCAGCAATCCCAAGCGACGTCAAAAACTCTTTTTTTTCTGCTTCAGGTAATTTAGAAATTTGCGACTCAATTTCACAAGAAATCGCCACGACCTGTGCTCCTTCTTTTGTGGCCCGTTTTAACACTTGTTGATAATAATGATTACCAGATAATTGACCATAACCATCTTCGGCAATGTTTGCCACATACAAAATTGGTTTGTTGGTCAGTAATTGATATTCTTGATTGAGCAGCAATCTTTGTTCAATTGTAAGCGTAGCCAAGCGAGCAGGAATGCCATTCATCAATTGGGGTTTTAAAACTTGGAGCATTGCCAATTCTGCGATAGCTTGTTTATCATTGCCTCTTGCTTTTGAATTTACTTTATCTAAACGCCTTTGAATGGCATCTAAATCGGCTAGAATTAATTCTAAATTAATGATGTCCATGTCTCTTTCAGGATTGACTGAATTTTCAACATGAATAATTTCAGCCGAATCAAAACACCGCACAACCTGAACGATGGCATCTGCTTCGCGAATCGCGGCTAGAAACTGATTGCCAAGACCTTCACCCTTTGCCGCACCTTTGACGAGACCTGCAATATCAACAAACTCAACGGTCGCCTCAATTGTTTTTTTAGGTTTAAAGAGGGAGGTTAAAAATTCCAAACGCGAATCTTGAACCGCCACGACACCTGTATTGGGATTGATTGTCGCAAAAGGATAATTAGCCGCTTCAACCGAAGCATTTGTAATTGCATTAAATAGTGTGGATTTACCAACGTTGGGTAACCCCACGATACCAGCTTTTAATCCCATATTGACCTCAATCATTATAAAGGAAATAGCGAATGAAAGAAATAAAAAAGTCGCCCTAAGGCGACTTTTGTCTTAGCACTAATTTATCAAAAATTACCGAGGTAACTTTTTAATATTTTTGGCGCGTGGACCACGATCGGAAGCTTCAACTTCGAATTCCACTGGTTCCCCAGTTTCGGCGGTTTTGTAACCGTCCATAAGAATCGAAGAATGATGGAAAAAGACATCTTTTCCGTCTTCAGTGCGAATGAAGCCGTAGCCTTTTTCTTTGTTGAACATCTTGACTGAGCCTTTCATCGAAAACCTAAACCTTTCAATTAGTATTAGTAGAAGCTAACATTTTGCTGCTACGCAAAAGATAATACCATAACTAAATTAAAAAGATAGAGAAATGTTAATTAATTTGTAAATTTGTTTTTAGAACCCACATTTGTAGGTGAGTTGAAACTAGGTAAAAACTGGTTGAAAATATCATAAAAATGGTGAGAGATTCCCAAGGAAATTCATATGCCAAGGATAGATAAAAGTATTGACCTAACCAATGTTTTAGAAGTAAATCCAATAGGGTCATCATCCAGAGTGTAGGAGCGACAACTTCGCTTGCTGATAAGATAAATTTTGTAACATACCAATGGTTGATGAATAACCAAGGTGCGCCAAAAGCTTTGAGGGTTTTTAAAGGTTTTTGATCAGAAATAAAGGATTGAATAGAATAATAAAAAAATAACACTAATAAAGGAAAGCCAACAAATAAGCACCATATTCCAAGTATGAAAACCATGGTTTGCAAAATATCGTTTATTGAATCTTGAACCTGCTTGAGGGGATTGATGGACTCAAACCCTTCTGGAATCGATATCTGTTCATAGAATATCAAAGCTTCTGGCTCGAGTAGGTAACTCGGTACCCCAGCGTGAATCATTAACCAATGGGATAGCCAATGAGGGTAGTGAAAGAGCCAATGACCATCCATCTCTCTTGTGCCAACAATTTTGAGCATAGATTGCTTCATCTCACTAAGATGACCATTTTCATTTAAAGTAGGAAAAATGCCATGATCTATATAAATAAAATCGCCAACTTGAAGATTCCACCTGGTCATTAATTGCTTTGATACAATCACTTCGTCTATCGCCAAGGATTGATCATTGAGATCAGTTTTAAGTTTCACGCTTGTGCCAGGATTTGCAAGTAAATAACCAATCGTAGTTTGAGGTGGGGGAATTACATTTAGCCAATCAAACGGTTCCTCTAATTGCTTTATAGTTTCTAAATATGCATGATTTCCTTGAAGGGTAGGGTTAAAAAATAACGGTTGTGCAAACCCACTTAATTTTTGATCAGGATAGTAATGATACCCAAATTGGGAATGATAATGAAAAGTTTTTTCCCTTAAATGAAAATCGTAAAATCCTCTTCTTGGAACTCGCGATTTGTAAATTTGCCAACCTAATAATGGATGCCGTTGTAGATGATAGGTTTGCCAACGATAATCATCCTGCCATAGTTTCAAAAAGGCTAGGTCATCTTTGACCTTGATAACCGTGGTTTTAGCAACCCTCCAAGGTTGAAATTCATAGACCTCTTCAATACCACGAGTTGGCAATCTCATTCGTTCTTCATAGATTTTTTGAGGGTAATCCATGTGCGGATGATACCATCTTGGTAAATCAGTTAAATCAATGCTTCTCAGTGTAAAAAGTATTTGATCCTGATAGTGCCATTCTGGGACATGAATTTTGAGATAAATGCTTAATGGACTGTTAGAAAGTACAGCATTAATAGAGTTCAAGGTAGGAAAACAATTTAAAGTTTTAGAAAGCATTCTAAGATGGTGATGTTGCAGCCCAAGCATTACATCTTCTTCTTTAAAATCAATTATCTTTAAAGGCGGATTCAAGCTGGGTGGTTTCTCTGTCATATTAATCAAACCCAAATCGATGTCTTTCAATGTCATTTCAAATCCATTTTGTTCGATATAAAAACGATGATATGGTTTTAAAAATTCAAAATAGGATTCATCATAATAACTTCTTAATTCAAAACTAAAGGGAAGGGAGTTGAATATCGTATCGAATGAATGGGAGGATTCTAATTCAATTTCTTCGCTAAGTTGAGGTTTTACATATTGGTACTGACCTCCTATCATCGTCTCGGTAATTCTTATGAATTCTTTGCCAACAAGCACCATCAACGAAATCATCACCCCAATAGTCGCTAAAACAAAAGTTTGAAAGAGATGAATTCGTTTTCTATATTTTTGAAATTTTCGTTGTCGATAATGAAATTTGAAATACCATGTGAATGGAAGATTCATTCTAGATGAAACAGGCACCATCTTTGCCTTTTTTGGATTGATTTGAAACTCTTGGTGTTCTGGTTTTGCTAAGTTAAGATGGCCATCTATTATCACACCATCATGAAGTGCTTGATGAGAACTCATCACAATCAGTTGATGTTGTTTCACCATCGTTAATAATTGATAAATCTTTTGTCGATTCGCGTAATCTAGACCAGTAGTCGGTTCATCAAGTAATAAGATTTTCGTTTGACCCATACAGGCAAGTAAAATCGCAAAACGTTGTTGCTGACCACGCGATAAAGTAGAAATCGTTTGCTTATTATTGACCTCCATTTGAAACTGTTGAATGAAGCTTTTCAAATAAGGTTTGAAAAAATCCCCTTTTAAATGCCTGATAATTTCAAAGTGATCTTCAACTGTGGCGTGAGGAATTAGTTCAACTTCTTGTTGGACGGAAGCAAGATAGAGTCTGCGAAAATCATGTTGCGCTTGACGATTAAGCAAAGAGAGTTCAATGCCATCAAATCTTAAGCGTCCTGAATAACTCTCATTTAATTGTAAAATCTTTAGTAACGTTGTTTTTCCACTTCCGCTTGGACCGGTTAACAGAATCAAACCTTGATTAGGTAGTTGGAATGATAATTGGGAAAACAATACATCTTTGCCAAAACATTTTTCTATCGCAATCGCTTCAAGCATAATGGAATATTTTTTTCAAAAATAACTTAAGCATTTCTAAAGCGACCCAAATGATGATTTGCAAAAATAAAAGCACACATATAGACGGCATTGCAAACAGTCGTTGAGATGCCATCATAATCGCCAAGATTGATAAAGTTGCACCATGTAATAGGGTTGAATTGAATTCACTTTTAAGCGTGAGATGAAACCAAATCTTTTCGAAGGATTGATGCAATGCAATCATCCAACGCCAATGACGATGATATCGTTGATAGATCCAATGTAATCTTGACCACCACAACACGATCCAAATCAAAATCAACATGATAATCATTATTGGAAAAAAACTTAACAATGGTTTCAACAATGGCGTAATTAGTGGGTACGTTTTTTCAGTGGGAGTGGTAAATCGCCAATTCTGACTCGATAACTTTTTAAGTTGAAGTCTACAGATGGGGTCAGGGATATACATTAAAGCGTGTGAAGGTGGTAGCAGATTAGCGTAAACCTCTAGATAACTCTTAGGGGTATTTTCAATCCAAATGGTTTGGTAAGTGAGAATACTTAACCACTGCCAATATGAAAGCAATAATTGAGGGGGCTCAAACCAAGTTAAAGGCATTCTTTGAAATAAATGATTAATGGGACCTGAAAAGGTTAATGGACCAGATAAATTAGGTAATGATAAGGTTGATAATGTAAGGGTTTTTGGCAACGTTAGATGAGGATAAATCCAGGCTGCAGATAAGTGTTGATGATCAAATGGTAAGTCTACGAATCGTATCGTCACTTGCACTTGATTCATGATTATCGTTTTCGGAAACCAAGCTGATATATCCGTTAGCCAGTGCATAGGCAATGACGCTTCAAAGAGCCCTTGAAAACTTCCATGATTAGGATAAGTGGTTCTAACCAATTGGAATGGTGAATCATGAATGGGAGTCTGTTCGATTTCAACTACTTCTAACCAAGGATCTTCCTGAATTTGTTTATCAAATTGAGTCGCTTGGTCCTGAAGTTGAAAAGTAAAAGCGGTTAAACTAAAAATAGCAATTTGAATCATCGAAATTGCGAACATAAAGACCTTGCTTATTAACGTTGGGCGATTTAGTTTTTCTAGAATACGAAACCATCTTTTCCAGATATTTAAATCATCCCTTTTTTGATTCATCAAAGAGTTTGTTATCGCGATTAAATTTTTTTGATGGAATTTGATAGAAGTTTTAAATGATGAATGCAATTGCAATTCAATATGTGAATTTTCAATTAATTTTTGATCATGGGTCGCAATCAAAATTAGTTTTTGTTGTGCTTGAATTTTCAAAAATTCAATCAGTTTGTTGCGATTCGCTTCGTCAAGCGCATGCGTAGGTTCATCCAGTAAATACACGGAAGCCGGTTGGTGCAAAAAAATGATAATTTTTAAACGAACTTGTTGACCAATCGATAATTGATGATAGGGTCTATCAAGTGCCTCATCCGTAAACCCCAAATCCTTAAACTGAACTTGTTGAATTTCTTGATGAAGATAATCTCTCACTTTCCATTGGGGAATTAAAGCGAGTTGATCGGATAAATAAACCGGCGGCATCGACTTAGCAGATGCAGGCAGGATGACTCTACCCCTTTGCGGGTGAATCAATTTGGCAATTACTTTTAATAACGAGGATTTTCCAATCCCTGAATCACCGGTAATCACCACCATCCCAAGATCAGGAAACTGATAATTGAGACGATTCAAAATATACTTTTTCTTTTGATTTGATAATCGATAATATAATGATAAGTTTTGAAATTTCATCTCCCTTATCAATAGGGTTTTACTTTAGGGGTTGGTTGGAAAGATTTTGCGGATTTGATGGTTAAAATGATCGCGAGTCAACATCAAAACATTCCCACAACCTAGACACTTAATTTTAATATCCGCACCAATTTTAACAATCATAAACCTCGTCGATCGTTGTAAACAAGGATGGGGTTTTTTCATCTCGACAATGGTACCAAGGGTATATTGCAAATCGATCATCTTGTTAATGCCTCAAATGCTTCTTGCCAATTTCCATACCATCGCATTGGCAATTGATGCTGAAAGTAGGTAATTTGTCTTTTTGCATAACGTTTTGTTGATTGTTTAATAAGTTGAATGGCGTCATCAAGTGTGATTTCACCATCTAAATATCGAATTAGTTCCTTATAACCGATTGCTTGAAATGCCAAAACATGACGGCCATATTTTTTCACAAGGAATTTAACTTCTTCAACCAGACCTTCTTTAAACATCTTTTCTACTCGTTTTTCTAATTGGGCATACAACCATTCGCGGGGAGGAAGGATGCCAACAAAAGTCGTGGGAAATAGTAAAGTTTTGAGTTGAGTCCTTTCGATTTCACTTTTGGTTTTACCGGTAGATTCATGAATGGCAATGGCCCGCAATACTCTTCGGCGGTTTTGGTAATGAATTTTTTGGCTAGACGGTAAATCTAACGTTGCCAAATAGTCATGAAGTTGGCGATTATCATACTTTTCAAATTTAGAGATATCGAGAGATGGTTGTTCAGGCGCAAACTCAAAATCATACAAACTTGCCTTCATATATAGACCGGTTCCTCCCACCATGATAATGCGAGGATGTTTGGGTAAAAGGGTTTTAATCAATGTGCGAAATCGTTGTTGATAGGAGGCAACTGATAGAGAATCTGTTGGAGAAACTTCATCAAATAAATAAGGTTTATACTGACTAATGAAGGGCAAATCTTTGTTGGTGCCAATATTGAATTCCTGATACATTTGAAAAGCATCAGCGTTAATAATGGGCGCATGCCAAGCCTCTGCTAAAGCGACTGCTAAAGCGGTTTTACCAGACCCTGTTGGGCCACCTATTACATAGATCATGTTAAAAACCAGAACGATTGAACATCGCCTCTAGTTGTCTTTTGCTAAATTGAACCATTGTCGGACGCCCATGTGGACAAGTGTAAGGGTATTGGCATTCGAATAGACGATTGATCAACATTTGCATTGCATCCAAGGTTAATAAGTCTTGAGCTTTAATACTCGTTTTACAAGCTTTTGATGCCAAAGCATAGAGTCTTAATTTATCAGGTTGAATGGAAGGATCTTCAAACAGTTGATGCAATAGATCTTCAATATATAATTGTGGGTCTTGAATTGCCCATGTAGGCACGGTATTTACCTTAAAAACATTGGCACCAAAAGGGACGAGTTCAACGCCAATCGAGTTGAGAATTTGCATTCGTTCTTCAGTTAATAATTTTGCCTCACTTGGTTTAATGTCAATCATGACAGGCACTAATGGGGCAACAGCAAATTTTTTATCTTTCAGCAATGCCAATTGTTGTTCATAACGAATCCGTTCGTCAGCTGCATGCTGATCAATTAAATAAATACTGCCTTGTTCATCGCGACAAACAATATAAGTTAAGTGCATTTGGGCAACCACGGTGAGTTTTTGAATTGATTTTGAATCATTTAATGAAAGTGGAAGCCAATCTTGCGTTAATTCATGCTCTCGAAGTTCAGCATTGGTTGCAATGCTTTGGAGTGAAGGTTGGGGTTGGTTTTGGGGATAAAAAGTTGAATCTGAAGGCGCTAAATTTAAAGAAGATAAAGTGCTTCGAATCGCTGGGATTAAAGCAGCCTTTAGTTGCTCTTCTTTCGATAGTCGTACTTCTTTTTTGGTAGGATGAACATTTACATCAACGAGACTTGGGTCAACTGCAAAATGTAAGAAAAGCCAAGGATAGCGTACTGGAGGTAGATAAGGTCGATACGCTTCAAACAAAGCTTGATTAATTTTGGGAAGGGTTACGGATCGGCCATTGACCAAAGTATAAAGCGCATAGCGATGACTCTTCGCTAAGCTTGGTAAACCTAAATAACCGGTCACCTTTACATCATGAGAATTGAAAACAAAAGAGGTAAGTTGCTTGGCGGTTTGTAGACCAAAAATTTGGGTGATGACTTGCAAAATATCGCCTCGACCATCGGTGATGAAACTATTTTTTCCATCAATGAAAAGCGAAAATGCAATCTGTGGATATCCTAAAGCAATACGCGTAATGGTATCGATAATATTTGCAGTTTCAATATAATCATTTTTTAAAAACTTGAGGCGCGCTGGTGTATTAAAAAATAAATTTTCAACTTTAACCGATGTTCCTTTTCGACTCGCAATCGGTACAATATCAACCTTGCCATCGACTGACTTTAGTTTGTAACCAGGTCCCTTACCTGTAGCAGACTCAATGGTTAAAACAGAGACACTGGCGATGGAAGGTAAAGCTTCCCCCCTAAAACCCAAAGTCTTGATGCGAAATAAATCATATTCATCTTTGATTTTACTGGTGGCATGTCTAAGGATTGATTGGGCGATATCATCGCGATCCATGCCGTCGCCGTTATCTCTGACTTCTATGAGAATTCTACCGGCGTGTTCAATCGTAATTTCGATGCGCGTTGCATTTGCATCAATCGCATTTTCTACCAATTCTTTAATTACACTAGCAGGCCGTTCAACGACTTCACCGGCCGCGATCATGTTACTTAATTGAGTTTCAAGAACTTGAATCTTACCCATGGTTCTATTTACCGATGATTCTTCTTTAAGTTTATCAAGACTTGTAATGCTTCCATCGGTGACAATGATAAAGGATTGATCTCCTGTAAAGCTTTTACGAGGGGATGAGTAGTTTCTTGAAGTGGTTTAACGGATACTGAAGGCGTTTTTTCCAACGTCGATAAGATCGTTTTGGCCCGTTGAATTAAACTAGGGGGTAAATGCGCTAATTGGGCCACATGAATTCCATAGGACTGGTTCATCGATCCAGGTTTAATTTGATATAAAAATGTAATCGTGTCATTTTCTTCATGAACGGCAACATGAATATTTTTTAAGGTTGGTAACGTCTTTTCTAATTGTGTAAGTTCATGATAATGCGTGGAAAAAAGGGTTTTTGCTTGAATCTTATTAGTCGCATATTCGATGATTGATTGCGCAAGTGCCATGCCATCGTAGGTCGCGGTGCCTCGACCAATTTCATCAAAGATTAATAAGGTCCGGTCTGTTGCATGACTAAGGGCAAACTCCGTTTGGGTCATTTCCATCATGAACGTTGATTGGCCACCCATTAAATCGTCACTTGCCCCAATCCGTGTGTAAATGGCATCAAGCCACATGAGGTTAGCCGATTTAGCAGGAACAAAACAACCCATTTGTGCCATGATCATCAACAGTGCAATTTGTCGCATATAGGTTGATTTTCCACCCATATTAGGACCGGTGATTAACAAGGTATTGGTTTGAACATCCATGATCAAATCATTGGGAACAAACGTTGACTTCTTTAACGCTTTTTCAATAACAGGATGGCGAGATTGTTCAATTTTAAAGGCTTTCTCATTCGTGAAAGTGGGTTGAACAAATTGATAGGTACGACTGACCGTGGCAAAGGTTGTCATCACGTCCAAGATTGAAAGTTGGTGAGCCAGTGTTTGTAGGTCTTGCGTAAACGGTTCAACTTTTGAAACCACTTCTTGAAAAATGGTTTCTTCTAATTTTTTTTGCATCTCTTCTGCTTGTAACAATTGACTTTCTAATGCCTTGAGTGGACGATTGATGAAGCGTTCACCATTGGCTAAGGTTTGTCTACGTTCATATTCAAACTCAGGTTTTATCATGGATAATTGCCCATTCGAAATTTCAATAAAATAACCAAAAACTTGGTTGTATCCAACTTTTAAATTCTTGATACCCGTGCGTTCTTTTTCTTTCAATTCGAGTTCGATTAATGCTTTTTTACCGCCTTTAGCTAACGAAACCCAATGATCTAAATCAGCATGAAAACCTGGTTTAATCATCCCACCTTCTTTAAGACTCACAGGGGGTTCATCTTGGATTGCTAGGTTAATGAGTTCCACAAGTTTATCAAAAGGTTGGATTGCTGAATTCAAGGATTGCGAAAAAGAATCTTGAAGATGCATTAACAGTTTCTTGATGTCGTGAATCGGCTGTAAGGATTTTTTTAAAGAAAGTAAATCCCTAGCGTTGAGTTGTTTTAAATGGAGTTTAGAAAGGATGCGAGGGATATCATAAATTGTCTTCAAAATCTCACGTAAACTTTCAAGGGTGAGAAACTGATCCATTAAGGTTTTAACCATTTGCTGCCGCAAGGTAATCGTTGGTACATGCGCGCTAGGTCTGATTAACCATTGCTTTAATAACCGTGACCCCATCGGGGTAGTGGTTTGATCTAAAACCCAATAAAGCGACCC
This sequence comes from uncultured Caryophanales bacterium, assembly GCA_903845135.1. Classification (GTDB taxonomy): domain Bacteria; phylum Bacillota_I; class Bacilli_A; order RFN20; family CAG-826; genus UBA970. The sequence continues at coordinate 34,880 of CAIMWL010000002.1, forward strand.
TTGGACGCTTTGATTTTTGAGAGACTGTAAAACCTCAAGATTGGCGAGGGATACCGCATCCATCTTTAAGGATTGCTCTTGATATAGAGGCAGGAAGGGTCTGACGAATGATAATGATTTTTTTAAGGTGTTTTGCACATAATGCATCCAAAGGTTATAGGTATAAGCTTCTGGTGAGGTCGTGCCTTGTACTAAATCTAAAATGGAAAGCGATAATCCTAAGGATTGAATGGATTCACCAAGCAACTTGGAAGTTGCCACATTCATAATCACTTCATGGGTTGAAAGTTTTTGTAAATATCCCAATAAAGTTTGCGGTTGATTTTCAATAAAATCACTAAAGACTTCACCAGTACTAATATCACCAAAAATGAGCCAATAACGAGATTGATCTTCGTGAACTGCAACTAAAAAATTATGGGCCGATACTTGATCATCAATAAAAGATCCTGGGGTGTAAATTTGGGTAACATCCCGTTGGACAAGACCTTTGGCAACACTCGCTTCTTCCATTTGTTCAACCATACCGACCTTGTAACCTTTATCAATTAATTTTTTTAAATAACCTTTATAGGCATGAAAAGGAACACCACACATCGGTACACGTGCTTCTTGACCCGCACTTTTACCCGTAAGTACTAACGATAATTCGCGAGAAGCAATTTTAGCATCTTCAAAAAATAACTCATAAAAGTCACCAAGACGAAAAAAAATCAAAGTGTCTGGGTACTGCGATTTGATTTGCAAGTACTGCATCATCATCGGGGTATATGGTGCGGAGGTTTTCTTCATATTAACTATGAATTTATCATACCAAATAGACCATAGAATGCCTATTCAATAATCGCTTGAAGTTCGTTTAATAAGGGGGAAAGTTGTTCCTTTAAATTCACATAATTTTGAACTAAAGGATGATCATCAAAAGCTTGTTGGTGCTGACGGTATGCAGTTTGATGAATCTGATAAATTTTTTGATCTGATAAATGTTTCATCATCAACTTCTGATGATGCTTCATCTTTTCTTGTTGTTCATTCAAAAATGGATCTTTTAGAATTTGTTCGCGCAAGGAAAAAAATTGTTTTACTTCGGGTAAGTCATGTAATGCTTTGGCTAATTGATCCGTTAAGGATTCAAGCTTGGTCATCGATTAAACTTCCAAATAAAGTATATGTATTCGCTTCATCAATTCTGACGCGGACAAGTTTACCTGCAAGCGCGGCATCGCCCTTAAAATGCACTAATTTATTACTTTCAGTGTAGGCTGATAACTTATCAGGATTATGTTTGCTAACGCCATCCACTAGCACGGTATAGGTTTGCCCGACCATCGTATCGGATTTTTCTTTGGCAATTCGATCGACAAGTTCTTTGAGTCGGTAAAATCTTTTTTGTTTTTCTTCATAGGGGACATTATCGAGCATTTTATGGGCAGGGGTTCCTTTTCTTGGCGAGTAGATAAAGGTATAAGTCGCATCAAATTTAACTTTCTCTACTAAATCTAACGTCCCTTGGAACTGCGCTTCAGTTTCGTTCGGGAAGCCCACAATAATATCCGTAGTCAGGGTAAGTTGAGGGATTTTGGTTTGCATCTTTTTCACCAGTTCTAGGTAGGATGCAACCGTATAACGTCTGGCCATCAATCTTAAAATCATGTCATCACCCGCCTGAAATGGGAGGTGAATATGATTCATAATATTATCGTATTTGGCAATCATATCTAACATTTCATCTGTAAAATCCCATGGGTGAGAGGTCATAAATCGTAAGCGAGGAATCCCGGTTAAAGCAACTGCCTCCAGTAATTGGGCAAAGGTAGTGCCATTTTTAAAATCTTTACCGTATGAATTTACATTTTGTCCAACTAAAGTAATTTCTTGATAACCTTGGGTGACAAGTTCTTTACATTCTTTAATAACATCATCCATTAACCTTGATCGTTCTTTGCCGCGGGTATAGGGCACAATACAGTACGTGCAAAATTTATCACACCCAAACATAATATTCACAAATGCCTTAAAGCGATGATTTCTTTTGGAAGGCATATTCTCAACAATTTCCCCATATTTAGAGGGAACGTTGACCACGCGAGTTTTTTTAGTAATCGCTTCATCAAGTAATTCTAAGAGGTGATGAATGTTGTGGGTACCGAACATTAAATCAACATGGCGATATTTTTGAGTGATGGTATCCACAATGTGCGTTTGTTGAACCATACAACCACTGACAGCGATTAACATTTCTGGTTTAATGGCTTTTAGTCCTTTGAGAATGCCAAGTTCACCAAAAACTTTATCTTCAGCATTTTCCCGAATCGCGCAAGTATTGATAATGACAAAGTCAGCTAATTTTTCATCATCGACAGAGGTAAATCCCGTCAGTTCGAGTAGACCGCGCATGTTTTCTTCATCGCGTACATTCGCCTGACATCCGTAAGTACGAATAAAGTACTTTTTACCCTGGGCAAATTGGATGAGGCGTTCCGGCACAACAATTTCATCCCTGACAACAGGAATTTCTTGTCTAACACGGGATCGAGCTTTATCCAAATCTGGTTTTTCTGTAATGTTTAATTTAAGGTCTGCCATTGAATATTATTTTACCTTATCTGTGAGTAGTATCGTTTTAAAAGTGACGGGTAATCCTTGTTGGTTGGTTTCTACAAAAATCGCTGATAAAACCGTTTCACCATCCTCAGCTAACTCATAAACAGTTTTTTCTTGTTTCCATAAGCGTTGAATAATGTTTTCTTTTTTAACACCAAGAATGCCATTATAAGGTCCAGTCATGCCCACGTCGGAAATAAATAAAGTGGTTTGATCTAATAATCTTAAATCATTGGTTTGTACATGGGTATGGGTACCGAACAAGGCCGTAATCTTACCACTAAAGGCATAACCCATTGCGTATTTTTCACCCGTTGCTTCGGCATGAAAATCAACGATATGCAAGTTAGTGGGGGGTTCTTTTTCAATGACATTTTGTAACGCATCAAAAGGATTTTGCACTTCTTCATTCATAAACGCTTGTCCTAAAATATTTGTCACACGAATCGTTTGATTTTGCACTTTAAGAACTAATGTCCCAACACCAGGATAAGAATGCTTTAAATTAAGGGGGCGAACCAAACTGACGGTTTGATCTAAATAATCCCTTATTTCCCCTTTGGCGTTATAGTGATTACCTAAGGTCATCACATCAATGCCACTGGCCAAAAGTTCTTCATAATGTTTTCGCATCAACCCTTTGCCGTGACTCGCATTTTCAGCATTGGCGATGACAAAATCTAAGCCGAGGCTTTCTTTAAGTTTAGGTAAATGTTTGGCGACCATGATGCGCCCAAAACTACCGACAATATCACCAATAAAAAGCCACTTCATGAATGGTTATTTTGCAGTTTCAATCGCTCGATATTCGCGAATTACAGAGACCTTAATTTGACCAGGATAGGTCATTTCAGCTTCAATGCGATCTTTAATGTCTCTTGCTAATTTTACCGCAGTCGCGTCATCGACTTTATCGGGGACAACCATGATGCGTACTTCTCGACCCGATTGCATCGCATAACTTTGAGCAACCCCTTCGTAAGATTTACAAATATTTTCTAATTGTTCTAAGCGTTTGACATAGGTTTCAAGCGTTTCACTTCTGGCCCCTGGGCGGGCAGCGGATAAGGTGTCTGCGGCAATCACCAAGTGAGAAATGACATACTTAATTTCCGTATCACCATGGTGAGATTCAATTGCATTTAAAACCACATCCGGTTCATTATATTTACGCGCATATCTTGCCCCTAATTCCACGTGACTTCCTTCCATTTCAAAGTCAATGGCCTTACCGACGTCATGGAGTAAACCAGCACGTTTAGCCATATTTTGATCAATGCCCATTTCTGCTGCCATGATGCCACAAAGCTTGGCGACTTCGATAGAATGGTCATATGCGTTTTGACCATAGGAGGTACGGTACTTTAATCGGCCAACTAAATCGAGTAATTCTGGGTGAATATTGCCTAATCCTAAACGGAAGGCAGCTTCTTGGCCTGCTTTATGCATAATTTCGCCTAGTTCACTCTTTACTTTAGCCGCAACTTCTTCAATTCTGGAGGGTTGGATTCGGCCATCTTTTAAAAGAATTTCTAAAGTACGTTTAGCGGTTTCTCTTCGAATCGGATCAAAGCAGCTCACGGTGATCACTTCTGGCGTATCATCAATAATTAAATCAACGCCAAGTGCTTGTTCAAGGGAGCGGATATTGCGTCCTTCTCGACCGATAATTCGCCCTTTCATTTCGTCGCTTGGGAGATTGACCACAGAAACTGTGCGTTCAGTGACAAAATCCTGAGCATAACGATTTAGCGTCATCCCTAAGATTTCATTCGCAATCGTTTGCGCTTGTTCTTTGGCTTCTTGTTCACGATTTTTAATCAAATTTGCGATTTCTTTGCTTAATTTTGCTTCAACTCGATTAAGAATCTCAGTTTTCGCTTCTTGAGAAGACATCCCTGAGACTTTTTCCAATTCGTGAATAATAGAGTCGAGTTTTAATTGCAGGACTTCTTCTTTTCTTTCAATTTCCTTCATCCGTTTTTGTTGAAGATCAATCTTTTCTTCAAGATTTTTTTCTTTTTGCATTAACGCTTGATCACGTCGGTCAATACTTTGTTCCCGATTGTAAAGTTTATTTTCAAAGGTGTTGACTTCTTGTTTTCTTTCCTTAATTTCTTTATCGGCTTCTTGTTTCAGTTCATAGACAGTTTGTTTGGCATCAAGTTGGGCATTTTTAACGATGTGGTCTGCTTTAATTTCAGCGTCTTTGATTAATTTTGCTGCTTTTTTGCTTGCTTCCTTCGCACGAAAAATCGGTAAACTGAAATAAATTAGAATCCCTAAAATAACCCCAATAATCAATGCAAGAATAGATAATAATATTAAAATCGATATGTCGAACATATGAATCGTCTCCTTTCAGTAGTGGAATCTTCATGACGAGTGAAGTTCCTTGTAATGATGTTGGTATAAAAAAATCACAAAACTTCGTTTAAATTATTGAATAATATGTTGCTTTTATCAGGTTTAACCCTGGTTAAGTTTCTAAACGACGAATGCGAATCTATATCCAGTATCCGAAGATACTTCTTTATCATAGCAAAAGATTTGGCTTTTGCCTATGTTAAAAAAACCTCTAGGACCATCCTAGAGGTTTTATTCACTTAAATTTCTCCTGTTTTTATTCTTTTTTCGAGTTTTTCTAAAATATCAGGGTGTGTTTTTAAGTAGTCTTTGGCATTGTCTCGACCTTGGCCTAATCGCGTGCCTTCAAGTTCGTACCAAGATCCCATTTTTTTGATCAAACCTAAATCGGTTGCCTTGTCCAAGACTTCTCCAGTCTTTGAAAATCCTTGACCAAATAAGAGTTCAATTTCAGAAGTAATAAAGGGTGGGGCAACTTTGTTTTTGACAATTTTGATTTTAACCATATTTCCGATGATCGATTCTCCTACCTTGATTGCTTCGGATCGGCGAATATCAATTCGAACAGAGGCATAAAATTTCAAGGCGCGACCACCTGACGTCACTTCGGGGTTGCCATAGGCAATGCCCACTTTTTCTCTTAATTGGTTAATAAAGATAACGGTACAATTCGATTTATTTAAAACCGCAGCAAGTTTACGCATCGCTTTCGACATCAATCTCGCTTGTAAACCTACTTGATTATCTGCCATCATTCCATCTAGTTCTGCTTGAGGAACTAAGGCGGCAACTGAGTCGACGATGATTAAATCAATCGCATTAGAATGGGCTAGCATTTCCACGATTTCTAAGGCTTGTTCACCATTATCGGGTTGGGAAAGAATTAATTCATCAATATTGACGCCTAATTTTTTGGCATAAACCGGATCAATGGCATGTTCAGCATCAACAAAGGCTGCTCGACCGCCTCGCTTTTGGGCTTCCGCAATTGCCGTTAACGCTAAAGTTGTTTTTCCACTAGACTCTGGACCAAATATTTCAATAATCCGGCCTTTGGGATAACCCCCTACGCCAAGCGCCATATCTAAAGATAAGGAACCCGTTGGAATGGTATCAACTGCGGTTTCAGGTCTTTCACCTAATTTCATGACCGCACCTTTACCGTAGGTTTTTTCGATATTTCGTAATGCTTCTTCTAGGGCTTCATCTTTTCCATCTTTTTTTTCTTTTTCTTTTGCCATAAACCTATCCTTTTTTTGTCCTTTATACTATACCAATTATTTAGGGGACACTACATAATAGGTGCTTAAAAATTCACTTAACATTTTAACTGCCATTTTTACACCGGATTGCTGAATTTGAATTCTTGAACCCTTTGCCTGGCCAAATTGAATATGTTCATGTTTACCATCACTGATGCCAATATAAAAATCTCCAACCTTTTGTTGCCCTTGCACATTGGGACCTGCATTACCCGTTGTAACAATCGAAATCGTGCGGGGGTTAATTTCAAGAGCCTTGACTAACAATTTTTTAACTAATGCTTCCGATACAGGATCGATTTTGTTTAATGCTTCTAAGGGCATTCCTAGGTATTGCGCTTTCGCTTCTGCTTGATACAAAACGAAGCCTTGTTTAAACCACCTTGAAGCGCCTGTATGCTTGATAAAGTGGTGGGCAAGTCCACCCCCTGTAAAACTTTCGATGGTAATTAAGGTTAATTTTTCCTTAATCAAGGTCTCAATTAACTTATTCATTGGAAGTAAAGATGCTCCGATTTTCATAAAGATAAGTCAATAATGAAATAAAAGAAACAATCGCCGCGAAATAAAGCGCCATTTCAGTGACGCTAAGTCCCACTGGTAAATTCAAACCAACAAATGGCCAGTCATTTAAAAACACAAGGATGATGGCGATGATTTGAACGACAGTTTTTACTTTTCCAATTTTACTAGCAGCAATCACTTTCCCTTGGCTAACCCCAATCATGCGAATGCCATCAACCGCTAAATCGCGAATGATCATGATGATGACAATCCATGCTGGGACACGAATCACGTCAACTTCAATCCAAGAAGGTTTCGTCATTAATAAAATAAAGGCACTATTCGTAAGAACCTTATCAGCAAAGGGGTCAAGGAACTTACCAAAGTTGGTAATTAAATTCAATTTTCTTGCAAGATATCCATCTAAAAAATCCGTAAATGATGCAATGGTAAATAACCCCAATGCAACAATATTTGGCAGAGGAATCAGCGTGGAAACTAGATTGATGTTTGCAACCGTTTGATAAGGAAATAATAATACCCCAATCATCATTAAGACGAGGATAAATCGTGAAACAGTAATCCGATTTGGTAAATTCATATTCCTATTTTCTGGTAACCCTGTAAGCCATGTTCTGTAATCGATGATCATTTATCTCTATCTTGCGATAGGAAGGTTCCACTTCGGTTAGTGGTTCCTCCTTCCCCGACCAAATTTGGGTTTCTCGCTCGTGGGGTTTGCCTCGTTGCACCTAGTCGTTTCCAACTAGCTTCGTCACTGTGGCACTTTCAGGTTTCGCCCAACCTTGCGGTAAGGGGAGGGACCGCCGTCATATGTTGCCATATGCCTAACGTTATTCGTTCCGTTAGCACAAACACTACGGACATCACAGCCCGTGCGAGCATGGACTTTCCTCTAGGCATGCCTAGCGATCATCCGGGTTACCAACTTTATTTTAACTTATTTGGGTCAATCCCGAGTTTAAATAATTCTTTTTCGTAAATGCCAATTTTCTTCACTAAGAGGAAGTTGTCTTGATTGATCTCCACCGTTTTGTTCGAATTAATGACTTTTACTTTGTCTTTCATATCCGCCACTTGAATTTCTAAATCCGCAATTTTCTTTTTTAAAGATTGGACCAAGGAAGACTGTTGTTCAAGTAAGGGTAGTTCATCTTTGATAAATTGTTCGATTTGCCGATAATCTTGCAAAATTTGATCTAAAAATAAGTCAACCTCATGGCCGTTATAACCTTTCATATCAGGGGAAAACTTTTTATTAAGAATCGTTTCAGAAGTCAGGTTTTTCTTCATAACTTGATCATATTATAAAGGATTGAATCAAAAAGTGAGTATATAATAAAATGAACTTATGAAAAAGTTAGCCAAACTTCTTGCTCATCGTCGTACGGTTGTTTTTCTCGACCTCGAAGGCACCCAACAATCCCATGAGTTAATTGCCATTGCCGCCATCAAAGCAGATTTGAATGAAGACTTAACCATCAAAAAATCGTATAAAGGCATGTTTCATTTAGTTAGACCTAAAAAGGAAGTGGGTCGATTCGTGACCCAATTAACGAACATTACCGAAGTCGATGTTGTGGATAAAGGCATTAGTTATGCAAAAGCAATGCTCGCATTACGTAATTATGTTGGCAAAAACTTTAAAAAAACTGCTTTCTTTGTCTTTGGTAATCATGATAGTCGTATCTTTCATCAATCCTTTCATTATTCTCCTGACGCGGATGAAACCATCGTAAAAAATGTGACACATAACCTGATCGATTTTTCATCTTTTCTTGGAGAATTCATTAAAGATCAAAACGGCAATCCCTTATCTTTAATTAACAATCTATTAGTATTTAAGGAGCCATTTCAAGGAGTTCATCACCAACCGTTAGATGATGCAAAAAACTTAATGAACCTTTATCGAAAAGTCTTGGAAAGAAAAGATATTTTATTGGAAGAATACATCAAAGTATTTCAACTGCTTCGGCATATACCTGAGCCACTTAAACTCATGATTCAATTCATCATGAAAGATCAAACAATCAATAAAGACCAATTTATTTCACACCTTAAGGAATATATAGGATGATTCAATATCCAAATGGGGTTAAAAAAATCAATCAACCCAAATTGAAACAACAACTTAAAAAACTTGCCATCAACTCTTATAAAAATCGGGGGATGGATTTTGAAAAAGAAATCAATCTCACCAATCAATTTTATGTTGAAACGAAAAGAGCAGTGATTACAAAACGACCCACACCAATCAATGTGGTCAAAGTTGACTATCAGCGAGGGGCTAAAATTACTCACGCATATTTTGAAAAGCAGTCCACGACTGACTATAACGGTATTTATCGTGGGAAATATTTGGATTTTGAAGCAAAATCAACCCAATCTAACACTGCTTTAGCAATCGCCAATATTACCATCCACCAACGACTGCATCTTCAACGGGTTATTGATCAAGGAGGCATTGCTTTCTTACTCATTTCCTTTTCTAAACGAGATGAAGTATATGCACTGAAGGCGATTGATTTCCTAAAATTTATCGAACAAGAAAGTCGTCAGTCTTTACCTTACGCCTGGATTAAAAGTAAAGGGATGAGGATTGCAATTGAATTTCAACCACGAATTGATTATTTAGCCGCGATTGATGAGTGGTTTTTCTAAATTTTTATTCGGTTCCTTACAGATAGTTTGCAATCGGCATCCAACACAATTGGGTTTTCGAGCTTGACAAGCATACCGACCAAAATGAATCAACTGATGATGAAGTTTAATGTAGCGATCTTGGGGAAAATATTTGCGCAATTTTTTCTCCGTCACCTCAACCGAATCGCTTTTTTTGGAGATACCAAGTCGCCAAGCGAGACGAAACACATGGGTATCAACTGCAATTTCGGGGATGTTAAAAAGTTCTGATCTGATCACATTTGCCGTTTTAACACCAACGCCGGGTAAGCTGATTAATTGGGATTTATCGGATGGCACTTTTCCTTGGTAATTTTTTATTAACGTCGCTGCAAGGGCTTTGATATGTTTGGCTTTGGTATGAAATAAACCAATCGATTGAATTGTGTTTTCAATTGAACGAATGGGAGCATTTGCTAAATCTTCAAGGCGAGGAAATTTTTTAAATAAGATAGGTGTAACCTTATTCACTGATTGATCCGTCGTTTGAGCAGACAAAAGCACAGCGATTAAAAGTTCATAATCCTTGCGATACCATAACTCACATCCCACATTGGGATATTGTTGATCAAGAAAATCTAAAATCTTATTTCTTTTGTTTTGATCCATGATCAAGATTTTCATTAATTTGCGTTATTGTTTTTTGAATATCTTGATGGGGATTTTGTTGAATTGAAGGATTTCCTTCTAGGTTAAAATTTTCTTTGGTGGTTTGTTTTTGCAAGTATTTGTCCATGAAGCGAATCGATTTTTTTTGCTTAGCAATCGCTTCTTCTAAACTCGAAATTATGATAGCCTCGCTGTATCCAAATTGTAACCAATCTTGAATGCGAGAAATTTCCAAAGGTGATAAAGTCCTACCAAATTCTTTTTCAATACGTTGGAACAAATTAGCTTGGGCGTTCACGGTTAATTCTTGGGTTTGATGGATCACTTGTTGCTGAAAACGTTTATAGAGCAATTGTTTTAGTGGATTGAGTGTGGTGTGAGTCTTGCCTGATACAGTGACATATTCAATAAATTTTCGATTTAACAATTCAACCATCGTCGCATCAATTTCCTCTAGTGGTAGGGTCATTTTTAAACTCAGTAATTCTGCGGTGATGAGGTGATTATCAAGTTTAAGCAATTGATCCATGACTAAAATAACCATCACGTGTTTTTCTTGAAAACCCAACGCCTTATAATGGTCGAGTAGTAAATGCTTTAAATCTAAAGCTTCAAACATGGTATTCATCTTATGGGTTATTATACCAATTCAATCTAAATCTGGATGCAGTCCGTAAGAGGCTAATAATAAAGTAGCCTCATACGGTTTAAATTTAAGCATTTTTTGATACTCTTGTTTTACTTTCTGAGGATTTAAATATTCAAGTAGGGGTAAACTTTGATTCAGGGCTTTTGCTAAACCGGGTGCTTGTTTAAATCCTAGTTTATGTTGAAAACGTAACACACGAAGAATTCTTAACGGATCTTCTTGAAATCTTGCATAAGGGTCGCCAATCATTCTTAAGGTTTGACTTTTTAAATCTTCTAAACCTTTTGCAAAATCGAGCGTTTTTAATTCAGCATCAAGATAGATTGCATTGATTGTTAAATCTCGTCTTAAGTAATCCACAATTGGTTCTTTAACGAAGGTAATGGACTGTGGATGCCTTTTGTCTTGGTAAATCGATTCTTGCCTAAGCGTGGTGATATCAATATGATATGCACCCGATTGAAGTTGAACAGTACCATAATGGGCAAAACGGTAATTTGCATGAGGTAGAAAAAGTTGCATTTCGGTAGGTTTGGCATCTGTCGTTAAATCAAAATCATCCACTGGTAAACCCAGTAAAAAATCTCGGCTTGATCCACCAATCATCCATAGTTTAAAACCATGGCGATGAAATAGTTCAGATAAGTCTAAATAGGGCTTTAATGTCATCAGCATATGATAACCATATCAAAACAAATAAAAAAAGGATAGATGGTATTCCATCTATCCCCTGAAGTTTGCTAACTAAAGTTTAGCGAACTTTTTCTTTTAAGGTCTTGCTGGCCTTGAAACCGACAACCTTGGTTGCAGGAATCTTGATTTTTTCTGTGGTTCCTGGTTTGACACCAATGCGGGCTTTACGGTTACGGACAGTGAATGCACCAAATCCAGCTAATTTAACTGGTTGGCCTTTGCTTAAGGCTTTGGTTAAAGTCCCTAAGACGACTTCGAGGACTTTTTCAGCATCTTTCTTGCTGTGTCCAGTTTCCTTGGCGACGACTTCAACTAGATCTACTTTGTTCATATTTTCCTCCTAGATCTTTCTGCGTATAAAGTAGCATAGTATCGTAAAAAATGCAACAAAATTTAATCAAGTTAATTTCTTTAAAAATAAAAACTTATCAATCCAAAAAAAATTATTCTACGCGTAAAGGCCGATTCATTAACGATTTAATTAATTCAGATGGTCTTTTTTTCTCGTATAAAACGGCATAAACTGCTTCTATGATCGGTAGTTTTAAACGATATTTTTTTGCAAGTTGGTGGGCAATTTTTGCAAAGGCAACGCCTTCCACAGTTTCTTGGTTTGTTTCCAAAAAATTTTGGGCAGAGTCATCTTTACCAATTTTAATCCCTGCTTGATAATTGCGAGAATGCTTTGAGTAGCACGTGACAATTAAATCGCCTAATCCGGTTAACCCTGCATGGGTTTTTAATTTTCCACCTAGGACTTTTCCAAGTCTCATCAACTCTGCTAGACCTCTGGTCACTAAAGCCGCACGAGCATTGTCACCAAGATTAAGCCCTGTTACTACGCCACTAGCGATAGCGATAACATTTTTTAAAGCGGAACCGACCTCAGAACCAATTTCATCTTTTTGCACATAGACGCGAAAATATTCATTGGAAAATAAAAAAGAGACCATCTCTGCATGTTCAACTTTTTTACAGACTGCGGAAACAAGCGTCAGTTGCCTTTCAATCACTTCTTCAGCATGCGAAGGACCAATCAAACTAACCACTGCTTTGACCCATTTTTTCGGCAATACATTACGAATTGTTTCAGATAGTCTTTGATTGGTTAAAGGATCAAACCCTTTGGCAGTATTGATGATGCAAACTTTTTCATGGATCAGCGGCGCAAGATTTTTAACCATTTCTCGAACTGCATGAGACGGTACGCACAACATGATTACCTCTTGGTTAGCAACGACTTCTTGCAAGTCACAAGAGGCGTGAATGGTTTTGGGTAAGTTAAAGGCTTCTTTAAAATAGGAGGCGTTCGTATGACGTTCATTAATTTCTTTACAAACTTTTGGATCCTTAGCATACATGAAAACTTCATGACCATTGTCTGCGAGGACTTGCGCTAAAGCAGTTCCCCATGAACCGGCACCGAGAATAGCAATTTTGGTTTTCATTTTCGTTCTCTCATGATTATTTTAATGGGCGTGCCAGTAAAGTCAAAACTTTCCCGTAAGCGATTTTCAAGAAAACGTTCGTAGGAAAAGTGCATATAAGTTGGTTTATTACAAAATAAGACGAAAGTTGGCGGATTTTGACTCACCTGCTCACCATAATAAATTCGCAAACGACCGCCATTAAATTCGGGGGTTTGATTCATTAATTGCGCATCTACTAATAATTCATTTAATCTTGCAGTAGGAATCCGTCTTTGACTCGCTTCATAGACTTGTTTGACGGTGCGAATGATTTCATCAAGTCTTGTTTTCTTTAAGGCCGAAGTATAGAGAACAGGAACAAACTCTAAAAATGGCATCAATAATCTGAGTTTTTTTGTATATTGATTCATATCCCGATCGCCTTTTTTAGCGAGATCCCATTTGTTGACAACGAGCACCATACCTTTAAAAGCTTGGAAGGCAAAACCAGCGATATGTTTGTCTTGTTCTAACAATCCATCTTCTGCATTTATGACCACTACCACTACTTGCGCTCGTTCAATCGCTTTTAATGATCGAATCGCTGCATATTTATCAATCGATTCAAAAATAGCCCCTCGTTTTTTAAGGCCGGCGGTGTCGATCATGACATAATCCGTTCCCTCAAATTGGAAGGTGGTATCAATCGCATCTCGGGTCGTGCCTTCAATTGGAGAAACGATTACCCGTTCCTCTTGAAGAATGGCATTAACCAAACTCGATTTCCCGACATTGGGTCTACCGACCACGGCAAATTGTGTGTGACCTTGATAACTTGGAATCGATTTGTTTTTTGGTAGTTGCTTGATGACGGCATCTAATAAATCGCCAATGCCAATTCCGTGAAGGGTAGAAATGGCAATTGGATTACCAATGCCTAGTCGATAATAATCATTCACATCACCAAGTAATTGACCATCGTCAATTTTATTAACCCCAAGAATAATCGGTTTTCCAGACTTAAAAAGGATTGAAGAAACCAGTAAATCGTCAGCATTAATCCCTTTTCGACCATCGACTAAATAAATGATTACATCGGCTTCTTTGATTGCAATGGTTGCTTGCATTCGAATTTGTTCTTGTAAGGGTCGTTTGGTTACTTCAATGCCACCAGTGTCAATTAATCGAAACGGTACCGTTAGCCATTCTGCCTCACCATAAATTCGATCTCGGGTTAAACCGGGGGTATTATCCGTAATTGCTTGGCGCTTCCCAATCATACGATTAAAAAGCGTAGATTTGCCAACGTTGGGAGCCCCAACGATGGCGACGATGCCTTTAAGCATGAATTAAACCCACTTTTTTATGGACTATTTCCAAAATTCGTTCCACAACTTCTTGGACAGACATAAAGGAGGTATCAATCAAAATCGAATCGTTAGCAGGTTTAAGCGGAGCAAAATCACGATGGGAATCAATATAATCTCGATGTCTTAAATCTTCTTCAACACTTTCAAGTGTACAAGCAATGCCTTTACTTAAATTTTCTTCATATCGACGGACTGCTCTCGTTTCGACTGAAGCAATTTGAAAGATTTTGATATTGGCCTCTGGTAAGACATAGGTGCCAATATCACGACCATCCATCACAACAGATTGGTTTCCAGCCATATGACGTTGTAAATCGACTAAGGCTAAGCGAATCGCTTTATATGAAGCAATATACGAAACCTGGGCAGAAACTTTTGGATCGCGAATGTCTTTGGAAACATCAATTCCATTCAAGTAAACTTCACCTGTAGGTGCTAACAGTATTTTCACTTGAGGAATCAACGCTTCGCAAGCGGATTGGTGTTGGGGGTCAATGCCTTTTTGCATCACAAATAATGTAAAAGCTCGATACATTGCTCCGGTATCGATATAGGTAATGTTGAGTTTTTTGGCAACGAGTTTCGCTACGGTGGATTTACCAGCAGCAGCAGGACCATCAATTGCAAGGATGAGTTTGTTTTTCATCTTCCAAAGTATACCAAAGCCAGTACAAGGATGAGTAAGATAATGACGACTCCTCCCATCATCCACATCAAGATACGAACCGTTGGCAAATATGCTTTTCGATTATCGTCGGATAAGCTTGAATTGAATGCTTGAGGTGCTTGAATATACTTCATTTTCATAATTTGCCTGCGATACTTTGCAAATTTTTGAATACGATTCTGTGGATTTCTTTTTAGATTGAATAGTTTCATTGGATTGAGGATGCTTTTCTTAATATTCAACATTATAATATGAATATGGATCCAAAAAAACCGATTGTCATAAAAGACTTATGTATTGCCTGTGGCTTATGTAATGCCATGGTTCCATCCGTTTTTGATTGGGATGATGATGGCAAAATGAAGACTATTGTTAGTGCGGTACCTAAAGGTCAAGAAGCTGATGTCGAAGAAGCCAAAGTCAATTGTCCAACTGCCGCAATCGAAGTCAAATAAATTTAATTTAATTTAAATTGTTTAATTAAACGATGTAAACGTTTGTAACTGATTAAAGTTAAAGCAATAATCACGATATTTTTAAAGGTGTTAAAGGGGATATACATCCATAACACCAATGACCAATATGGATTGGTCACTTGTGGAATAGCGGATTGGATATAACCTAGGAATGCTTCTGGTGTAATATTTAAAAATAATTCAAGGTATAAATCCGTGATCCAAAGTGCATTCATTAATGAGGTGGTCGTGATTTGTAATAAAAAACCAACGATGAAACCAACCATGGCCGTCTGTTTGGTTCTTGACCGTTGATACAACCAAGCACCGGGCAAAACGAACACTAAAGAATAGATTAAATCGGCAAATTCACCAATACCACCAGTGGTGGAAAAAGGTAAAGAAAATAAAAACCGAAAGAATCCTAGAAAAATTGCGGCAATAGGACCTAAAGAAAAACCACCGATAAACATGACAATTTCCGAAAGATTAATTTCCAAAAACAAAATCACTGGGATACGCAATATCGGTAAATAAAGCAAGTAGGTTAAAGCGGATAACAAACCCACTAGGGCAAGGTAGCGCAAGGAAATAGTATGGGATAAAAATTTATTTTTTTCCATGAATAAGTTGATCAACAAATTGAATGAGCGCTTCTGAAGTATCAAAACTAAATTTAATGCTTTTCTTTGTGGTTACCACTTGACTGGAAAATTGTTTTTCTAAGTTTTTTTCATTTACGGGATTGATCACTTGTGGCTTATGTTCTTTCACCAATCTTTCAAATTCTCTAACCGATAATTTTTCCTTAATCAACTTCAGCACGAGTTCATCGATGAGTTCAGTATCTAGCGTTACTAAAATTTTGGCATGACCATAAGTAATGGTTTGAGCATTGATTAATTTTCTAGTGAAAACCGGAAGTTTAAGTAACCGCAAAATATTCGAAACTTGGGATCGAGAATAATGCATAATTTTCGCCAAGGCCACTTGCCGATATTGATATTGGTCAATTAACGCCTGGCAAACTAAAGCAATCGCCATGACATTTTGTTCAGTTTCTTCGCGTAATGAGGCAAGTAAAACCAAAAGCATCTCCTCATCTGACATTGTGGTGACAACCACGGGAACTTTTTGAAACTTTAGTAATTTTGTAGCATACCAAATTTTTCGACCAAGAATGATTTGAAAACGCCCATTCACTTGCCTTAATAACAAGGGATTGAGTAAGGGTTTCTCGGTGAGTGTTTCTAATAAGTCTCTTAATTGGTCACTACGAATGGTGACTTCTTTTAATACAGGAATATCGTCTATAAGTGTTGGATTTATATCTTTTTTTTGTAAACTTTTAAATTGTTGTTCCAGTTTGTGAACAATATCACGTGAACTATATTTTTCAATCAACGTTGACAGTCTTTGGTTGAGAATGGATTTACGCTCTGCCATGATCAATGACCTCCTTTGCTAATGCTAGATAAGCTTCGGCACCACTTGAGGTTGGTCGATATAAGTGAATCGGCATACCTTTTGCACTTGCCTCTGCCAGTGAAATATTTCTTGGAATTTGCGTGTAGAAAGTGTTCTCTTTAAATAACCCTCTTACTTCGCTAGAAATTTCAGTTGCTAACCGTGTTCGAGGGTCATACATGGTCAATAAAAAACCCTCTATTTTAATGAATGGATGATACTCACTTTTAACTTGTTGAATAGTCGCGAGGACTTGAGCAACTGCTTCCATCGCAAAATACTCACACTGCACGGGAACAATCACACTATCACAAGCAACTAAAGCGGATACAGATATCCACCCTAAAGACGGCGGACAATCCATTATCAAATAATCAAAATTCCCTTTAATCGTCGCAACCACTTCTTTAAGTTTAAAATAAGGATTCGCTGAACCATTCGAAACAAGCTCACTTTCAACGGTGGCTAATTGTAAAGACGCAGGGAGAATTGATAAAGATTTCATGGCAGTATAACGAATCGCTTGTCGAATCGATAATGTCCCTTTAATGACTTCATAAACGCTTTGCGATAAGGTTGAAACTTCGACACCAACAGCGCGACTGGCATTGCCTTGTGGGTCTAAATCGATAATTAATACTTTATGACCAAGTTGAGCAAGGGCACTGGCAAGTGAAACAGAAGTTGTGGTTTTACCGACACCACCTTTTTGGTTCGCAATCGCAATGATTTTTCCCATAACGCATTTATTATAAAGGAGTTTTCTTAATCTGTGAAAACATTCGCGGAAAATTCGATGGGGTAGGCATTGTTTTTTCAATCACTAACAATGCGCGTTGCTCATGATCGGTTGGTAATCGGTGCGTTTTGACTTCAGTGATGGTCGCACCTAAAACCCTCAAAGCATTTTTTGCAAGCGCAATTTCCGCAAGATAATCTTTGCCTTTGTAGATTAGCGCCTGCCCGCCAACTTTTAATAAGGGTATGGATAATTCGAGCAGCATCGGTAAAGAGGCAACTGCTCTAGCCACTAGATAGTCGAATGGTTTAAATGTATTCTCTCTCGCCAACATTTCTGCTCTTTGACTCAATGCTTGAATGTTTGGTAATTGAAGTTGTTGAATGACATCCATTAGAAATTGAGTCTTTTTCAAGGTTGGTTCAAGTAAAACCATCTTTAGATTGGGATAAACGATTTTCAGGGGGATGCCGGGAAATCCTGCTCCGGAACCTAAATCAATCATCGAGGCATTTTTTTTAAATTGTGCCAAAGGAAAACAAAGACTATCATAAATTCCTTTTTCGTAAATGATTTCTAAATTTGAATATGCGGTTAAATTAAATCGTTGATTGGTATGAAATACTTGATCAGCAAAATTTTTCAACCTTAAAAATTGCGCATCATCGATTGCCAGATTCATTTGTTGTAATGAGAGTTTAAGTTGCGACAGTTCCACGTTGCAATCCTTTTTTAATTTGCATAACTAAAAGGGAAATATCACTTGGATTAACACCTGAAATTCGCGATGCTTGACCTATAGTTAAGGGTTTAATTTTACTAAGTTTTTGTCTCGCTTCCATCGCCATCCCTGCAAGACTAGCATAATCAATCGATTGCGGAATCGTTAAATCTTCATACTTTGCGAAAGCTTGAGCTTGTTTAACTTCTTTTTCAATATAACCCACAAACTTTATATTCACTTCTAATTGGGTTAACAATGATTCAGATAACGTGAACTGTTGAAGGCTAGGGAAAAACTTGATTAAATCATGCCATTTAATTTGCGGGCGTCTTAGTAATTCATAGGCCGTAATCCCACCTTGTAAAGCACCTTGATCAAGCGTTGCAAGGAAGGCATTGATGGTTGGGTTTGGACGAATGGAAACAGATTTTAAATGCTGCTCAATATCTTGAAGTAATTGTTGTTCTTCTTTAAATAAATGGTATTGCTTATCGTTGACTAAACCAATATCGCGACCAATTTGGGTCAATCTTGCTGCCGCATTATCGTGTCTAAGTAATAAGCGATATTCGGCACGAGAGGATAATAAGCGATATGGTTCTTGCGTTCCTTTTGTCACTAAATCATCAATCATCACGCCAATATAAGCTTGATCCCTTCTTAGAATCACAGGCGGTAATTTGCGAATTTTTCTGACAGCGTTGATCCCGGCCATGATACCGGCTCCAGCAGCTTCTTCATATCCAGAGGTGCCGAAAATTTGACCAGCACCATATAGACCTGGCCATTTTTTTACTTCTAAGGTTAAGTCAAATTGCGTTGGCACAATCGCATCATATTCAATCGCATATGCATATTTTAAAAATACCGCTTGCTCTAGTCCAGGTAAAGAACGCACCATTTTTTCTTGAATTTCAGGCGGCATGGAAGTGGAAAAACCTTGTAAATACATCGAATCCGTTTCAGCAGATTCTGGTTCAATAAACAATTGATGCCGTTCTTTATCAGCAAAGCGAACCACTTTATCTTCAATCGAGGGACAATAACGAGGCCCAACGCCAGTCACTAACCCTCCAAACATTGCAGATTTTTTTAAATTTTGTCTGATGATGTCATGAGTTTGAGGTTGCGTATGAATCAAATAGCAAAGTGCTTGTTCGCTAAAGGGTTTTGCTTTAGGCGAAAGGGCAGAAAATAATAATTCGCCTTCAGAAGGATATTGTGGATCCATCTTTGAGAAGTCGAGTGAATTACGTTTAAGCCTTGGAGGTGTGCCTGTTTTAAGACGGAATAATTCAATCCCCATTTTTGCAAGATTAGGGGATAAACCTAAACTTGGTTTTTCACCGTCCGGGCCAGCAGATCGTTTTGTTAATCCAACGAGCACTTCCGATTCCATATAGGTTCCAGTTGTTAAAATAACTGCGTCCGATTCTATGGTTTCACCATTAGCCATGACCACCCCAAACACACTATGATCATCATGAAGTAAATTCAAGACCATGCCTTCTTTAACAGTAAGGTTTTCGGTTTCATCGGCCAGTTTTTGCATATATCGAGGATATCGAAGTTTATCAACCTGGGCGCGTAAACATTGAACACCTGGACCTTTACCGGTGTTTAGCATTTTCATTTGTAAATATTCCGCATCAGCACCGACACCCATTTTGCCACCTAAGGCATCAATTTCTCGAACGACAATCCCCTTGGCACTACCACCAATAGAAGGATTGCAAGGCATATTGCCCATCATTTTTTTATTGAGGGTGATGAGTAAAGTTTTAGCACCCATGTTCGCTGCAGCAAAAGCTGCTTCTAATCCAGCATGGCCACCACCAATGACAATCACTTCATATCGCGTCATAAAAGATTAACCGACACTACCTTCCATTTCTAATTTAATTAAATGATTCAATTCAACCGCATATTCCATCGGTAATTCACGTGAGAATGGTTCAATAAATCCCATAATAATCATTTGGGTTGCATCTTCTTCTGATAACCCTCTCGACATTAAATAAAATAATTGATCTTCAGAAATTTTACTGACTGTCGCTTCATGCTCGATAAAAGATTCATTGTTTAAAACTTCATCTTTAGGAATCGTATCCGCTTTGGAACGACCATCGAGAATTAACGTATCGCATTCGGTATGATTTTTAGAATTAATGGCTTGCGGATGAATTCGAACTGTACCGCGATAATTACTGACGCCACCATTCCGCACAATCGTTTTTGAAACAATTGTTGAAGAAGTGTCGGGTGCTAAGTGAATCATTCTCGCGCCAGCATCTTGTTCTTGACCTTTACCTGCAACCGCTATCGAAATGACCGTTCCTTTAGAACCACGACCACCGAGAATAACAGCGGGATACTTCATATTTTTCATCGAACCTATATTGCCATCGATCCATTCCATTTGCGCATTTTCATGGCAATAAGCGCGCTTGGTCACAAGATTTAATACGTTAGGAGACCAATTTTGAATCGTCGTATATCGGCATTTTGCATTGGGTAAAACAATAATTTCTACGACTGCAGCATGTAATGATTCAATTGAATAAATAGGAGCAGTGCAACCTTCAACATAGTTCACACTTGCCCCTTCATCGACAATTATGAGCGTGCGTTCAAATTGTCCCGTCTTTTCATTATTGATTCGGAAATAAGCTTGTAAAGGTTTATCAAGATGAACATTTTTAGGTACATAAATAAACGAACCACCAGACCAAACCGCAGTATTAAGTGCCGCAAATTTATTATCATTCATCGGAATGACAGATCCAAAATATTGTTTGAAAAGTTCGGGGAATTGTTTTAACCCTTCATCGGTTGACAAAAATTTAATTCCCTTTTCTTCAACTTCCTTTAGCATCGAATGATAAACCACTTCTGACTCATATTGAGTCGTAACACCGGAAAGATATTTAGCTTCCGCTTCAGGAATTCCTAATTTTTGAAAGGTATTTTTAATCGTATCAGGAACTTTTTCCCATGTAGTTTCTTCTCTTTCAGACGGCTTGGTGTAATAAGTGTAAGTTTGAAAATCAATAAAATTTAAATCAGGACCAAATTTAGGCATTTTTAATCCTTGAAAAATTTTAAAGGCTAGGACTCTTTTTTCTTCCATCCATTTCGGTTCTTTTTTTAACCGAGAAATTTGGCGAACAATGGCTTCAGAAATCCCTTTTTCAGTTTTTAAAATTGAGACGTCTTTATCATTAAATCCATATCGATATTCGTCTTGGGGAATATTGTCTTTATCCATTTATTTTTCCTCCTTTAATAACGAAGATAAACCTTGCCAAGCAAGGGTCGCACACTTAATGCGACTAGCTTGTTTATATGTGTTTTGAAACACCATTGCCTCACCCAGCACACTACTGTCATAGGGTTGAGCATGAATCATCTTCATATATTGCTCGATTACATAAATCGCTTCTTTTTTGGATTTACCCATCAATAACTCAGTCATGATGGAAGTTGATGCGGTTGAAATCGTGCAAGCAACTCCTTCAAAACTAAGCGCCTTAATTATGCCATTTTCCAGCAAAAGATTGACATCAATATCATCAATACATCCTGAGGTATCCATGTGAATCGATTGCACGCCAGGTACATTTAATTTTACGCGATTCCGTGGATGTTCATAGTGATCCATAATTATTTGACGCATCAGCATCGGATCATTGAAAGTAGGCATCGAGAAAATTCCTTCCTTTCTTTGCGGCATCTAAAAATCGATCAACTTCTTCAATCGTGTTATAGAAATAGGCTGACCAACGAACTGTCCCGTCGGTTTTTAAAAAGTCGACAAGGTTGCGGGCACAATGTTGACCGGAGCGAACGGCAACCCCTTGACTATTAAAGTAAGTGGCAGCATCTTGAGGATTGACACCGACGATATTAAATGCAAGGATTGCCGAATCAGTTTCTGGATTGTAAACCTTGATATGATCGATTTTTTTAAGACCCGCAAGGCAATAATCTTTTAATTTTTTTTCTTGAGAGTGAATCAATTCAAAGCTTACTTTTTCTAAATATTCAATCGCCGCTTTTAATCCAATAATTCCAGCCCAGTTTTGAGTACCAGCCTCAAACACATGAGGAATCGGCGCGTACTTTACTTTATGGTCTTTATTAAAGCGAAGCGACATTGCCCCACCTGTGAAAAATGGTTTCATTTTTTCTAGTAATTGATATTTTCCGTACAAAACGCCAATCCCCGTTGGTCCAAGCATTTTGTGTCCAGAAAAAACGAGGAAATCAATGTCTTGCATTTGGACATCCGTAGCTCGATGAGGCACCGATTGTGCACCATCTACAATCACAATCGCACCGACAGTGTGGGCAAGTTTAGCTAATGCTTGGACATTAGTTTGTGTCCCTAAAACATTACTTATACTAGCAAAAGATACAATTTTAGTATTTTTATTCAAATGCATTTTTAATAAGTCTGGGGTTAATCGTTGTTGTGAATCTAAATCGATAATCACAACTTTTGCACCAGTTTTTTCTGCAACTTGATACCAAGGTAAAACATTGGCTGCGTGTTCTGATTCGGTGATGATGATTTCATCACCTGGTTTTAAAAGATGCATTGCATAACTTTGAGCAATTAAATTGATACCCATCGTCGTGCCGGTAGTGAATACAATTTCTTGAGATTTTGCGTTAATGAAATCTGCAACTTTTTTTCGAGAACTTTCAATTTCGGTTTCAAGATAATGGGCTAGATCGTATTCACCTCGACCAGCATTAACGGGATATTCTAAGTAGTATCGATCCATTGCCTTGATGACCGATAATGGCTTAAAAGTAGTGGAAGCATTATCAAAATAAACTAAAGGTTTGCCTTTAAATTTCTTTTTGAAAATGGGAAAATCTTGCCGGATTTGTTTGAGATTCACGATTCATTTCCTAATGCAATTTGTTGAGATAACATGGCTCGAATTGATTCGTCGCTGAAATAAGCAATAATCGGTTGAAGATAACCCAAGGTTATCAGTCGCTTTGCTTCTTGTTTTGTAAGGCCACGAGATTGTAAATAATATAAATGATCTTCATTGACACGACCAACCGTTGCAGCATGAGATGCTTCTACTTCATTTTCATCAATTTTTAATACTGGATCTGCCCGACCAAAACATTTTTCATCAAACACCATGATTTTGGCAGATTGGTGTGTTTTAGAAAATTTAGCGCCATTAATAATATGCCCAGTCCCTGTAAATTGGAGGCTACTTTGGCCTTCTGTGACACCATAATTGGTCATATTCGCATAGGTGTTGAAATTTTTATGTGTGAAATTGACCGAGTAAAACTTACGATCTTGATGACTGGCTAAAGCAGCCGTTCGCCATTCAACCTGGGAGTCTCTTCCTAACATTTCAAAAGCAATGTTTACACGACCCTTACCTTCGGTAAAATCGGCAATCGCTGCCTCAAGATTGACGTTGGCGCCAACAGAAGCCTGCCAATTAAAATTCTTGTTTTCACCAAACATCGCAAATTGGATTTTTCCGGAAACATAGTCTGCAATATCAACTTCAAGCATTAAATCGTGTTTTCCGTTTTGAATAAGTAAATCAATATCGGCATTCGGTGCGATGACTAAATGAATGGGTGAAAAAGTGACATTACTTAAGTCGAGTAGATATTGCACTCTAACTTTGGACGATGGAATGTGAAAAACTGATTGATTGGCAATCAGCTTATTTCTTTGCATATTTTGTGGCCTCATTGGTGGCACAAGCACCGATAGAAATGGTGTTCATTGAAATTGGTTTGGCGTTTTTTTCTTCTTTTTTGATGCTAATTCCATATTCTTTTGTCAACCATTCATAACCAGAACCATCGACTTTGGTAATGACTTCAGGACCGCCTTCAACCGCAATCCGTCCATTTATCATCACCACAACTCTGGTTGGTTGAATCATTTGGAATAGTCTTGCATAGTGAGAAATAATTAAAAAACTCATCTTGGTTTCACGTTGAATTTTTTTGATCGCCTCACTGACAGCTTGCAAGGCATCGACGTCTAAACCAGAATCAATTTCATCTAACATTGCGATAGTTGGCTTTAATAAGAGTAATTGAAGGATTTCATTTCGTTTACGTTCGCCACCTGAAAAACCTTCATTAAGGTGACGATGACTTAACTCAAGCGGAATCTTCATTTGCTTGGATGCATCATCAAGTTTTTTATAAAGCTCAACTAAATTAATAGGTTTTTCTCTTCGGACATTGATTGCAGCCTTTAAAAAATCTGAATTGATAACGCCAGGAACTTCGGAAGGATGTTGCATTCCCAGAAATAATCCAGCTCTTGATCGTTCATCTACTTCCATTTCTCTGACATTTTTTCCATCTAAAAGGATTTCACCTTCTGTAATTTCATATTTTGGATGACCCATGATTGCAGATAATAAAGTTGACTTACCGTGACCATTAGGACCTAACAAGGCAACAGTCTCATGATCTTGAATGGTTAAATTGACACCCTTTAATATATGGATATCGGCGACCTTCACCCATAAATTTTTTATTTCTAATGTTGCCATAATATTCTCCTTCAAAGGTATATTTTAAGTTATTTACTTTGATATCACAAACCATATGATATAGTAAATTTTGTCGTTATTCTTGCTATTTATGAGGATTTTAAATTTAACCTTGTCGCTTTTGAATTAAAAAAGTAGATATTTGTTGAATATAACCTCATAAAATAATAAAATAACTATGCTTTATTGCTAGGAGGATTCTTAAGAAATGAATCGCACGAAATTTGCCATCGCATCCTTTGCCTTGGCCACGCTCGTCACTTTAAGTGCATGCAGCAACCCTGTCACTGAAAATGGTGATGGTTATTTAATTACGATGAAAGATAAAGATGGCAACTCGACTGGTTATACAGCCGATCAGCTTTTTGGTAATTATCGGGAAAATGAATTTGGGGTCTCCAAATTTGTTGAGTCTGTTACTGAATTAGTGATTCGAAATCAAATCAATCAAGAAGATGCCGAAACCCAAGCCCTTAAGGCGGAAATTCTTAGAAAAGCTGATATTAGTGTAGATGGCGTCAAAGAAACCGCGAGAAACAATGCTTCTACGAACGGCACCAATTATAATGATGAACTCAATACCTTATTAGAATCCTATAATGTTGAAGATTTAGAAGAACTTAAAGATTATTTTGCCTATCGAACCATGAAGCAAGAAGTAGAAGATCGTTATTTTGATGATAATTTATCAAGTTTTGTGCTTGGTGACGACTTTGGTCCAGGATACTTAAATGAACGCTTACCCTACCACGTTAAACATATCTTAGTGAAGGTCTCCGCTGCTGGTGCAGATCTCTATAATGGACGTATTACTGAAGCTGAAGCAAAAAAACTTTATGCTGTTGCTAATCGTTTAGCTGTTCAACGAAATGGTGAAACCTTTGGTGAAGTTGCTCGTGAAATGAGTGAAGATGGATCGAAAGAGCAATTTGGTGATTTAGGCATTATGTCCAAAGCCACTAGTTTTGTAAATGAATTTAAATTAGGTATTTATGCTTATGATTCAGTGTTTAATCAAAACGAAGAAGTGGTAGAAAAAAGAGACCATTTAAACGTTCCTGAAACGGCACTCGACTATTTTGATGAATTAGGACTAGCAACCATTCCCTTCCACGCCTTTGTGTCATTAGATCAATATGCAAACGTTACCAAGGACATCAATGGGAATCCTGTTAATAACAATGATTCACTCTACTATCCCCGCAACATCATTTTTAATGAATATTTTAACCGTCATAATATTGCGGTGGTCACCCCAGAAAGTTTAGGTGGTGGAAACTTCAATTATGATGGGTTTAGAAATGTTCCTGAACTCAACAACCAAACCGTTTTAACAGATGAAAATGGAAAAGTCATTCTTGTTGTCCGAGCTGGCACTGGATCAGGTGATAGCGGCTATCAAGGAATTCACTTTATTGTTGTGGAAAGATCCGCATTAGTCGATGTTCAAGATGGTGTGAGTTTAGAAGAATACTATACGACCGAAATTCCTGGTACACCTAATTATCCAACGAATAATGGTGAAGACTTAGTTACCTTCGTGAATTATAACGTTTCGACAACCGCAAACTATAAAACACGGGCAGAAACCGTGACAAATGAAATTCGTAATTTTGATCGTTTCTTTAACTTCAGAATGTTGGAACAATTGATTGCCGAACAAGCTTTAACTTTTGTCGACGCAGATTTAGAATCAGCAGTACTCAATTATATGGATGTCACACGTCGAAGTGCAACTTTCGATCAAAATTTACAAGAAATCAATACTTGGAACACCTATATTGAATTCCTTCAATATCAAGCGTTCCAAAGAGAACGACTTGTTGATACTGGATGTGCCTATGCTTATCAAACCAACGAAGGTGGTCTTTATACTCAAGGAGGAGCATGTTATGTCCAACAATAAGTTAAAATTTACTGCGATTGCCTTAAGTGCAGTATTTTTAGTGGGATGTTCTGAAATCACTGTTTCACCAACCGACAACGACGGAAATATTCTGAATGGACTTGTAACGGATTTAGAAAAGAACGTCAATTCTGTTGTGTATGATGCATTAAGAGATGGCGGCAACTTAACTCAACGAACCTTAGAAGATGTGATGTTTTTAATTGCCGAGGATCGAATCGGCAATTATGAAGACTTACTCTTATCAACGAATGCAGAAGATCAAGCTCTCGTTGAAAAAATTCAACGTCGCGTTAATGAAAAAATGTATAACTTAGTCGCCTCTGGTCAATACGAAACGAGAAATTTATTTTCAGAAGAACGTTTTGCTTACTTTGTGGAAAAGCAACTTTATACATTAAATAAAGATGCAAATGATCCATGGGTCACGGATTATACATTCCCAGCTAAAAACACCGAAGCGATACTCTCTGGTGAAGTATTAGATGAAGCAATTCATATTGAATATTACGAAAACTATATTAAGGGAAACCTTATTCCAAGAATTTATCGTGAACTTTTAGCAGAAGAATATTTAATCCAAGAAGATTATTCATCTTTAGGTAGAAGCTATGCTCGTAAGGTTAATTACGTAGCTTTAAAAGTTTCCAGTGAATATCCAGAAGCAGTCAAATATTTAATGGACACTTTTATTGACGAATATATTTTGAATGAAAGTGTAAACACCCCAGCCGATCTCGAATTATTAGCCCGAGCATGGCGCGGTGTTGATACAAGCGAAGATGCTGCAAACCGTAATTTTAACTTTGCAGAAAATTCACCAGAATTTGAATTACTTGACGCCGCAGGATTAGTGGGTGAAGGTACTTTTAGAAATCTATATGGTGAAATTCTTGACCGCTATAATCAAATTGTTCCTGAAAATGCCCTATTAACAAATAAAACCATTGAAAGTGAATTTACCGGAAATGGCCAATACACTCCAGAAACAGGCTTAGCAATTAAGCGCAATGAATTAATCAAACGCGACTTCACGACTGATGGTTGGCATATCAAAAACGGAGGATTAGGTTCCTTACCAGCAACCATTCGTGACCGTGTCTTCAATATTGGTGTTGCCAATGCAATCGATCGAATTGATGATGAATCTGCGAACGTAGCCTCACCAGAAACGTCCGATTTCTTAAGAAAAATTAATGGTGTCAGCTACTTAATTCCTCAAACATCCCAACAAAATGATGCGAGAAATTTCTTACTATATGATGCCAATAGTACCACCTATTACATTGTTCAAATTTTAGAAGCAGTTAACACAACGAAAATGAATGCTTCTGAAACCTCAACTACAAACTATGATGCAATCGAAGGTGATAATGGTGAAAAGCGAGAATTAATTGCTGGCGAAATTGCCAAAATACTTGGAGCTCGTGAAGCCAGTATTAATGCCAGTAATTTACATTGGTTACAATTAGCTGATCTTAAGTTCCACGATCAAACCATTTATGATTTCTTTAAGGAATCGTTCCCATCCTTATACGACGAAGAAGAACAAGCCTAAAGCAAGCCAAATAATCCATGTTAAAATAAGGAGAGAAATCTCCTTATTTTTATTTCATTGGAGGTAAGTTATGGCAATTCAGTGTGTCTTTTGCAAAATTATTGAGGGTACCATACCTGCGCACCGAATTTATGAAGATCTTGATGTGATTGCATTTTTAGATATCAATCAAACCACTCCAGGACATGCGCTCGTCATCCCCAAAACCCATTATGATCATTTTTTAAATACACCTAAAATATTGATGAATCAAGTGATGAATGTTGCGCAAAGGATTGGTCAAGCACAAATGCAAATGCTCCATGCTAAAGGTGTGAATATTCTTTCCAATGCCTTACAACCAGCTGGCCAATCGGTGATGCATTTTCATGTGCATGTCATTCCCCGATTTGGACCTCATGATCAATTAAAGATAGAAATGCTTCACAATTCACAAAAGGCTAACATGGACCTTCCGATGCTAGTCAATCAACTTAAATCGGGAATGCATGAAAAGTAATTATTTTTTTGATTTATAAAAACTTCGATCATCTAGGGGAAAAATACGGTTGGTAAATTGACCATTTTCTGTTTGAACTAAGGCTTTGTCGATCATCGTCATTTTTGCATCAAAATCATCAACCATATGCACAAATAGTGCTTCTTTTGTTAGTGGAGGAATGGCACTGCCAAATTCAGGTTTGCCATGGTGAGCCAAGACGATATGTTGCAATAACATAATTTTTTCGCGATCCATCTTCAGTGATTCACCTAAGGCATAAATTTTACTCGCCATATATTGTAGATGGCCAATCAACTTACCTTCTGTGCTGTATTTAGGAATCACTGCACCAGTGAATTCAATCGTTTTTCCTAAATCATGAAGGAGGATGCCAGCGTAAATTAATGAAGGATTAAGTTGGGGATAAAGTGGCATCAGTGCGTCTGCGACTTTGATCATCGATAGCGTATGAAAAATCAAACCCGACGTGTATTCATGGTGATTTCTAACGGCGGCTGGAAAGGTAATAAACGCTTCATAATGTTGATCGATAAGCGTTTTCGTCAATAATGCATAATCCGCATCTTTGATTTTTTTTATGGTAGCTTTAAGTTCTTCTTCTAATTGTTTAAGGGGAACAGGCGCAGACATTGTAAATTCTTCGAGTCGTATAGAGTCGGGATTGAGTTTTTGTACTGAATTAATACGAATTTGTAACATTTGGCGATATGCAGAAACCTCACCATCTAAAAGTAAAAAAGAACCGATTTCAATCATCGATTCAATTTCCGGTTTAACATCCCAGAACTTACCTTCGATTTGACCGGTTTTGTCTTGAAGTGTAATCGTGAGATACGGTTGGCCGGACGCAGTCACACCCTTACTTAAATTGTTGACTAAAAAAGCTTGTTTG
Organism: uncultured Caryophanales bacterium; assembly: GCA_903845135.1. Classification (GTDB taxonomy): domain Bacteria; phylum Bacillota_I; class Bacilli_A; order RFN20; family CAG-826; genus UBA970. The sequence continues at coordinate 64,523 of CAIMWL010000002.1, forward strand.
ATTGCCTGGCCATCTTTAAAGTCTTTAATCGCCATCTGGGGACTCCTTTAATAATCGCTTAATATTGGAATAATTATAGCCTTTCCTCAAGAGAAAGTTAATGATTTTTTCTTGAAGCTCTGCACCCTTTAATCGCTTTTCATAAAGCCGTTTGGCTTTTTGAATATCGTTTTTGAGATTGGTGAATTCTACTTGTTCATCTTCAGGTGGGAGTTTGCTGATAGAAGTATTAATTAATTTAAGGTCATATCCTCTTTCCAATAAACGCCTTTTGATAGTTTCATGTCTTAATCGATAACTTAAATGGGCATATTTTTGATGAAGTGTATTGGTGAGATGGGTCAATTTTTCTATTTCGATTTCTTGGTTTAAAACAAGTTTTTGAATTAATTCAGATGAAAACTTCTTTTCGTAGAGTTTTTCTTTGATTCTGCGCTCACCATAACCTTGCATTTGAAAGTGATGTATCCAATCGTTCATTAACGTTTGGTCGTCAATTAAATGCGCGAGCTTTAGGCGTTGAATGACGTCTTCAACTTGTGGTTTGATGGCCTTACGATGATAAAGTTTTTCCCGAATTTGATATTCACTATAACGACCTTTTGATAGAAGGCGAAAACCATAATCGATAAAGGGTTGAGTTTGGCTTGCTAGTTGTATTTGTTCAAAGGTTTTTGAATCAATTGCTTTACCGACATAATAATAACCTTGGGTAAATTGATCAGGAGACAGCGTCAATTTTTCTAAGGAATTAAAAGTGATCAAGATTTGCTTTTTTTTCGTCGTAATCGAATCGATTATTTTACCAGTATTGCCTAATGGCACGTTGATATACCTCGAGTAAATTTTCATAAAAAGTCGTTAATGCATATGGTTTTACGGCTTCTTCAATTTGACTTAACATCACGTTTTTCTTTGATGGTTCTAAAGAAAAAATTGCATGTAATTGGCGTGAAAAATCATCGATATCTGCAAAAATAAAACCGGTTTGTTGATGGCGAATTAAAGATGCAAGGTTCTCATCATACCGACATAGAACGATTTTTTGAGAGACCATGGCCTCCATAAAAGTTAAACCTTGTGTTTCGGTTAAACTCGCCGAAGCAAAAACATCGGCTAATTGGTAATAGTAAGGAACTTCTTGAATTGGAACGGCACCGACAAACTGGATGTCGTTTTCTAACTTAAGTTCTGAAACAAGCTGCATTAAGTCTCGACGATCTGGTCCATCACCAACAATTAATAGTTTTGTTGATGGATGAGGTGTTTTTAAATATTGAGAAAATCCTTTGATAATCACGTCCATACTCTTTTCCTTAGCAACTCTTCCTAAGGATAAAACAATTTTTTCACCTGGTTTAGTCCATTGCGCTCTAAATTTATTCAATTTATCTTGATCGAGATTGTTATACTCAAATCGAGAAAAATCAATGCCTGTTGGCACAATATTGATATAGCGATCGACGCCATAACTACGAATTTTTTCCTTGGTTTTGATTGAAGGTGATATAAACTCCGTACATTGCTCGGCAATCGAACGGGAAAATTGTTTAACGACTCGAGAAGCTAACCCTTTTAAAAATCCAGCATAGTGGGTATAGTCCTCATACATGGTGTGATAGGTAACTACGGTCGGTCGTTTTAAAAAGAATGCCGATATTTTTCCAAATATCCCAATACCTGCATCGGTGTGAATATGCATGACATCTGGATTCCACTTACGAATAAATTGAAAGGCTTTAGCATTAAAAAAACTAGACATCCGATACCCATATAACTTTTTTAATTCCACGCCTGGGACTCTAATCATTCCGGTTTGGATGGTGGTATCTTTTCCAAAAGGATTTGTCGTAATTACTAAAACTTCATGGCCTTGATTCATTAATACTTTTTGATGTAAACCGACGCTGACTGAAACGCCATTAATTTCAGGAGGGAAGGTGTCAGTAAACAATGCAATTTTCATCTTATTTATCTTTCAATTTTTTCTTATCTATTTCATCCGTGTGGATGACATTACCATATCGATCGACTTTCTTTGGTTTAAAGCCAAAGAAATCCCTTGCCATTTTTGAAAAACGATTGCGAATTTTAACAGAGGACATCTCACCAGTATTGAACATTATCTCAGCAGTTTGTCGGCGAATTTCAATGGTGGACTTTTGTAACTCAACAAAGGTTTGGGTATTTTGAGTGAGTTTGGCATCTTTATTGCCTAGATTAAAGGCAATTACACTGATGGCGCCAATCACGAGGGTCAAATAAAACGTGACGCCGCGCCATATAAGTTGTGGGGCAATTGTTTGAGAATAACCACCAAACATATTTTGGAATAGGTATGAAAAAAAGAATTCAGAAAAACCAACCGAACCAGGTAACGGAGCAAAATTGATAATGACATTGAGATATGCTGTCATAAATATGCCATCAAATATTGAACTTTGTGTTAAATCAATGGTCGGTAAGGCAAGCGCCGAAAGATAAGGAATGGAATAAGTTAACGCCAATCTCAGAAAAAATAAAATAATTAAAACTACGGTAACGGGAGTATTAGATTGTAATCGTTTGCTTTCAATTCTAAAGTTTTCAATTTGAACTGATAGATTGGTTTTGACTGCCTCAGCATTTTTTAAAAGTTTTAGTTTACCAAGTAGGACGACAATACCATTGACAATGGTCCGATGGATAAACCTGGATTTTGCTAAGATTAAGATAAAGAAAATAACAAGAAAATTAATGATAAATCCCACTAACGATAAGTAGATGATCGGAATTGAAACCGAACCAAAATTGACTGCCTCGGTAATTGTGAGGAATTTTTCAAATCGAAAAACGAGTGCTAATATTCCAAAAATCACTTGGGCAATTTGAGACAAAAGGAAATGCATAACTAAGATGGAGGCGGCGTTAGCGATATCCATTCCTTGGCGACTAAAAGCATAAGCTTGAGCAAATTGTCCGCCCGTTGAAGAAGGCGTGATATGGGAGAAAAATGCCCCAATAAAATAATTATTGAGCGCTCTTTTAATGTTATAGCGAGTGGTATACAACCTCGCTAAAATAAATAAAATAACAGCCTCAAAGAAAATATTAGTCCCCATTACCAATAAAATTAAACCTATAACCCATAAATTCGCTTGTGAAAAAGCCTGGATTACTGCTTCTAAGTTTCCATCCGTCAATAGAGTAAAACCAGTAAAACCTACTGCTACAATAAAGATGATCAAAAGATTGACTTGGTATTTTTTGGTGGAGGCAGATTTATTAAGGGTAGTTTGCGTTTGCGTTTGATTGGGATTCATAGCTTCTATTTTGTCTTTAAACAACATTGTAATTATAGCATAAACCCTAGACTTCATTCTTTTGTAATTTAAATGGTTTTCACGCTATATTAGGCACTTTTTTACACAAAAAAAATGAAAGTTGTATAATAATTTAGGTTTATAATCTATGAAATACCTTCGGCTGTTATATCGCTTTACTAAAGGTTATCGAAAACGATATTTATTATCATTCGTTATTTTGTTTTTTGCCTTAACATTTTTGCTCCTGGCTAATTTTAGTACCAAGATTTTAGTCGACACGCTTCAAGGAGTGGCCCCTTCAGGTCCTATCGACATATTTTTAACCAATATCTTAGGTGGCCAAGCATTTTTGGCGCAAAACATCTGGTTGATCTCTCTGTTTATTATTTTCTTGGGATTATCAAGATCTTTGATGTTCTTTTCGCGACTGATCATTCGTGGATTAATGGATGTAAATTTGGGTCGAGAAATTCAACTTGATCTTTTTTATCACATTGAACGATTACCTTATGCTTATATCAAAAAAAACAAAAGTGGTGATTTAATTCAAACCTGTACTCGGGATCTTGATATTGTGAAAAACTTTTTGGTTAGACAAGTGAATTCAATTGTTTATACCATTTTCTTAACAACAATCGCTTTTTCAATACTCTTAACAGTTTCTTGGCAAATTGCCTTATCAAGTACGATTGTTTTACCATTTATGTTTCTTTATGCATTCGTGCTAATCAAACGTGTTAGAAAACTTTTTAAAGTGACGGAAGACAGCGATGGATTGGTTTCCGCAAAGATTGAAGAAACGTTATCTGGAATTCGACTGGTTAAAGCTTTTAATAATGAAACCTATGAGATTAAAGATTTTAAAGACCATTTAAATGATTACCGCAAGAAATTTATCAAGTGGCGTTTAACCAGTTCTTTCTTCTTTTCCTCTACGGATATTTTAGTCTTTGGCCAAATTGCTTTAACTTCAGCATTTGGTGTCTATTTAGCAGTAAGTGGTGATATCTCTGTTGGAACATTTGTGGTGGCCTTACAGTTCGTTGGTCAAGTGGTATGGCCAGTTCGAGATGTGGCGATGACCTTATCTAACCTCGCTCAAGCGATGGCGTCTATTGATCGTCTCAATACCATTTTGAACCAACCACTCGAGGATATTGAATCCGGACAACGTCCAACAATCAAAGGTGGTATTGAATTTAAAAATATGTCTTTTAACTACGATGATGGTGATGAAGTTGTCATCAAAGATTTTAGTTTATCGATCCAACCAGGAGAAACAGTTGCAATCATGGGAAAAACTGGATCAGGAAAATCAACTATTTCTCATTTACTTACACGATTATATGACTACTCTTCTGGCTCGATTCAAATCGATGGTCATGAATTAAAAACCATTGCCAAAGAACATATTCGTCGCCAAATCGCTACTGTGCTTCAAGAACCCTTTCTCTTTTCTAAAACCATTATTAATAATTTAAAAATAGCGAATAGTAATGCTACTGCAGAAGATATTCAAAAAGCTGCCCAAATCGCCGATATTCATAAATCTATCATTAATTTCAAAGATGGTTATGATACACGAGTTGGAGAAAAAGGCGTGACGTTATCAGGCGGACAAAAACAACGATTGGTAATTGCGCGTACCATCATTTCCAAAGCGCCAATCTTAGTATTTGATGATTCTTTATCAGCTGTTGATACTGAAACCGATATGAATATTCGCTCGGCATTAAAGAAAAGACAAGAACAATCGACTACTTTAATTATTACCCACCGCGTCGCCACTGCTAAAGATGCAGATAAAATTATTGTCTTAGATAAAGGAAAAATTTCCCAAGTTGGTAAACATGAGGATTTAATTAAACAAGAAGGTTTATATAAACGAATTTTTGAAATTCAAACGAGGATGGTATAAAGATGGCGAGCTTTTCATTTGAAGAAGAAACATTATCCAAAAAACTGAATTTTTCGAGTTGGGGAAAAATTGCGAAATATGCCTTGAAGCGTTATGGGCTACTTTTGATTATGCTCACCCTCATGTTATTGATTACGTTTCATGATGGTAGTTTTATTCCTTTGCTAAATCGCGGTATTATTCGTGCTTTAACTTCTTTAGAAAACCAAGGCAACATCAGTGGCAATCTATTAAACGATTTACAGATTGATGTAACCATGCTTTTTGGAATTGAATTTTCCCTTAATTACGTTGAATATATCGTGTTAATTGCATTCGGAATATTGATCAGAGCGATCGCGATTTATTTATTATTTTTCACCACGAATTATTTAGAAATGTCAGTTTATATTCACATTCGCGAAGATGCATTTGCCCAGGTTCAAAAGCTTTCATTTTCTTATTTTGATAAAACTTCTTCCGGCTGGTTAATTGCCAGGTTACAATCCGATACAAGTAAAATCTCCGATATGATCTCTTGGGGTATCACCCGTTTTGTTTGGATTACCTTTGAATTGGTCTTTATCTTGATCACGATGTTTATGATTTCTTGGCAAATGTCTCTGGTGTTGTTGGCGACCGTACCAATTATGATTGTAATTGCCCCTTATTTTCAATTTAGAATTCTTAATCTATCAAGAACAGCAAGAAATGCATTTTCAAAATATGTGGCCTGGCTTGCTGAAGTCATCGCCGGTGCGAAAACGATTAAAACACTTTCGATTGAAAATAACGTTCAAAAAGAGGCGAACGAGATTGTGACCGATATTCGTGATAAAGCATGGAAGACTGCAAAAACACAAGCTTTCTTTTATCCTTCAGTTACACTCATTTCGACGATAACGACTGCGATTGTTATCTTCATTGGCTCTTGGTTAATGATATCGAATACCATTGTTTATGATGTCTCAATCTTTGTGCTATTTATTGGCTTTGTTTCCGCTCTTTATACCCCGATCCAAGAATTTGTGGATTTATTCACCGAGTTAATGTCCTCGCAATCTTCCGTAGAAAAAATCCTTTCATTAATTGAAACTAAACCATTAATTAACGATAAGCCTGAGGTGATTGCAAAGTACGGTACTTTACTAAATCCCAAGGTCAATGCCTATGAAAAGATGAAAGGGGAAATTGAATTCAAGCAAGTTTCCTTTTCTTATAATCCTGGCACTCAAATTATTCACGAGATGAATCTTGTTATCCCAAAGGGTCAAACCGTGGCAATTGTCGGTGAAACCGGAAGTGGTAAATCCACAACTGTCAATTTACTTTGCAGGTTCTACGAACCAAGTAGTGGCGCCTTATTGATTGATGGTCAAGATTATCGAACCCGTTCTGTGGGTTGGCTTCGTCATCACCTTGGATATGTTCAACAAACCCCATTTATCTTTTCTGGGACGATACGTAAGAATATTAAATATGGAAAATTAGATGCGAGTGATGCAGCAATGATCGAGGCAAGTAAAACAGTCGGAGCCCATGATTTTATTACAAAATTACCGCAAGGTTACGATACGATTCTGAAGGATGGTGGTAGTGAACTATCCGTTGGCCAGAAACAACTCATCGCCTTTGCACGGGCCATCATTCGCAATCCAACGATTATGATTTTAGATGAAGCCACTTCTTCTATTGATACTGAAACTGAAGCAATGATTCAAAAAGCGATTACCAAAACGTTGAAAGGAAGAACTTCGATTGTCATCGCTCATCGTTTATCCACGATTGTGGATGCGGATCGCATTTTAGTCATGTCAGAAGGGCGAATCATTGAAGACGGTAGTCATCGTGAATTAATGTTGAAAAAGGGGACTTACCATAAACTCTATATGAATCAATTTGCTGAACTCAAGGTTGAACAACAAATCGATACGTTTGATCAACAAATTGCTATTTTAAAGAAGTAGTTTTGGGATTGGTGACTAAAAATCGCACCACAAAAAACATAATTGGAATTGGGAATACTGCGGATAAAGCATAAGCAATTACAGGTTGGATACCTAACCAATCTTCAAAGATGAGGATGCAAGATTGTTGAAGCAGGTAATTAGGAATACTGGTTAGGGGATAAAGGAGTAGACGTTTCCAGGTCCATTGGGTCCGAAAGGCAAACCATGCTTGAAGTGAATAAGAAACCGGAAATAACAAGATAAACATGACGGTATTGGCAGCATCAAACTCAATCAAAGTTTCAATTAAAATCCATTTAGGTTGGTCGATAAATAGGGTAAACCTTAATAACAAAGTCGTGAGATAACCTAAGACCGTATTCACGCCGCCAACAAAAAGAAACCTGATAAAAGGCTTATCCCAGAGCTGCCAAAATAACGTTTCAATTCGATTGAGGAAAGTATGAGGTTTTTTAAAGATAACTGGATCCATTGCCTTATTTTATCACAAAGAAAAAACCCTTCAGAGAGCTGAAGGGTTTTCATTTAGATTCGTTTAGAATGAAACTTTGACTGCTTTTCTTTCAGCAGCATCATCTAACTTAAATAGTTCCGCTTCTTTAAATTTAAAGATACCAGCAACTAAATTCGATGGGAATACTTCGCGGCGATTGTTATAAGATAACACGACGTCGTTATAGAACTGACGGGTAAAGGAAATTTTATCTTCCGTTTCCTTTAGGGTATCTTGTAACTTTAAGAACCCTTGATCCGCTTTTAAGGTTGGATATTGTTCAACAACCACTGCTAAACGTCCTAAGGTTTGACCAAGCATGCTATTGGCTTGTGCCATTTCCCCAACGTTGCCGCCTTGAGAACCTTTATCGTACATTTTACGTGCTTCTGCAAATTGCATGAAAATGTCTTTTTCTTGTTTTGCATAACCCTTAACGGTTTCCACAATGTTAGGAATCAAATCAAATCGACGTTTTAATTGCACGTCAATTTGTGACCAAGAATTTTTGACCTTGTTTCTCGATTGAACTAAAGTGTTATAAACACCAATCACCCAAAACGCAACTAAGGCAACGACTGCTAATACAATTAATAATATTTCCATTTTTTTCTCCTTAAAAATATATTAACACCTTTGATAGAAAAACAAACAAATATCGAAATGTTTTAACGAATTCTTACGCCACTACCACCGCCACCACGGAATCCGCCCCCACCACCGAAACGACCGCCACTTCTGCCAGCCGAATTATTGCGTTGTGCATTCGCCGCAGCAATCGTACTTTGTGCAGAAATGAATGAACGTTGCATGGAGTGATGATAATAACGATAGAAACCAGGATACCTAAAATAAGGTGAACGATTTAATTCGTCCATTTGATTCAATTGTTGATATTTAAATCTCACTTGTTTTTCGACCAAATCTGCAATCCCGAATGCAGTAGCATATACCATATAATGTTCCCAAATGGTCATGCCAGGCATCGAGTAATCTTTGATATTCGTAAATTCTTTGAGAAATTTTTCAAAAGCTCTCCAACGAACAAAATCCTCATTACCTTTTTTAGATCTTCTTTCGATCGAATTTAAATAAGCACCTAAAATGATTGAAATACCAAATACAATACCGCCGATGATTCCAGTGTATGTACCTAATCCTAAAAGCATTCTCGTGATAAAGAATCCAATACCAAACAGAACTGTTAAACCTAAAATAGCTCCATTTCTTTGAGCAGGGGCTTTAACATCATCAAAGAAATTCTCAGCTTGAGCTGCCACTAAAACGGAACGATTAAAAGATTGATTTTCATTGAGGTATCGAATGGCTTGATTTTCTTTCTTTGTAAAGTTTTCTAATTGATTCAAGGTCAATGTATCGCCGCCTGCAACCAAACCAAAGAACCAGGAGATAAGTTGTTTTTCATGAGGTTGTAATTTGTTTTGATCAACCTCTTTATTTAACTTCATTACATAATTCACTTTCGCTTCTGTTAAGGATTCAGTTCCAGCATCTAACAAGATGACTTTTTGCCTAATTAAATCCATCAATGTTGCCGTTACATCATCTTTTGTAACTTCTTTAAATCGATAGAGATAACCCATGATGGCAGGTGCATATTGGGCGGGTAATTCTCGATAATATTCGCCATAGAAATCAGTATCATGTTCTTTATCAAACTTTAGATATATGTCCCTTGTTTTCCAAGCCGCAAATGCAAGAATTAATACAAATAAACCAATAGCCACCATATCCACTAATTGATAAATAAAGCGTGTATTTGCGCGTTGCATTTCGTAGGCCTCAACATTTGTTAAATGAGATTGACCGTTTGGAATAGGGTAAGCACTAACATCGTTACCATAAGCTTGGTCTTGTGCAGCATCAATGATAAGTCGGTCAGCAGGAAAATTAATTCTCACCGTAATATATTCGCTTGGGTATAGGCGATCTGCTTTGATATGAACATAGGTTTGGTTTTGCTCATTTGCACCAATATGATGGATGAATGCAAGTGATGATCCATTAAGGTAAGCCTTAACTAAATCCGCATCTAAATCGACACCGGGTAAGACAACTTTGACATCAATATTCTCTGTGAGCATGTTATCGGTAGCAGCGACAACCCAGAAGAATTCGGCTGTGTCAGCATATTTTAATGCCACACCATTGATCCAATAGTCATTCTCGACGCGAATTTTTCCCCAAGTTCCAGCGTTATAGTGAAACCATGCAACCGATTCGTTATCGATTGTTTCAATTGGATAACCAAATTCATCACGACTATTTGGATCCCAAGAATATCCAAGTATCAAATCATGATTGTTAAAAGTTCCAGTGGTAAATTCACCCTCACTTGCAATCATTAATTCGTCATTCGGTGTGTAAATTTCAGTTGAAAATCTCGTCGTATCAAATGCTGGTGTTGAAACACTCTTTGGGACATCTTCGTGATCAGAGGTAAAATAAATATCTTGGAAAAATACTTGCGTTGCAAAGTATCGATTTAAACTTTCTTGAAAATTGACATCACCATTTTCAGAGATGGTAATCACTTTTGTCATCGCTGAAGTAGATGCCTCACTCGATGATAATTCATATGCATTTTGTTCAAAAAATAACAATAAAGGTCCTGATAATGCGGAGATTAAAGCAAAAAGAATCGCCCCTTTTTTCTTTTTTAAAAAATATGATTTTCCATCCATGTTTTATTCCTCAAACTTATTATATAGAGAAATAAAAAAAACAAATGAATTATTTTAAAAACTTTTCAATTTGAGAAATGATGTTTTGATCGTGTTCGCCAACCCAAGCATAATCAAGGCTATTAAAGAATGCATCAATTTTATTGGCTTCTTTTTCTTTAATGGAATTCAGAGTTCCTTGAAGAATAGTATCAATCACGTATTGTTCAGCACGAAAGCTTAAGTATGGATTATGACGATGCCCCTTTGCTAAAGAAATGGTAACCAAAGGGTTTTTGATCTTGATAAATTGAATGTAATTTCCTTTGAGAGGAATATCATCATCTTTTTCACCTGCAATAATTAAAGTTTTGACTTTGCTTTTACGTAAAATGGACTTTGTAGATAAAACACCAAGATAACCAAAACGTAAATAAGTTATCAGTTTTACAATTGGTTTAAAAATACGAATCCAAGGAATATATTTTCCGAGCATTTCTGAAACATCATTAAATGGTGCAAGACTAATTATGCGTTGAATTGGGTAATCCATCATCGCAGCGCGAATTGAAGCATAGGCTCCCCAAGAATGACCCATCACGGATATTGGTAATGTTGCATAAGTGGTTTTAGATAAATAAGTTAACGCAGCGGCTAAATCATCAATCGCTTGGGGTACGCCTCTTATCGAGGTGCCATCTGATAATCCACATCCCATGTTGTCATAAGCAAAAACAAGATATCCTTTTCTAACAAATTCCATAATCAGATGTGTGTATGCTTGATGACCAGGGCCAATCCCATGCGAAAAAACAATCAACTGTTGATGGGGTTGTAATCGATCATCATAATAAAACCCACCACGCAAGGTAACCCCTCTTTTGTTGGTGAATTCAACCGCATCAAAATCCATTTCAGGAAAGTCTTTAATGGTGAAATATTTTAGTCTTGGATGGCCATCAAATCGACGACGAAAGGCTAATTGTAATAATAAAAAAATCATCACAAAAATGATGACCAAGATACTCATTAAAATAAAGAAAATCAAGTTGATGGTTTCCATATTGGTGGGGATAACAGGATTTGAACCTGCACGGTTACCCATTGGATTCTAAGTCCAACGCGTCTGCCAATTTCGCCATATCCCCAAAAAGGCATCGTGGTGCCGTCAATAGGACTCGAACCTACAACCTATTGATTACAAATCAATTGCTCTGCCAATTGAGCTATGACGGCAACTGGTGGACACTACAGGGATCGAACCTGTGACCTCTTCCGTGTGAAGGAAACGCTCTCCCAGCTGAGCTAAGTGTCCGCAAGATTTAATGATAGCAAACCAACGCCTTGAATTCAATTTGAAAGGGTGGCAACATCGGTCGATTTTGTGAAAGGATTAGTGAGGTTTTTTGCCCAATCATATCGTCTAACAAGGTAGATACCAAAGCTTGCTTTTAATAGATCAATCCCTTGAATCATCGACCACATCCACACAAGTGGTATATCTGTGAATAATGCAAGCGTCCAGGCTAATGGCACAGTCCCAAACCACATGACCATACCGTCGAGTAACAAAGCTTGAGTGGTTTTACCTCCAGAACGTAACGTGTGATAAGTGACGTTGGCAATACTAAAAAAAGGTAAGAAAAACATATAAATCCTTAGGATTTGGGTAGCCATATTTTTTTGGTCTTGGGAGACGGTCGTCCACAATTGCGGAATCAAAGGTGATAACCAAAACATGACAAAACCTAAACCCAAAGCAATCGTAATACCCATCCATAATAATTTTGTCGATAAGACTTTTGCTTCTTCGACTTTACCTTCACCTAATGTGTTCCCTAGCATCACACCAACCCCTACCGCTAAACCAGCCCAGATGATGCCAAAAATTTCAGTTGAAGTTGCAACGATTGATAACGTAGACAAAACATTGACGCGAGAAGCAAGGGCTAGTTGTTGCATGATAATCCCACCGGACCAAAGCGTTTCATTCATCAACATCACCATGGTTTTACGGTTGATTGCCCGAACGAGTGGTAAATCAACACGCCAATCTTGATACAAACTGGTTGTAAATCTTTCTTTTCGAAGGTGAGAAATCATAATCAATAACACCATTTCAACGAGGCGGGCAATGAAGGTGGCAATCCCGACTCCGACAATCCCATTTTGAACGATATAAATAAAGACATAATTTAACGAGGCGTTGGTGATTAAAGAAACCACACTTATCAAGACGGGTAATTTGGTTTTACCAATTTCCCGAAAGGTTGAACCATAAATATTGGCAAACATTAACGGAATATAAGAAAGGATGATAATCGGTAAATACTTTACAGCCTCTAAAATAATCGCTTCCTGATTACTTGAAGAACGAGTGTAATAAGCAATCACTTGCGGACCAAAGATAAAGATAAGGGGAATAAAAATTGTTAAAAAAATCACCCCAATATACAATTTATATCTCACCGATTGTTGTAAATGTACCTGATCCTTTGCGCCGGAAAATTGTTGAACATAAATGGCCGCACCTGACAACAACCCATAGGTAATAACAAAAAAGAAAAAAGAAATTTGATTGACTGCAAAAACGGCACCCACGACCTGATCAGAAATCCCACCGACCATCACATTGTCAATAAAGGTGACAAAAAAAGAAACTAACATTTGCACCATCACTGGCAAACTGATAGAAAAGAACTTTTTAAGGAAGGCTTTGTCTTGTAAAGTTTTAATCATGTGTTTTAAGAATAAAACTGTAGCTTCCACTACAGTTTTTCATTCGTTGATGGTGGGCCGTAATAGATTCGAACTATCGACCTCGCCCTTATCAGGGGCGTGCTCTAACCAACTGAGCTAACGGCCCATCTCCTAGGGCGTTTACACATCCTAGGTATTTATCCTCACGTTATCCTGCGAAGGATAACGAGGGAAATAAATTAACGTTTCGTAAATTGTGGAGCGCGACGTGCAGCTTTAAGACCGTATTTCTTACGTTCTTTGACACGTGGATTACGGGTAAGCATACCTGCAACTTTAAGTGGGGAACGTTCAGAACCTGATTCTAATAGCGCCCGAGCGATACCTAAGCGAATCGCACCAGCTTGGCCGGTAAAACCACCGCCGGAAACCGTGGCAACAACATCAAACTTTTCGGCGTTATTGGAAATAACTAATGGTTGTTTTAAATCCATGACTAAGGTGTCATAAGGCATATATTCATCGACAGGACGACCATTGACAGTAATTAGACCTTTACCATCCATTAAATAAACACGAGCCTTGGAAGATTTACGTCTTCCGGTGCCGTAGTATTTGGTGACTTCTTTTTTCTTGGTTGCCATATGTTTCTCCTTATAAGGTTACTTTTAAGACTTCAGGCTTTTGGGCTTCGTGTTCGTGTTTTGCACCACGATAAACAAATAATTTTCCGTGCATGACATGACCTAATCGACCTTTGGGTAACATACCCCAAACGGATCTTTCCACCATTTCTTCTGGATAATCGGCTAACATCACCCCAGCGGTACGGGTCCGTAAACCACCAGCATATTGTGAGTTGTTGTAATATTTTTTAGTTTCAACTTTATTACCAGATAAGGAAACTTTTTCCGCATTGATAATAATGACAAAATCGCCACCATCAACGGTAGGGGTGTAATTCGCTTTGGTTTTGCCCATCAAAACTAAAGCGACTTGAGAAGCTAATCTTCCTAATGGTAAACCAGTGGCATCCACGACATACCATTTGTTTTTTACTTCGGCGGGTTTAACTAATGTGGTTTGACGTTGCATAACATCATCCTCCTAAAGAATGCAGCTTTACGATAAACAAATTTAAAAATGCTTGTATAAAGTGCCGAGATAAATAATACTAACCAATTGCCTTAAAGTCAATGAAAACAAGTGGAAACCTTTGCTCATAACTCCACGTTATGGTAGACATTTTGCACGTCTTGTAATTCATCCAAAACATCTAATAATTGCTTAAAAAGTTGTAAATTTTCACCTTGTAGGGTCATTGTCTCATTGGGAATCAAGGTAATTTCGGCGACGATAAAGTTAGCAACACCCATGCTTTCTAGGACCTTCTTTGCTTGGGCAAAACTTGTGGGATTGACCAAGACCTCAAGTTGATCACTTTGGGCGTTGATTTGTTGCACATCCACATCACCAAGGATGAGTTGTTCTTCTACGGCACTTTGAGAGTGACCAGTGAAAACTAGTTGACCGAATTCGGTAAAGTTAAATAACACTGATCCCATTTTGCCATTGCGCTTGGTAATGGCAGATCGAACTTCAGAAATGGCCCGATTGGTATTATCGGTTAAGGTATCCAC
>CAIMWL010000003.1 GCA_903845135.1 uncultured Caryophanales bacterium
AAAGGACCCAAGTAAAGGGCGGTACCATTGTATAAATAAAAGCCAGTCCAAGAAACATCGGTTAATGTTTGTTTAAGTAAGGCTGATACATTAGCATAAATCGAAATCGGTTGTTGTTTATCTTGTAATAAACCACGCGCTGCTGATAATAAAGTTTGATATTCAGAAGCCTTACTCATTTACTTTTTTTCCTCGGGTCTTAAAACTCGAAAATCAACATGGCAATAACCATTGGGGTTCTTATCAAGATAATCTTGATGATAGGTTTCCGCATCATAAAATCCTCTTAATGCTTGGATTTCTAAAGCGATGGGTTTACGATAATCCTTTTGTCGAAGTTGAACATATTTTCTGGCAACTGTTTCATCTTCTTTATTTTCAAAGTAAACACCGGTCCGATATTGGATGCCTTCATCATGACCTTGTTTATTGACGGAAGTTGGATCAATAATTCGAAATAAATGTTCAAGTAATTTTTCTAAGGTAATTTGTTTCTCATTAAAGACAACCTTGACCGCTTCAGCATGGGTTGCTTTTTCATCACATACTTCTTGATAAGTAGGGTTAGGATAATTTCCATTTGCATATCCAACTTGTGTGTCGGTAACCCCTTTTAATTTTTTATAGTAAGCTTCAACGCCCCAGAAACAGCCACCGGCTAAATAAATGGTTTTCATAAACTTACCTCATTAATTTGACAAATTCATTATAAACAATTTATAAAAATTAGGATTGTAGATGCTTTAGAAATCGCTATAATTAAATCAAGGAGACGCTCTTGGTATTTAAACAAACGAAAACCCTTAGTAATGGGGTGATTATTCCGCTATTAGGTTTTGGCACTTGGCAAATTAAAGATGGCGAAGATGCTTATAGTTCTACCCTAGCAGCCTTAACTGCAGGTTATCGACACATCGATACCGCTGCCGCTTATCGAAACGAATCATCCGTGGGTCGGGCTATCAAAGATTCAGGAATTCCAAGAAATCAAATCTTTATTACCACCAAACTCGAATCCCACTTAAAAGACTACAAGCAAACGTTTATTGAATTTGAACAATCAAGCATTCGACTTGGTGTTGATTATATTGATCTTTATTTAATTCATGCTCCATGGCCTTGGAGTGAATGGCGAACAAACCCCGATTATACCCAAGGTAACATTGCCGCATGGAAAGCCATGGAAGAACTTTACCGCGCCAAGAAAATTCGGGCGATTGGGGTATCAAACTTTGAGATTGAACACTTAGAACGATTGTTTAAAGGCATTGATATTCTTCCACATGTTAATCAAATTCCATTGTGGATTGGTCGTCCACAAAAACAACTTCGTAGTTATTGCGAAGGAAAAAAGATTGCGATTGAAGCGTATTCACCTCTAGCAACAGGCCGAATTTTCAAACTGGAATTATTAAATGAACTAGCAAAAAAATATGGCAAAACAGCAGCGCAAATTGCGATTCGTTTCACCGTTGAATTAGGCGCGATTACCTTGCCAAAATCAACGCATCCAGAACGTATTCGTGAGAACGGTATGCTCGATTTTAAATTGGAAAAAATCGATCTTGAAAAACTCCTCGCCCTAGAAAACCTCGATTATCGGTAAAATATAAAACCCCTTATGATAAGGGGTTTTTAATTGCGATTTGGTGGAGCTGACGAGGATTGAACTCGCGACCTCCTCCATGCCATGGAGGCGCTCTCCCAGCTGAGCTACAGCCCCAAATTGCTTTTACACTTTAACAAATTAATTGCTAAATGACAATATTTAAAGCGTGGCGCGGTTGAGACGATTCGAACGTCCGACTTTCTCCTTAGGAGTGAGATACTCTATCCACTGAGTTACAACCGCATGAATCCATTTTATCAATTTTTATCGATAAATTAAATCCAGAGTCCAAAGAGCAATCATCAATAATATGGGACCTAGTGTAATACCATAAATCACAAATCTTCCAAAGGATAATTCGACTTGTTTTGACTTGAGAATACTCATCCACATCAAACCAGCTAAAGCACCAACGGGTGTAAGAATTGCCCCTAAATTAGAACCAATGATTGCAGCATACACGGCCGGTAGATTAACCGTTTGCATCTCCATCAACATATTGGCGAACCATAAACTCATGGGAATATTGTTAATCAAATTACTGGCAATAAAACTACTGATACCATAACTATAAATCGCAGGAAAAAGATTTAACCAAGTTCCGATTTGACTCGTCCAGCCCAATCGATTAAGCGCATTCACTAAGATAGCCATGCTTAAGAAGAATGGCAGCATTTCAAACGGTAAGCGACGTAAGGTGTTGCCTAAATGATTGGCTTTTGGATAGAAGATTAAAACCATTAAAATTAATATCGCCGCCGATAAAACCGTTAATACATCCATCCCGATACCAATCCATTGAGCAATCGTCATTAAACCGATGGCAGCGATCAGCATCCATAACCCAAGACGATAACTCGGGTGGGGTGGGTTTACAACCATGTCAGGTCGACTGAGGGGTTGAGTTAAGGATTGAGAAAACATGCTATATAAAAGACCAAGACTAACTAAACCAGTGATCAGCGTGGGTATCACCATCACCTGAAGATAACTCAAAAAATCGATTT
>CAIMWL010000004.1 GCA_903845135.1 uncultured Caryophanales bacterium
GCATTGATGAGAAGGCAAGCAAAGGCGGTTAACTTTGGGATTATCTACGGCATTTCTTCTTGGGGATTGTCTGAACAATTAGGGGTGACGCCTTCGGAGGCAAACCAATTGATTGATGCTTTTTATCTTGCTTATCCCGAATTAAGGCAATATATGCAAAGCTTAATCGCTTCCTTACAAGATCAAAAATACGTTGCCACACTTCTAGGAAGAAGACGTTATTTACGTGATATTGCTGGTAGTAATTTCCAAGCCCGAGAATTTGCGAAGCGAGCAGCGATGAATGCCCCGATTCAAGGAACGGCAGCTGATTTATTAAAACTGGCGATGATTAAAGTCGATCACGCGCTTCAAGAAAAAGGCTTTAAAACTAGATTGATTTTAACCATTCACGATGAATTGATCTTTAAAACACCGACCAATGAAATCGACAAGGTGATGCCTTTAATTCAAGAGATTATGGAATCAGCATTACCATTAAAAGTACCACTCAAAGTCGATGGGCATTATGCAAAGACTTGGTATGATTTAAAATAGAAACTATGCCAGAACTTCCAGAAGTCGAAACTGTTGTCAAAACCTTAAGGCCTTTGTTGCTGGATCAAAAGATTAAGGCTGTTGAGATATTTCACCCGAAAATGGTGAAACCCAATGTTTCGATATTTACAAAATCCCTAGTGGGAAAGTCAATCAAAGCGATTGAAAGACTTGGTAAATTTATCTTATTTTTCTTAAGTGATGACTTAGTCGTGATCTCTCATTTACGAATGGAAGGCAAATACCTTGAACTAAAGGATGAAAATGCCCCCTTAAGTCGATTTGCAAGAATGGTGTTTTCCTTGAGTGATGGTCGCCGGATTATTTATGATGATATGAGAAAGTTTGGTACCTTTGAATTGACCACTCAATCAACTTACTTGCAGCATCAATCACTAAAGGGTTTAGGCAAAGAACCCTTACATGACCTTGATCCAAATTCTATTTATGTAGCATTTAAGAAAGCCAACCGTCCTATTAAGTCCATACTTTTAGATCAACGCATTTTATTAGGGATTGGCAATATATATGCAGATGAAATTTTATTTGCAGCAAAAATTCATCCGCTGACGATCGGTAAAAATATAACCTTAGACCAAACGAAAGCAATTTTAAAACATGCAAAACGAATTCTTCATCAAGCGATTGCCAATGGTGGGACAAGAATTCGAACCTATCAATCAGGGCAAAAAATAGATGGTGAATTTGTCACCAAAATTAAAGTTTATGGTCGAGATGGAAAACCTTGTAAAGAATGTCATCATCGCCTCGCTAAAATCATGGTCGGAGGTCGGGGTACCCATTTCTGTCCACATTGTCAGCATCATCCACTATTGCCAATGGTCATTGGAGTAACTGGTGAAATTGCCACTGGAAAATCCACGTTAATACAAATAGGCATGCAACTCGGCATTCCAGCGATTGAGGCAGATAAATTCGTCCATCAATTTTATCAAACGAAGCAAGCCATTGGTTTGATAAAAAAAGTATTTCCTGAATCGATTGTCAACGGAAAGATTGATCGCCGCAACTTATTATGGGCAATGGTAAAGGATCGCCGACGATATGATCTTTGGATTAAAATCCTGTTTCCGATAATTAAACAAATGATTTATCAAGCATTAATCAAGTGTAAAGCTCCAATGGTCTTGCTTGAAGTACCCTTACTCTTTCAAGGTAAAATGGATGCCTTTACGGATGTTATTTTAGGCGTTGAATCTCCGCAAGCCCTGCAACGATTACGCTTGCAAGAAAGAAACCCTGAAAATGTAGAGCCATTATGGATACTAAATGAACGCAATTTATATCGGCAATTTTTGCCTTTCATCGATCAAAGATTAGTCAATGATAGCAGCATCAAGATTTGGAAAGATCGCGTTGAGAAAACTTTAAAAACCTACTTAGCAAAAACTCAAAGTGGCATTAATGCCGGTAAATAAATTGGTTTTGTCATGATTTGTACAAGCTGTAACCAATCTGCCATCAACATCCGTTTATCTTTATAACCTTTAAATAAGCCCTCTAATTGTTGAATAGGCAATGTACTAGCCACCATGGTAATGAATCCTAGTTTTTGTCTGGC
>CAIMWL010000005.1 GCA_903845135.1 uncultured Caryophanales bacterium
AACGCCAGCGTCGGCATTAATGCCCTTGTTAGTTTTGCTGCAGGGATTCCGTTTATCCATGCTGGTGAAGAAATCATGCGTACTAAAATTGCCGAAGCGGAAGATGAAGACCAATATGTCTTTGAGATTAATGGGCAACGCATTTCTCATAACTCCTACAAATCTTCTGACTTTACCAACAGTTTTAAATGGGATCGAAAGGTGACGTACCTTGCCCAGTTTGAACGATACGCAAGCATGATTGAATTAAGAAAGAATGGTCTTTCCTTCCAATTAGAATCAGCAACGGAAGTCCAAACCAATTTAGGTTTTTGGAATAGTCCTTTAACCTACTCTACCATTGCGATGGCCTTAACCAAAGACAGTCAACCTTATTATGTTTTTGCCAATGCTAGAGAAGCAAAAAGTAGTGGTAGCTTAACTTCCATCATCGTTTGGGGTACTAGTCAGGACCGGGTTGAAGTGCTCTTTGATAGCACGGGTCATCATACAATTGGAACCATCCTCAACGGGCAAATCTTGATGAGGCCCTATCAAGTGTTACTCGTCAAACGAATATAAAAAAACCAATCTACATGGATTGGTTTTTTTCTATGTTTTGATTTTCTTATTTCACCTTTTTTGGATACCGATCAATAGACTGACCATCAATAATTGGGCAACAGTGTATCCAATAATGTTATATGCGACGTCGATCCAAACTGGGCTTCTACCAGGGGCAAAAAATTGAAAACCCTCAAAGACTAAACCAAGGAAAAATCCAGTGCCTAATGATATCCAGAGATAACGATTTTTCTTATCATATAAATAAGTGAAGAATGTTAAGAATCCTAGAATCCCATTTAAGAAATTTAAACCCATATGACCAATCCCTTTTCTCACAAACAAATAAATATTCGTGATCACACCAGGGGTTAATAAAGTAGCAGGAATAACTTCGATTTGTAAGGTGGCTTGAACAGATGCATCCATCACACTAATCGCGGTGATGGTCACCGTGCCAACATCTTTTCCTAATACCACTCCAAAATCACCTGCGCTACTCACTGTAGCTATTGATGGATCACTCGATACATAGGTTAATTGACGGTCAGTGACATCCAATGGATAAAAGGTTGGATTGATATTGATGGTTCTTCCGTTCTCAACTTGATTCGTGGAAGCAATTTGTAAACTTAATGGAAATACTTTTTCAATGGTGATGTCAAATGAATCTTGTAGCAAGGGATTCGCGTTTGCATAAACAGTGATGATCACATCTTGGGGAGCATAACCAGAGAAATTAACCGGTGTAACCAAACCTTGATCATTAACTTTTGCAACACGAGTATTACTCGATTGAAAGGTAACTTGCGTGTCAGTGGGGGTGATTTCACCAAAAGAAGGGATCAGCGTAAAGTTTCTGCCAATATAACCAATCCTATCGCCACTCAAACTTAGCGTGGTCGGTTGAATTACTTCGATTTCATCCACAATCGTTAAATTGATAGATCGAGAAATTACTCCAAAACTTGCAGTAATAGTAACTTCACCTGGCGTTACACCGTAGATAACGCCATCATCGTTTACCGTTGCAATATTGCCGTTTGAACTTGTGTATATCAGACCGGTTGTCTTGGCGTTTATTGGTGCAAGGTTATTTAATTTTATTTTTGCTGTTGTGTCCTTTTCAATGGTTGACGTGGGATTATCATTAATGAAAGCTTCCAAAGTAAAATCCACAAGCGTTGGAAAATCAATCACTTCGATTAAAATTTCTGCAAAGACATTATTGTAAATCGTGGTGGCGGTAATGGTAGCAGAACCAAAATCCCTTGCAACTGCAATCCCACCATTCGTCACTTCAATAATAGAGGGATTATTGGATGTCCAGCCTATCGTTTTATCAGTAGTATTGACCGGTGAAAAAGTTGGAGTAATTCGATTCGATGTACCAATATATATCGTAGTAGCGTCATCTCGGAGATTGAGTGTGATATTTTCTGCAGGCACTTCCACGACTGTCGCCGGAGGAAGAATGGCCCTGGCAACTGAAATGATCACTTCAGAAATTCCCGTAGAAAGGTCACCTGACTCTTCAGCAGACAATAAGGAGTTGCCTGCAATAAAAGTATTGCTGAGTATAAATCCAGTTAAGAACCAAATCCGAAATGGATGTAATTTCTTTAAAAGTCCGTTCATAAAAATATTATAAATAATTCCAACAAAATTCCTTCAATAATATTGGATTTATGATACCACTTTATAATTAAGGGATTGTTAATTTATTATGACGAAAAACCTAAAGGGTTTTTTTGCTGCCAGTGCCACGAATCTTTACATGCAACAAAAACCGTTTTTTGTGTCTTCCACCCTAATTCTTTGTAAGCTTTTGAAGCATCTGCATAGCAAATGGCAATATCACCAGGGCGTCTAGCCACAATCTGATAAGGGATTTTCACTTGGTTTGCTTTTTCAAAAGCTTTCACCAATTCTAATACTGAGGTACCTTGGCCTGTTCCTAAGTTATAGACTTGGAAACCAGGATTGGTTTTTAATTTTTTTAATGCGGCTATATGACCTAAAGCCAGATCAACCACATGAATATAGTCTCTCACACCAGTTCCATCCACCGTTGGATAGTCATTTCCATAGATGCTTAGGAAAGGGCGTTTGCCAATTGCAACTTGAGTGATAAATGGCATTAAATTATTGGGTATACCTTGGGGGTCTTCACCAATTAAACCTGATGCATGCGCGCCTATGGGATTGAAATAGCGCAACATTATTGCTTGAAGTTTTGGATTCGCTTTGACGACATCTTCGATGATCATTTCATTGATTAACTTGGTAGAACCATAAGGATTGGTTGTGCCACCAATCGGATCGGTTTCCTTGATTGGCATTTTTTGGGGATTGCCATAAACGGTAGCCGAAGAAGAAAAGACCAGTTGATAAACTTGATGGGCTAACATAACTTTTAAAAGAACAATTGTAGAATTTAAATTGTTGTGATAATAGTCTAGTGGTTTTGCAACCGATTCTCCGACAGCCTTGTATCCGGCAAAATGAATAACTGCATGAATGTTGTGTTGGGAAAATAATTGCGATAACTTGGTTTCATTTAAAACATCCATTTCATAAAAGACAGGAGCCCGACCTGTAATAAGCTTTATCCGTTTTAAAACTTCAGGTTTTGCATTATAAAAATTGTCGACGATGATGACTTCTTCGTTTTGTTGAAGTAGTTCGACGACGGTATGACTGCCGATGTATCCGGCGCCACCGGTGACTAATATTGCCATACGTTAATTATAAGTTATTTTGCGTAAACAAATTGATAAAAGGTTTCCACTTCTTCTCTTGTCGCAAATTTAGCTAAGAAGAAATAATCGCCCATAGCGATGGAAATAGGATAGGGATAAGAATTTTCAAACACAATATGTTGAGCAAATTTATCTCTTATCGCTGGCAAGTCATATCGGTATTGATGGTGATTTTTTCTTGAAGCATTGGCACAAAAATAGGTGGGATGTTGTTCGATTTTTTTCCAAGTGTCAGTCGCCATGACTTCTGTGTAAATTTGATACGCATTGACACTATTGCCATAATTAATCATTTCCATGGTAAATCCACCAGGTGGTCTTAAGTTTGCTTCTAAGGCGACAAACGTCCCTGCTTTGCCTAAATGAGGATAATCTTTGGTTAAGCGAAAAAATTCAAAGTGAAAGAAGCGTTTGTTTAACCCAAAAGCTTTAACAGAGGCGATGCCTTTATCAATCAGTTCTTGAGGTAAAGTTTTTAACGTAAGGTAATACGTTTCGGCATCTTCATTGACAATCGAGGCGATGTTAATTGGAAATTGATGCCCGGTATAAAAGACGACATCTCCCGTTGCATTACTCATGCCATCAAAGGAAAAAATTTCTCCTTCAATGAATTCTTCAAGAATAAAAACTTGATCCGGTTTTCGAGCAAAGAAATCAGTCAGTTGTTGTTCATTGGTTAATTTATAGGATACTTGAGAACCGACGCCAATATCTGGTTTGACGAACAAAGGATACCCCACTTCCTTTGCGAATATCAAAGCCGAAGTAAGCGTGGTCAATAATTGATAACGGGCAACGGGTACACCTGCTTTTCGATAAAATTGTTTCATCCCAGACTTGGATTGATAGACTTGAAGTTGAGCAGGTCTCAAACCATTTGGAATATCAAAATCTTGCCGAAGTTGAGCGTCATATCGTAACCAATGTTCGATGTTGGATTCCACATAATCAATCGGACCAAACCGATCGATAAAATATTCCATCGCCGGTTTTAAATTCGGATAGTGATTCATGTCATGAACAAAATAATAGGCATCCATGTTAGCGATTAATGGTTGTGGTAAATAGGCTTCTTGAACATCGCCTACGACTAGGACGCGAAAACCTTGTTTCTTTAACCCAATGGCAAATTGATAAAAGGTATAAGGGAAAATAGGGGCAATTAAGACAAAGTTTTTCATATGCTTAACACCAATCTATCAAAATTAGGAGGGAACGACAAGGATGAAAGGATCTTTAATCTGGATAATGCCTTTTTTTACTTCAATGCTTTGTTGAGAAATGAGATCGAGGTAAGATCCGTCCTTGATGGATGTGTAAACCTGTCTTGCATCCTTGGTGAGATTGAAAAAACCAACCAATTGACCTTTAGGGTAACTTAAAGTTGCTTCAATGAGGTTGGATTGTAAAGGATGTTCATTGATGATCATCTTCCTGGCATCCCCAAAGTAAGGTAGCTTTTTAATAGCAATAAGTCGCAGGATAAAATTGTAAAATAGTGGATCTTTGATGGTAAGAGAAATTGGATCTTTTTCAAACAAATCTGGAAGTTTCGTTGCTAAGTTTTCTTGTCCAGCGTATATAAAACCGATTCCTGGTTGGAAAAAAGACCAGGCGGTTAGGTTCTTTAACATGGTGAGATTACTAACCGTTTGGTGAATCCGACTCACATCATGGTTTTCTAAAAAATGGGCTTTGACATAATCCTCTGGATAAATATAGCCTTGCGCTTGCACCATCCTTAAATAAGTGGAAAGTTCACCTTTACCGGTTAAATAATGATGCAAAAATTCATGAACATCATAATCATAGAGGATGTCAAACACTTGAAACATTTCTGCATCACTGTGCGCGATGTAACCTTCGCCTCTGAGATATTGAATGAAATGCGGATGTACCGATTCTGATAACCAAATTGTGTTAGGATTAAACCCATTAATCTTTGCTTTTGCTTCTATCCAAAAATCTAAAGGGAGTAAAGGAGCGACATCACAACGATAGCCATCAAAACCAAACTTTGTCCAATAAAGGAGGACATCAATCAAGGCTTTTCTGACATCTTGTCTAGTTAAATCTAAATCGGCAATATCAGACCAATCACCAATCCGATTGGCAAGTTTTCCATCTTTATAATAATAATATTCTGGATGTTCTTTCACCCATTTGGCATCGCGAGCAGTGTGATTGAAAACAATATCCATCATTACTTTTAAGCCAAGACGATGCGCTTCATTGAGTAAGGCTTTTAAATCTTTTTCGCTTCCTAAAGATTCATCAATCGCATAGTAATCTCGAATCGAGTATGGGCTACCTACTTTTCCTTTTCTCGCTAAAACTCCAATCGGATGAATCGGAAGTAAATAGACGATGCTAACTCCAAGATTTTGAATTCTTGGTAAGTCTTTTATCAGCGATTGGAACGTTCCTTCTTTGGTGTGATTACGAACAAAGACTTGATAAATGGTTTGTTGCCTTAATGCCTTTGAGAGTGCCTTCATACAACCTCCTATAAGATCTTCACCAGGATTGAAAGGATGATGATTAAACTAAGGATAACCGCAGAAAAAATAAGTAAACCTTTTGAGTATTCCATATGATTACTGAAGACGTTGTTGGTTTCGTTGATAGGTTCTTAATCCCGTTAAGACGATAAAAGCTTTTACTGGAAAGGCGATGACAAAGAATGCAACTTGATTAAAATATAACGCAAGTGGGGGAATCCCTAAATACCAAACTCGCCATTGTACGCCCCAAATAATACTGATCAAAATTTCTGAAACTAACACAATAAAGACGACTGATTTTGCGTTAAGTGTTTGCGGTTTATTCGTATCCGTAAAACGCTTTTCTAAGCGGCTAATCAAATAAATAAATCCAAAAAAGATGATCGTCGCGACAAGCGGTAATCCATAACGAACAAAAGCAGTAGATAAATCCACTTCAACAAAATTGCCACCACCCAAATTGAAAGTGTAAGCGTCACGGGAATAAATAAACCAAATGCCATAGGCAAGTAAAGCGGATAACAATCCATAACTGATATTAAAATAACCAGGCAATTTTTCGATGGATACCATCACTTTTTTCAGTAACCAAGGAAGGACGCCTAACACTGCTAACCCAATCGTCACGTATGGAGTGTAGGTTCCAACTGAATTAATCAAGAAACCAATCAGATCTATCGAAGCTCCGACGATGGCACCAAAGACAGGACCAACAACCAAGGAAGCAAGGATAATGGCACTCGATCCAAATGCAATCCGATTCACTTCCCCAATGGGAATCATCAAGACGCGTTCTAGAATTAAACCAATGGCGATCAACATCGCGGATAAAGTCATTTTTCTTATGATTTGATTTTGCATAAAGATTCTCCTTAAAATTAGCTAATATATTTCAGTCTGACTTGCCCAACAAATGCAAGTGAACCCGTCACTAATAATACACTATGTGGCGGCATCCCTTCGCTGAGAACCTTTAAGGCAACTTCATACGATTCAATAAAGGGAAAATCTAGGCCAGCAAAGTCATGTTTTTGTCTAGCGCGAACATGTGGAAAGGTCGTTAAAAAAATGTGCTTACTTATCATCGTTAGTTGTTGGATCATCGGCGCCACATCTTTATCTTTAAAAGCGGCAAATAAAACATAAATAGAGGTGTAAGGTTGCTTAAGGATTGCTTTGACCAAAGCTTCTGTTCCACCAGGATTGTGCGCACCATCTAAAATAATCATCGGTGATTGTTTAATCACTTCTAGGCGACCCGGCATAAACGTATCATGAATCGCCTTATGTAATGCAGTGGATGAAATTCGGTACCGGGTTGAAAGGATGTGCACAGCTTGTAATGCCAAAGCGGCATTCTCAAACTGATAGGTCGCAGTCATGGTAAGGGTATATGGTTCATCATTACCAAACTTAAATTTGAGCGGATACTGTTCTTGGATCACTTGATAAGGTTCCCTTTTGAATAAAGGGGCTTGAAGTTGACTGGAAACCGTTTCAACTACTTTCATCGCGCCATGGGGTAAAGGACCGACTAGTACCGGAACATTCGGTTTTATAATCCCAGATTTATGCTCAGCAATTTTTTCGACCGTGTCACCTAAGTACGCTTTATGCTCTAGGGAAATATTGGTGATGATACTGAGGATCGGCGTAAAAATATTGGTCGCATCGATTTTTCCACCCATACCGACTTCGATGATGGCGAAATCACAACCTTGGTCTTGGAAATAGTGAAAGGCAAGCAACGTTTGCATTTCAAATGCAGTCAATTCATAGCGGTCAAAGATTGGTTGCCATTTTTTAAAAAAGGCAAGGATATAATCCTCTCTAATTTCTTCTTGATTGATGTAAATCATTTCTTGAAAACGGGCTAAGGAAGGTGAGGTAAATAAGCCAACTTTACGAAAGTGAGTTTGGTAAATATTTCTTAAAAAAGTAGCAGTTGATCCCTTCCCATTGGTGCCAGTAATATGAATTCCCGGCACCCGGAAATGAAAGGGATGGTCTTTTAAAAACGCATCATACTTATCTCGTGAATAAATTGGCGATACCTTTTTAGAAAAATACTGTAATAAATCAATGATGGAATTAATCATGAAAATCTCCGTGACTTGCTGCTCGCATTTTTCTTTCGGTGTCTTTCTTTTTTATTGCCTCGCGTTTATCAAAGTGTTGCTTGCCCTTTGCAACCGCAATTAGAACTTTAATTAATCCATGTTTCAAATAGATTTTCACCGGAATAATCGTTAACCCTTTTTCTTGAATCGCTTTGGTGATTTTCAATATTTCTTGCTTATGCGCTAAAAGTTTTCGGGTGCGTAACGGTTCATGATTAAATAACGTCCCTTGTTTATAAGGAGCGATATTCATATTTAATAAAAATAATTCTTGGTTTCGGCTCACCACATAACTATCGGAAAGCGATCCACCACCTGCCCGTAAACTTTTGACTTCCGTTCCGGTTAAGGTAATCCCGGTTTCTAAAAAATCAGATAAAAAATAATCGTAGTTTGCACGACGATTTTGAACGATGATTTTTTCACCAGTGGTTTTTTTCATTTGTGATAACCGTTGAAAAAATTATACTATACGACCGCGTTGAAGGGACGAAAAGCAACTAACGCCCTAGTGATTGATAGGTTTTTAATCCTGAAAGTAGAATGTCCATCGCCTTCGCCATCGCGTTAGGTTCCAAGACAAAGGCAATACGAATTTCTTGCTTACCACGCGTATGATCTACATAAAAATCTTTTCCTGGGGTGACTAATAAACGTTGACCTTGATAAACATAATCTTGAATTAACCATAGGGCAAAAGCCTCTGCATCTTTGACGGGGACTTGTAGCATCATATAAAAGGCACCTTCAGGGACGACAAATTGAATCGCAGGATTGGTCTTTAATTTTTCAATGACCGTGGCAATCCTGGCAAAGTATTGATCCCGTGTCCATTGAATATGCGTTTCCGGTAACCTATACAGTTCACTCGCCCCAATTTGATCGAGTAAGGAGACGCCTAATCGGGATTGACCAAGGCGATGAATTTTTTGCATGAAAACTTTATTTTTACTGAGTATGCAACCAATCCGAGCCCCACAAGCAGAATAACGTTTGGAGACGCTATCAACAATAATCGTCCGATCCTCAATATCTTGATAATGGGCAAAAGATATCGCTTGGTGTTTGGCAAACGTTAATTTACGGTATAACTCATCTCCTATCAGCCAGAGATTATATTTCTTTGCGAGGGTAATGAGTCTTTGTAATTCATCATCACGATAGACTCGACCAGAGGGATTACTTGGATTGGCAATCAAAATTGCTTTGGTTTTCTTGGTAATTCTTTTTTCAATCACATCGATGCCAGGAATAGCATAACCTGTTTCTGCAAACGTAGGAATGCCGACAAGCTGGATATCCAGTTGTTTGGTAAACGCTAAGTAATTGGGATAAAAAGGTTCTGGGGTAAGGATTTCATCACCAGGGTTACATATCACATAAAAAGAAAATAACAAGGCATCCGTCGCGCCTTGGGTCACCTGTAAATCTTGGATATCAAATGAATATCCGTCTTTGGCAAAATACGATTGAATAGCTTGAAGTAAAGTCGGATGACCTTGAGAAGGTGCATAAGCAATATGATGGGCTTGATATCGTCTCATCGCTTCAATAAAAACACTAGGCGTTGGTAAATCGGGTTCACCGATATTCAAATAAAAAACCTTATGACCTGCTGCTTCAGCAGCTTTGGCATAAGGTAATAATTTACGAATCGGAGACGCAGGATACGCATCTGCTCGCAAGGAGATGAGAGGTTGTTCCATACGGAACCCTACTTTCTATTTGCTGCCGAGAAACTGGTAACCAGCACCGACAACCGCTTTTTTAAAAGCATCGTCCGTGACAGCACCTTGTAGCATCACTTCTGCTTCTTCTGACATGAGATTCACTTTGACGTTACTCACACCAGGAACTTGCTTCAGTGCCGTGGTCACTTTTGCCGCGCAATGCATGCAAGTCATGCCACCAACTTTTAAGGTTTTGATTTGTGCCATATTCGATACTCCTTTCTTATTTTACTATATTTGCCTTAAAGCTTCGTAATCGAAGTGCATTAAGGACAACCGAAACTGAGGAAAACGCCATCGCAAGGGCGGCAATCATCGGGGATAATAGCCAACCATAAAATGGGAACAAAACCCCCGCGGCTAAGGGAATGGCAATCAAATTATAGAAAAAAGCCCAAAATAGATTGGTTTTCATATTTTTTACAACACTTTTTGAAAGATCAAACGCATAAACCACTTGTCTTAGATCGGATTGTAAAAGGACAATGTCCGCCGCTTCAATCGCAATATCAGTACCGGCTCCAATCGCCATCCCAACATCCGCTCTCATCAAAGAAGGGGCATCATTAATGCCATCACCCACCATCACTACCTTGCGACCTTGTTTTTGCAAATCGGCAATCACTGCATCTTTATCTTGTGGCAAGACTTCAGCCACAACTTCAGTGATACCGACGTCGTTTGCAATACTTTGAGCGACGGGTTTTAAATCACCTGTCAGCATCACTAATTTTTTACCTAGTTTCTTCAATGCTTGAATCGCTTCGATACTAGAAGGTTTGACTGCATCCGCGATGACGAAGTGTGCCATAAGACCTTGAGGACCATTCAATTCAATAATCGTTTTTCCGGTAGCAAGGATTTTGTTTAAATCATCTGTAAGATGGGTAACTTTTGTTAGGCGATAAGTTTCATTAATGATTTTGCCTCGCACTCCCATCCCTGGAACATAAACAAAATCGGTGACCGTCAATAGTTGATCTTCATAAGCATCTACGATGGCTTTGCCAAGCTGATGTTCAGAATGATATTCAATAGAAGCAGCAATTTGTTTGATGGATTCAAGAGCGTAACCTTTTTGAATGATCACATCGTTAACGACAGGTTTTCCTTGAGTGATTGTTCCGGTTTTATCCATGACCACGGTATCAATCGTATGTAACTTTTCCATTGCTTCTGCCGATTTAATTAAGATGCCTAATTCTGCACCTTTGCCAGTGCCTACCATCATTGTCACCGGAGTAGCTAAACCTAATGCGCATGGGCAAGAAATGACAAGAATTGCAATCATGATTTGAATTGCAAATTCTAAAGGCTGTCCAACCACGATCCATATGATGCAGGCGGAAAAAGCGATGAATAAAACGATGGGTACAAAGATACGGGAAATTTCATCTGCAAGTTTAGCAAGCGGTGCTTTAGTTTGACTCGCTTCTTCCACTAAGCGAAT
>CAIMWL010000006.1 GCA_903845135.1 uncultured Caryophanales bacterium
CACCAATTTTAGCAAGATCAACCGACCATTCAATATTGCGAGCTAAAACATCGGCTCGGTATTGTTGGACGGGGGACAAAGCCCCCGCCGTTACAAGGTCTTGTAATTGATCATCCGGGAAGGCAAAGACGTCTGCGCCACCAGCGATATCAAGGGTGAGAACACTCTTGAGTTCTGGTTCGCCAACCGCTGCGAATTCAAACTCAACATTCAAATCAGGGTTAGCTTCTAAAAATTCTTGGGCTTTGGCTTGAAGGAAATTTTGTTCTTGATTAGGACCCCAAATCTTTAATTTGACCGGGCCTTCACTAGCAGTGCCGCCACAGGCAACTAAGAGAAGAGGTAAACCAAGCACTGAAATTTTCAGCTTTTTGTTCATTAAAAATACCTCTAAATTAATTTTTAATATTAGGCAGCGAATGAAACAGAGTGAACTGTAATTGTTCCTTCAACTGGGCTAGTTGGTAAGGTGTGGAAGAAGACTACTAAGTTTAAACCAGCACGTTGTGTTTCGGATAATTCTGAAATATCTAAGGTGTAGGTTTGTCTTTCGCCAGTTGCAACTGAGCGAGCTTCTTTAAAGGCACCGTTACCTTCAATCTTGAATAAGTATTCGTGAGTAGCAACACCAGTATATTCAAAGTTGACTTTCGTCTTGGTTGCATCCATGCCATAAACTCTCATTTGAGCATGTGCGTTCCAGAATTCAGCAGTTGTATTGAGATAACCAGCAGTTGTACCAACCCCTGGAGAATAAGTTAAGGATGGGAAACCATAGGTCTTCCAAGCTGGAGAAATAACGATTCTAACAGAGCTTCCAACAACGCGAGCTTCGATTAAGAAAGCGTGGCCAACTAGGACTTTAATGTTGCCACCAGCACTGACCATAGCACCTACTGGGAACGATGCAACTTTATCAAAACCAGCATCAAAACCAACGTTCCAATCAGTACCGTTTTTAATCTTAAATTCTTTATCAACACCTAAATCAAACACACCATAATACTTTGCATCACCTGCGGTGTCGGTTAATGCTAATGTGGTGTCGCTTGGAGTCCAACCTGGATCAGTGACTGTACCAACAAGGTGTAAACCACCTTCTGGACGAGCTAAGGAACCAGCGCGTTCAACTGTAGCGGTTTCACCATCAAATGCGACAGTATAAGAACCATCACGTACAACTTTGATGTTGCCGCCTTGGTCAAGTAAGTCTAATGGATTTGGGTTCACAAGAGCGGAGAAACCTAAATCACCACCCCATGCACCGTTCTTCACAAATTTAAATTCTTCATTTGCATATAAGTTAACGGTTAAGGAGTAGGATTCATTAGCATCATCTAAGTTAGCGAGTTTGAATGATTGATCAGCAGCATTCCATCCGTTGATCGTACCAACTAAGGCCCAATCTGTAATTGAAGGAGGTAAGACTTCTGGATCACCATTACGAACAATTGTAAAGGTTCTTGTTAAGGCTGGAAGTGAAACGAATGTAATCGTATAGTTACCATCGACTTTGGTTTGGAAGTTTCCAACGCCACCTAAACCTGGATCAAAACCAGTGTTTGAGTCTTCTGGAATGACTAATGCGCCTTCAGCATCTTTAGTCCAAGCAACACCTTTATCAGTGATGGTTAAACCGGCTGAAAGTGGTCCAACTTCACCGTTAGCCCAATCGGTACCAATGACTAATTTCCAAGTTGAATCTTCGTATAAATCACCAGTCCAAGAGAACGAGTTGGTGCCAGTAGCTCTTTCCATTACTGGAGCGCTTCCTGGTTGCCAACCACCAATATTGGCTTGGCCACCAATAAAGCGATACTCATTCGTATCAAGCGTAATCGAGGATGCAGGAGCGGATGACGATGTCGTTCCGCCGCAAGCGGCTAAAACAAATAACAATGCAGGTAATAGATGATTTTTGTTCATCAAAAAATCCTCCTTTTCTATTCCTATCTATCATATTAAAGCGCTTACATTTATTTGTAAAGCATAAATTGACAATTTTTTATTCTTAACAATTCACCCAAAAAAGCAATTTAAGATTGAAGGGTCTTCGTGATAAGATAATTTTGTTAAGGAGAGTTTTATGAAAAAAATGACCACGTTGATGGTTTCGTTAATGTTTGTGATTGCCGCATGTGGAGGAACCACTACAAGTTCATCGTCAGGAAACGCCATATTAGATCCACTGGATTTACCAGCAGAAAGCGAACCAACGATTATTTTTCACTATAATCGACCAGATGCTCTTTACGAAAATTGGAATATGTGGATTTGGGCCTTAGGTTACGAAGGCGCTGGTTATCAGTTTGATGGCGAAACCACTTACGGAAAATATTTAAGGGAACCATTATCTCGTTGGGCTGGTTCAGATGTCATCGGATTTATTGTCCGTAAAAGTTTACCTAATGAAGATTGGAATTCCAAGGATACTAGTGCCAATCGTTTTGTGAATTTAAGTGAATGGACAGCAAATGAAAATGGAGATTATCACGTATTTTTAAGATCGATGAACCCAGCTGTCTTTGTCGACACAACCGGGACCGTGTATAACGGCGTACGCTCAGCGATGTTCCAAAACTCATCCATCATTTTGGTGAGTACAACCGCTGCGGCAAACAAAATCGAAATTTACCAAAATGAAGTTTTAAAGAAAACAGTCAATGCATTGACGATTAATAATGCAGTTGATGTATACGTCAATATCGCCACGGAAATTAGTCCGGTTGATTTTACGGCTCAATATACTGCTAAAGTTTATTTCTCTGAAAACGATCCTAAACCGAGAACGGTTCCTGTGCTGGTTAATAATCTATTTTCATCGTCTTCGTTTGGTGAACAATTTAATTACACTGGTGAATTGGGTGCGATTTATACGCAACAATCGACAACCTTTAAAGTTTGGGCACCAACGTCTTCGGATATGAAATTGAGAATTTATGATAACGGTACGCCCGTGTCAATTTCTGCACAATTAGGTAGTGATGAATATACCCAAACCAATATGACACGTGGTGATCGTGGTGTTTGGGAAACCACCATTTCCGGCGATTTACACGGTAAATACTATACTTATGTTGTCAATAACGCAGGTGGCATTCATGAAGTTGTGGATCCATATGCCAAAGGTGCGGGTGTGAATGGTCGTCGTGGAATGATTGTTGATTTTGCACGCACCAATCCAATTGGTTGGGATGCTGTAAACGACGAAGATACTTATAACTCAAACACAGATGCGATTATTTATGAACTTCATGTTCGAGATTTATCGATGGATAGTTCTTGGAATGGAAATGCTGCTAATCGTGGCAAATATGCTGCAATGCACGAAACAGGAACCACGTATACCGGTTCTGGTCGGACAGTCAAAACAGGTTTCGACCATATTAAAGAACTTGGTGTGAATGCGGTTCATATCTTACCGATGTATGATCACCACAATAATGAATTATCTGACGAATTTAACTGGGGTTATAATCCTTTAAATTATAACGTTCCTGAAGGTCAATATTCCTCGAATCCCCATGATGGATTAGTAAGAATTCGTGAAGTCAAAGATATGGTGAAAGCCTATGACGCTGAAGGAATCAAAATTATTTTAGACGTAGTTTATAATCACTTAGGTGATGCCAATGGCAGTAATTTCCAACGCTTAGTCCCTGGATATTTCTTCCGTTATAACTTAGATGGATCGTTATCCAATGGTTCTGGTGTTGGCAACGATACCGCCTCAGAACGTTTTATGTTCTCAAAATTTATTGTCGATTCAACTGCCTTCTGGGCCGAAGAATATAAGCTGGGTGGTTTCCGCTTTGATTTAATGGGATTACATGACACCGCAACGATGAAAGCAGTTCGTGATCGTGTGGTTCAAATTGACCCAGACACTTTAATTTATGGTGAAGCTTGGACGATGTCTGGCACTCGAACCTATTCAAACGTGCCAATGGCAAACCAATCGAATTTAGCTTCGAGTAATATGGCGAATATCGGTGCCTTCTCAGACTTAATGCGTGACGCGATTAGAGGCGGTGTTTTCGATGGTGCCTCTAAAGGATGGGTGCAAACCGCCTCTCCTAACTCCAGCAACTTATCCTCATTAAGACGAGCCTTTAAAGGTCAACTTAACACCAACACTGATCCTAAACGCGTGATTAATTATATTTCTGCTCACGACAATCACACGCTTTTTGATAAACTCCTTCTTTCAGGCGTCAGTCAAGCAAATGCTCCTAAAGTCAGTACCCAAGCCTCATCGATGATGATTTTCTCTCAAGGCATTCCTTTCTTCCATGCGGGTGATGAACTGATGCGACAAAAGATTAACGCGGATGGTAGTTATAATCACAACTCATATAACGCTCCAGACTCCGTGAACTCAATTAAGTGGTCTAATAAAGCAACGCATTTTGATTACTTTACCAAATACCAAGAGATGATTGCCTTGCGAAAGGCCATTGAATCCATGCGGTTGAC
Organism: uncultured Caryophanales bacterium; assembly: GCA_903845135.1. Taxonomy (GTDB): domain Bacteria; phylum Bacillota_I; class Bacilli_A; order RFN20; family CAG-826; genus UBA970. The sequence continues at coordinate 4,477 of CAIMWL010000006.1, forward strand.
CACCAGTCAAGAAATTGGATTACAACAAAGCGATTTATCCGAATTTGGTGGATTAACTTTTGGTAACTCGACAGCGGCATATCGTTTAACGTCACACGTCAATTCAACCGATATGTATGATGAATATGTGATGATTCATAATGGTAATAACGCTGGCGTAACCATTAATGCCACCGGTTATACTGTCATCTTTGTTTCTAATGGATCCTTGACTGCATCTGCATCCACAACAATCGGTTCGAATACTTCTGTTGTTTTAGCCAAGAACAATTAATCTTACATTCACTGAATAAAGCCTGCATGTATAAAACAATTTTGATGCCTGAATTAGAAAGTTTAATGAAGCAAAAGGTTTTAAATATTTTGGATGTTAGAGAAGTGGATGAATATAGCTTGGGACATATTTCAGGGGCATTATTATGCCCAGTGTCTGAATTCATGCAACACCTTCCTAAACTCTCCAAATCCACACCATATTATGTGGTCTGTCACTCAGGTTCTCGGTCACAAGCCGTCTGTGATTACCTAGGAAAACAAGGGTATCAAGTGACCAATGTCATGGGTGGCATGAGCACATTCCGTGGGCCAAAAGTCACAGGGTTAAAGTAAAACTCAATTTAAAAAGCGTCCAGATGGACGCTTTTTTTATTCAATTAAACTAGGCTCTTAATGATTTTTCAATTTCATTTAAGAAAGCTTCTAAAGGTTGGTTACCAAGTAATTCATATTTTTCGTTGATAACAATTTTAGGAACGCCGGATACGTTATATTGTTGGGAAATGCTTGGGAAGGTATTTGCTTCAATCATTTCTGCTTTAATATTTGGATTCAGCATTGCTAAACGATGTGCGTTTTGCACTGCCCCAGGGCAATGGGGGCAACTCAAGGTCACAAATACTTTAATATTGACTGGTTTGTTAATTTTCGCAATGCGATCAAGGGCTACTTGTGGGACTTTTAATGGATGGCCTGACATTTCAATTAAGGCGCTAATAAATGAATTGATTTCATGTCCTGCTGGAATCCCATTAAATTTCACACCCTTGTATTCACCTAAATCATTGAGCATCACAAAACTAGGAACCAAAGTAATACCATACTTTTCTGCTTCTTTTGGGTTTTGATTTTTATCTAAAATCTCAAGATTAATTTTTTTGTTTGTTTCCTTGAATTCGGTCAATAATTGCTTGGTTTCATTGCACGTTTGGCAGCCCTTTTCATCAATAAAAAGTTTAATGGTAATCGGCCTCACCATTTGTTCTAGTATTTGTGTTATTTGTTTACGAATATCGTCATTGAAAAATTTTTCCATAAATACCTCCTTAGGAATGATGGATTAAATATTGTTGAATTGCTAGCGCGGCTTTTGCACCGTCGCCTACCGCAATGACAATTTGTTTGAATGGGTGTTGAGTCACATCACCCGCGGCAAATAAACCCGGCATCGAAGTCATAAACGATTCATCAACCCACACCTCACCTTTTTCGTTGGTTTTGGATAAAGACTGGATTAGTGATGAATTAGCGACTAAACCTATTTGAATGAACAAACCATCTGCTTTTAGATATCGTTTAGATTGTGTAGTTTTATCTAAGACCCAAACCCCTTGCATCGTTTCTTTACCTTCAATCGATAACAATTGCGTTTCTAGATAGATGGTCAAGTTAGAAATCGATTTAAATTTTTCCAAAATGATTTGATCTGCGCGCCATTGACTGCGATGAATGACGGTAATATGGTTGGCCCAGGCAGCTAGATCAATGACCGCTTCTGCGGCACTATTGCCACCCCCAGCGACAATCACATTCTTTCCTTTAAAGAATGGTGCGTCACAGGTTGTGCAATAGGAAACGCCTTTATTTGCAAAGGTTGTTTCTCCAGGAATATTCAGTTTTTTGGGTTGACCACCGGTGGCGAAAAGTATGGTTTTACTCTTTAAAACGGTGCCATGATCCATAGTGACAAAAAATAACCCGTTACTTTTTTGGATACTTGCAACCCAATAATCTAAATATAAAGGCACATCTAATCCTTCTAAATGTTTGAGAAAAACACTAGATAAGTCTTTACCCTCAATCATCGGAATGCCTAAATAGTTGTCAACGGTAGAGGTGTTGTGCAGTTGTCCGCCAATTTCTTTGGCAATGACCCCAACCTTTAAACCCTTCCGTTGGGCATAAAGGGCAGCATTCAACCCAGCAGGGCCACCACCAATCACTAATAAGTCCCACAAATCTGTCGTCTCAAATATCGAAGGAATCGGGCGTTGATGAATTTGAATATCAAACATGGTTATCGACTCTTAACGATTAAATCCATCGCATCGCGAATGGCTTTTTTATTTTCTGGATTATCTAACATAATTTGTTGAAGATTTTCCGTTGTGACAAGGGAGATGGTTTTGTCTAAATTAACACGAATGGCTTTAAGTTGGGTCACCAAATCTTGGCAAGAATCTTGTTTTTCCATCATATTTAAAATACCATTCATTTGGCCATGAAGGCGTTTCATACGATGCAATAATTCAGTATTACATTTCATCATCGCTAATATACCCACGTGGGTATTAAAAAGTCAATCCATATGCATTTTGATTTTTGATGCAGATCAATAAAGGTTAATTCCTTAATTTATTTAATTCTTAATGCATATTGATTGCCTAAAGATTAGAAATAAAGATATGATAACAGTACCCCCCCTATAGGAGGGGTAAGGAGAAGCTATGAAATTAGGCATTATTGTTGGGTCGACGCGTGTAGGTAATGTGGGTCAAAGTATTGGTAAGTGGGTTTTCAATCAAAGTAAGGCGCGAAAAGCGAATTACGAACTCATTAACATTGCGGATTATTCCCTGCCATTGCTTGGTGAAAAAGATGCAAAAGAAGCAATTCAAAAGTGGAATGATAAGATTAATAGCCTTGATGGTTATGTGTTTATTGCTGCTGAATATAATCATTCGGTCACTGGTTCCCTCAAGAATGCATTAGATCTTGCTGGCATACCGACCTGGATTAATAAACCAGCGGGCATTGTCAGTTATGGTTTTGCAGGTGGAGCTAGAGCCGCAGAACACTTAAGAACAATCTTAGGGGCGTTAGGTGTGGCAGATGTCCAACAACATGTCCTGTTTAATTTAAACTCAGAAATGAGTCAAACAGAAGGTTTTAAGCCTGCCAATTATCAAGTAGGATTATTAAATAAATTATTCGACCAAGTTGAATCGTGGGGAAACGCTTTAAAATCAACAAGAGGTTAATTAGCGCTTTTTAGCAGTGCCAAATCCACCTTGAACAGGTCTTACATCTAAAAAGGTCACGACGGCCTTGGGATAATGCGTTGCCAAATTGGCAACCATTTTTCTTTTCTTGCGTGGTATATAGGAAATAATCATCGCATTTCGATGATTAGCCTTACCCACTGATTCAAGTATGGTCGCAGCAAAACCATTCGCCCGAAGTTCTTCTGCGAAGGCGATGGCTTCATCTTTTTCAGCAATGATTTCTGCCTTAATATTACCTAATCCCACACGCCCTTCTAACCATGAACCAAAATATAAACCAAAGGCAAACCCGCTAGCATAGGCTAATACACGAATGGGGTCTTCAGTAATTCGAGTCACAACTAACGAGACATTCACCACCCAGATCATTTGTTCAAAGAAGACAATTAGAGAGGCTTGTTTTCGAAAACCCTTAGTCATTAATAGCAAACGAAATACGCCAATACTGACTTCGGTCATCTTCGCTAAAAAAATGGCAACATAAATGAGAATATTCATAATTTTATTTGGTAAA
>CAIMWL010000007.1 GCA_903845135.1 uncultured Caryophanales bacterium
CTTACCCTAAATATCTACCCAAGGATGGGGATGAAGTTTTAGTAACGGGTGCGATTTCTGTTTATGTTAAGGATGGTAGTTATCAAATCAATGCCAAACAAATCGAATTATTTGGTTTAGGTGATCAATTAATTGCCTTACAAAAACTAAAAGAAAAATTACTGAAGGAAGGGTTATTTGATGCCACAAAAAAAAGACCGTTACCTTTATATCCTTCCAACGTGGGCATCATCGCCGGTCGCGATTCTGCAGCCTTAAAGGATTTAACCACCAACCTTCACCGTCGGTATCCCGTTGCCCAACTTATCTTTTTCCCTTCTTTAGTACAAGGTTTATTAGCGCCCAAAGATTTAATGAGAGCCCTCAATCTTGCGTATCAAACCCCATTGGATGTTTTAATTATTGCGCGGGGCGGTGGTGCAGAAGAAGATCTTTCCGCGTTTAATGATGAAGCCTTAGTAAGAAAGGTCGCACTGTCTCCGGTCCCAACGATAGCTGCCATCGGTCATGAAATCAATTTATCCTTGGTTGATTTAGTTGCAGATAAACGCGTATCAACGCCAACTGGTGCAGCGGAAATTGCGGTTCCCAATCAGCAAGATCTTTACCAAGACATCCACACGAGTTTGGAAAGATCCTTGCAAGCTATCCGTTCCCGTATGCAACTGTTATCAAAGCAACTTCATGGTTTTCAAGAGAGGCCAGTGCTTGTCTCACCACTGGCAATGTATGACTTACAAAAAGAATCCTTGAAAAATTATCAAAATCGGTTACAACAGGCCATCAAGGCGTTGCTGCAAAACCATCAAGCTAAGGCCCAGCAGTATCGTGCAAGTTTAAACGCCTTATCCCCATATGCGGTAATTGATCGTGGCTATGCCTTAACAACATTGGCTAATGGCGAAGTGGTTCATTCCCTTAAAGAAATCAAAGTTGGGGACTTGATTACCACACAATTAAAAGATGGAACCTTCACTAGTGAAGTGAAAAAGAAAGGATAATTTTATGGCAGAAAAAGGATTGGATGTTGAAGCAAGTTTAGCGAGGATCGAAGTGATCGTAAAATCATTAGAATCCGGCAAGCTTTCCTTACAAGAAAATTTGAAGTTATTTGAAGAGGCAACAACCTTAATGAAGGCGGTTGAAAAAGCGTTACAAGACGCTGAAAAGAAAATTCAAACTCTTATCATAAAAGATAAAGAATAGTAATTAAGTATTTAATATTAGTAATAATATAGTAGATATTTAGTATAAATGAAATTATCTGAACTCATTGAATTATATTTAAACACCTTGGTAACTGAACGAGGTTTGGCTAAACAAACCCTGGGAAGTTATCGCCATGATTTAATGATGTTTACATTATCGTTTTCTCCTCCTAAACAAACCCAAGAAGATTTACAAAGTTTTGATTTAAAAGACTTCATCACTTTCCAAGCAAAATTAGGAATGAATAGTAGCACAATTCATCGGCGATTATCTACGGTTAAAAATTTCTTTTTGTATTTACAAAGAGAAGGGTACTTTACCCAAAAAATCTTACCTGTCAAACCACCCAAGATGATGAAAGCTTTACCCAAGGTTATTCGTCCTGAAGAAATGGAAGCCTTGTTAAATGCTCCAAAG
>CAIMWL010000008.1 GCA_903845135.1 uncultured Caryophanales bacterium
GGAGATATATGCAAGGTTAAAACACCACCTTTGCGAAAATGGATTAAGATTTGCGTTTTCTTTTCTGCTAATTTTTTTCCGGTTTCAATTGTAAATGACGTATCTTTCCAACGTTCTAATTTGGACCGTAAAGGTAAGGATACATAGGTCTCGGTAATGGATGAAGGATTAACATTTGCTTCATGAAGGTACCCTTCGTATTGACCAAAAACAATTTGTTTCATCACTGGGATAAGTCCTTTGAGAACATTAATTTTTGCCTTTTGGATTGCAGCCACATCATCGATTCTTTTGGGTAAATCCATCATTAATAGGGCCAGGGTTTCTAGTAGATGACTTTGAATCATATCTTTTAAAGCTCCAGTGGCGTCATAAAACTTACCACGTGAAAGAATGCCGATGGTTTCATGGGCAATAATATCGACACGTTGAATATGTTGCGTTTGCCAATAATCTTCCATGCCAACAACAGCCCATTGCATGCGAATTTTTAGCAATTGTTGGATTAATGGTTTAGCTAAATAATGATCGACGCGATAAATTTGGTTTTCATCTAAGGATTCATGGAGCAGTTGATTGAGTACTTCTGCAGTAGAACTGTTTTCACCAAAAGGCTTTTCATAAGCACAACGATGGTCAGGATTATTTCTTTCGACCAGACCATGTTGATGAAGGTTTTCTGTAATGAGGTGAAACATCGTTGGCGGGGTGGCTAAATAAAAAAAGCGACCCACATAAGGTTTAAGTAATGGGATTAATGCTCGATATTGATTTGATTCCGTTGCCTGTAAATATACATACTGTAGCAAAGGTAATATCGTTTGAATGGATGCTCGGTCCAATCCTCGATCTAACCCATATTGCAAATAAGCTTCTAAGCTATCACCCTGACGGCCGATGAGCATGATCTTTTTTAGAAGTCTTGGCTGACGTTGAATTAAATCGGATAAAGCCGGTAGCAGTTTTTGATAGGTTAAATCACCGGTTGATCCAAAAATAACTAAAACGTTATTTTCGGACATGATGTCCTCCGAACATATACCGCATGCCGTTTAAAATTCTTCTCGCAAAATCACCTTGATTTCGACTTTCAAATCTCGCGAATAACGCATTGGACAAGACCGGTGCAGGCACCCCTAAATCGACTGCTGCATTGACCGTCCATCTTCCTTCTCCTGAGTCGGAAACGCCACCAACAAATTGAGTTAAGCTTGGGTCTTTTTTCAATACTTCAGCTGTTAAATCAAGCAACCATGAGCCAATCACAGAACCCCGTCTCCATAGTTCAGCGACTTCTGGAACATTAATCGTGTATTGATAATTTTCAGGATCTGACATTGGGGCGACTTCAGCATCACCTTTATTAATAAATGAAGTGCCTAAATTTGCTTGCTTTAAGATATTAAATCCCTCCGCATAAGCCTGCATAATCCCGTATTCAATGCCGTTATGGACCATTTTGACAAAATGCCCAGCCCCTGCAGGACCACAGTGAAGCCAACCATGTTCTGCTGGCGTTTCTGGAGTATTAGGAAGTAATCTTGGCGCGCCTTCAATATGTGGAGATAAGGTTTCAAAAATCGGTGCACAAAATTCTACAGCAGCTTGATCGCCACCAACCATTAAGCAGTAACCCCGGTCTAAGCCATATACACCACCAGAAGTTCCACAATCTAAATAATCAATCCCTTTCGTTTTGAGGAACAGGGCCCGTCTTCGAGAATCTTTAAAGTTAGAGTTACCGTGATCGATAAGGATATCACCAGGACTTAATAATGGCATCAGGGTTTGAATCGTTTCTTCAACAGTTTGGGCAGGAACGACTAATTGGAAAATACCACGTTTTTGTTTGGCTTTGACAGCTTTAACTAAACTGGGTAAGTCGAGTGAGGCATGGGAGATATAACCTAATTTTTCTTGTTCTTTTAACTTATCGATGGAAGTCCGATATCCATAAGTTTTAAATCCTTTTTGAATCAATCTTCGTGACATATTTTCACCCATACGACCAAGACCAATAATACCAACATGTAACATACGTTAATGCTCCTTTAACTCTTATATTTTATCACGATTAGAGGTTTTCAAAAGTTCGAGATTCTTGAAGAAAGTTGGAAAATAATTCATCGATATCGTAAGTTTTTTTGGTTTGTAAGGCTAACGAAGTTGCATAGGGTAAACCAGAAAAATTTTGTTGGTTAATATTGATGCCAATTCCAACGATCACATAAGTCAAAGTCTCTTGAATTTGTTTAGTTTCAATTAACATACCAGCAATTTTTTTTCCACCCACCATCAAATCATTAGGCAATTTATGCATTGCTTGCACGCCAAATTTTGCTAAGAAATTTTGACAAATCTTAATGGCAATACTTTCAATCGTTTCGGTTTTGACTGATTTTTTTAAATTCTTAAATAAAAAAGATACGAGGATATTTTCATTTGGATTACTCATCCATTGCCTGGTAAATTGGCCGCGTCCGAACGTTTGATAACGGGCCCTGATTACGGTTAAGTGAGGTAAGGTTTTTTCGTGGAGTTTTAGGTAATTATTGGTAGAATCTATCGTTTCAAAAGTTAGAAGATTCATGCCTTAACCAACCGCAACAGAAAATTTAGCTAAACAAACTAATTCATTACCAACATACGCCTCACCTTCAAGGAAGAAAAATCCGACTTTGCTATTTAAGAATTTTACTTTCAAGATCAGCGTTTCACCAGGAACGACTCGACGCCGAAATTTTGCTTCTTGTATCGAAGCGAAATAACCAATTTTACCTTGATATTGGGGCGCAGTTAAGATACAAATAGCGCCGGTTTGGGCTAATGCTTCAACGGTTAAAACGCCTGGCAAAACAGGGTTATTAGGAAAATGACCTGGTACCCAAAACTCAGTTTTGAGGATATCTTTTTCTGCAGTCGTAGCTACTAACGGTGTATTATCGGTGACGCGATCAATGAGAATAAAAGGTTCGCGATGCGGAATAATTTGTTTAATTTGATTCAGATTATATTTCATATTACCGTTTAAAGATTAACGCGGCATTTTGCCCACCAAAACCAAGGTTAATATTTAAAGCATAGTTGACTTTTCTTTTCACTGGTTTTCCTAAGGTGTAATTTAAATCACATTCAGGTCCTAATTCAGAGGTAGTAATGGTTTGTGGAACGGTTTGGTTTACTAAAGCAAGGACGCAAGCAATCGATTCAACTGCACCGGTTGCCCCTAGCATATGACCCGTCATCCCTTTTGTACTTGAAACATTTAAAGCATAGGCATGAGGTCCAAACACTTTCTTAATCCCTAACGTTTCAATCCGATCATTTAACGGTGTCGAGGTACCGTGGGCATTAATATAGTCAACGTCTTTGGGTTGAATATTTGCATCTTGAAGTGCTAATTCCATGCATTTACTGATGCCTTCAGCCGTTTCATCAGGAGCGGTAACATGGAATGCATCTGAGGTCGAACCATAACCGACTAATTCAGCATAAATCTTTGCTCCACGAGCCTTGGCGTGATCAAATTCTTCTAATATTAAAACGCCTGCGCCTTCACCCATGACAAAACCTGATCGTTTTTTATCAAAAGGCATACTTGCTTGGGCGGGGTTATCCCCACTATGTAAGGCGCGCATCACCGCAAAACCTGCAATGCCTAAAGCGTTAATTGAAGATTCAGAACCACCAGCAAAAGCCACATCCAAGTAACCATCGCGAATATAGCGAAATGCTTCACCAATCGAATTAGTGCTTGCAGAACATGCAGTGACAACAGGGAGATTCGGTCCTTTTGCTTTAAAACGCATTGAAATGTTGCCCCCAACTAAATTGATAATGGCATTGGTTATAAAATGAGGAGAAACGCGATCAAGCCCTCTTGAGGTCGCCACTTGGGATTCGCTCCATATGGAATTTAATCCACCAATTCCTGATGTGACAAAAGTACCAAAACGATAAGGATCAACCGATTGAGGATCTAAACCAGCATCTTCATAAGCTTCACTTGCGGCCATTACACCCAAGACAATGACGCGGTCTAATTTAGCTGCACTTCTTTCGTCAAGATATTTAGAAGGATCAAGGTGTTTAACTTCGGCGGCAACCTTAACTTTACTGGTTGAGGGATCAAATAAGGTAATCATGCCGATACCATTGGTCCCTTTCATCATGTTTTGCCACATCGATGAAACATCATTACCAATTGGTGTTACGGCTCCTAATCCTGTAATTACAACTCTTTTTTTCATAATTCCCCTTTCTAATACATCGTCATCCCACCGTCAACAACAAACGTTTGACCGGTGATATATTGTGCCTTATTTGAAGCTAAGAAACTAACCATTTGGGCAATATCTTCTGGTAAACCAAAACGTTTTAGTGGAATCATAGCGATGGCAGCCTCTTTGATTTGTGGCGACAAATTTGCTGTCATATTGGTTTGAATAAATCCAGGGGCAACAACATTCACCGTTAAATTTCGCGAAGCCATTTCTCGAGCGAGGGTTTTGCTTAATCCAATCACGCCTGCTTTTGCTGCGGCATAATTTGCTTGACCAATATTGCCCATCATCCCTGCGACAGATGCAATATTGATGATGCGACCTTGACCGGCTTGCATGAGCGGTTTTAACGCATATTTACACATTGCCCATACGCCTTTTAGATTGGTTTCAATAACGCGATCAAATTGCGTTTCACTCATTCTTAACATTAACGTATCATCCGTAATTCCGGCGTTATTGACAACAACATCTAGTCTTTGATAGGTTTCAAGGGTAGTTTGAATTAACTTTTCTGCTTCGGTCACTTTACTTAAGTTAGCTTGAACAGCCAGTGCTTGACCACCATTTGCTTGAATTTGCTTTACTAAATCTTGTGCGGCTTGTGCGGATGAATGATAATTGACGACGACTATATACCCATCTTGGGCAAGTTGAAGGCTAATTGCCAAACCAATGCCAGTAGCCCCACCTGTCACAATCGCAACTTTCTTTGCTTCATTCATGCGAGAAGCTCCTTCACTAATGATAAATCTTTTTGCCCGTTATATGAGATTACTTTAGCATCTGGAAGAATCTTTTTCACTAATCCTGCTAACACATTACCGGGACCGATTTCAATAAAGGTATCGATTTGTTGAGCAGATAAGTAGCGAATTGAATTTTCAAATTGAACAGATGATTGGACTTGTTGGACTAAATAGAGTGGCAAGTCAGATAAATGCGGTAGGGGTTTTCCTGTCCAATTAAAAACCATGGGTGTTTGACTTGCTTGAAACTTGATGGATAGCAAGACTTTGCTTAATTGTTGACCGGCATCGGCCATTAATGGGGAATGAAATGCACCCGAAACATTAAGCGGAATTGCACGCTTTGCCCCATTGGAAGTGGCGAGCGTCATGACTTCTTTCACCGCAAGTTCATGCCCAGAAATAACCATTTGACCAGGACAATTGTAATTGGCGATGATGACTTGATGTTTGGGTTTACTGACTTGGACACAAAGGGATTCTAAAACGGAAGTCGATAAGCCAATAATGGCAGCCATCATCCCAGGATTAGATCGACTAGCCGCTGCCATTGCATTTGCTCGAACTTGGATTAAATGTAAGGTCGATGTTAAATCGAGGTGGCCGGCAAGATGTAACGCGGTATATTCTCCCAATGAGAAACCGATTAAATATTGAGGATTGAGTGGCAGTAAAGTTTGTAATTGTCGGTAATATAAAAGGGACGTTGCCAATAAAGAAGGTTGGGTAAATTCTGTCTGATTTAAACCTGACACTTCACCATTCAATATCTTTTTTAGATCAAAATTTAAATGCTGTTGAATCGTGTTGAAATAACTCATTAAGGCTGGCGTTTCTTCAATCGCAGATAAACCCATTCCCAAGGATTGAGCCCCTTGCCCTGCAAACAAGACTGCCAATCTCTTCATAAATTAATTAAAGCTCCACCCCATGTCAAACCTGCGCCAAAACCAACCAACATGAGTTTACTTCCAGGCAGGAGTGGGGAAGATTCAACATATTCATCTAATGCGATTGGAATCGAGGCGGCAGAAGTGTTGCCATAATGTTCAAGATTCAAAAAGAATTTGTTTAATGGTAATTTTTTAAGCTCTGCAACACCCTCAATGATTCGATAATTTGCTTGATGAGGGATTATTTTAGTCACCATATCCAAGCGACTGCCATCAAGCTCTAACAATCGATTGATGGATTTTTCAATCGCATTAATGGCAAATTTAAACACTCTTCTGCCTTGCATTCTCAAAACTTCTTTAACGGATAATACATCCTCCATATCACCTTCGGAGGCAGTATAAAATGAGACGGTTTGATGCGCTTGCCCACGGCCAATTAATAAAGCGCCAGCCCCATCGCCAAATAAAATACAGGTGTTGCGATCGGTATAGTCCATGATTTTAGTGAGCGTTTCCGCCCCAATAATTAGAATGTGGCGATACTTTGGACTATTTAATAAAGCCGCCCCAACTTGTAAAGCATACACAAAACCAGTGCAGGCGGCATTGATATCAAAACAAGTGATGTCACGGTGATTGAGACCCAAGCGTGCTTGCACGACGGCCGCCATACTAGGAGAAGCAAAATCTGGCGTAATGGTAGCCACAATAATGGCATCAATTAATTCTAGATCAAACTTTGCTTTTTGAATCGCATTCAAAGCAGCTTGATACGCTAAATCTGCCGTAGTTTCACCTTCAACTTTATGCCGAGTTTTAATCCCCGTATGCGTCACAATCCATTCATCGGTAGTGTCTACCATCTTTTCTAAATCGGCATTGGTAATTAAAGCTTTTGGTACATATTTACCAGTACCTATCAGCTTAACGGTTAATTTATTTTCCATGATTTTTCTCCGCGTTTGATTCTTCAAATACACCAAAAGCTCTAAATTTTTTTTCGCGAATCTTCAATAAATTTTCAGGGGTTAACTTAAATAATTGTTTCAGGTATTTTTGCAGTAAGATTCGCAGCTGAGATAAGCTAAACTGAATATCCTCGTGGAAACCACCTTTTGCTTCTGGAACAATTGCATCGATAATGCCAAAAGATAATAAGTCATCCGCGGTTAACTTCATTAAAGCGGCAGCGGCTTTTGCTTTGGTGGAGTCTTTAAACAGAATTGAGGCAAAACCTTCTGGAGAAATAATTGAGTAAACGCTATTTTCAAGCATGAGTAAGGTATCCGTGACGCCAATTGCTAAAGCACCACCTGATCCTCCTTCAGAAAGCACAATGCCAATCATGGGAGTTTTTATGGCAATCATTTCAAATAAATTAAAAGCAATCGCTTGGGCTTGTCCGCGTTCTTCTGCACCGATACCAGGATAAGCTCCAGGGGTGTCAATAATGAAAACAATCGGTCGATGGAATTTTTCAGCTTGTTTCATTAAACGCAACGCTTTTCGATAGCCTTCTGGGTGAGGCATACCAAAATTTCTTGCAATCTTTTCATCGGTAGTCGAACCTTTTTCTTGGGCAATAACGGTTATCGATTGCCCCATGAAGGTTGCCAAACCACCGATTAAGGAAGTATCATCGCCAAATTGTCTATCACCATGTAATTCAATAAAATCCGGAAATAATTGCTTAATTAAAAAAGAAGCGGTGGGGCGCTTTGGATGCCTTGCAAGTCTGACTTTTTCCCAAACTTTTTCTTCAATATTATTCACGAGATGACTCCCCGTTATGCCCATGAAACCTTAATAAATGAATTAGGGTTTGTCTTAATTGCTTACGTTCCACCACTAAATCGACTTGGCCATGTTTCAATTGAAACGATGCGGTTTGAAATCCTTCTGGTAAATCTTGTTGAATCGTTTGTTTAATGACCCGAGCACCTGCAAAGCCAATTAATGCGCCATGTTCGGCGACGATAATATCACCCAAAGAAGCATAACTTGCCGCTACACCACCCGTTGTTGGATGGGTTAAAACGGAAATAAACAAACCACCGATTTGATCAAACTTCTTCAGTGCTGCGGACGTTTTGACCATTTGCATCAAAGATAATATTCCTTCTTGCATTCTAGCGCCACCGCTCGCTGAAAAAATAATCAAAGGTAATTGTTGTTGACTCGCAAATTCAATCAAACGTGTGATTTTTTCTCCCACCACAGAACCCATGGATCCCATCATAAAAAATGAATCAAGAACGCCAATTGCAATAGGAAAACCTTGAATCGAGCCTCGGCCAGAGATGAAGGCTTCTGTTTGGCCAGTACTTTTCTTTGAAATTGCTAGTTTTTGATCATATTCAGGCATGGATAAGGGATTTTTTGATTTTAGATTGGCGTTAATTTCGCTAAAGGAGTTTTCATCCAATATTAACTGAATACGATCATTTGCATTCAAACGGAAATGAAACTGGCAATGGGGACAAACGGATAGATTTTCTACTAAAGCCTTTTGATATATAGCAGAGTGGCATTGTTCACATTCAATAAACAAACCATCCGGAATGTCAATTTGGTTTTTTGGAATTGGTTTTTCCGCAACTTTCAAAAAGGTGCGAAGTTTAGGTTTTTGCTTGGCAAAAATATCACTCATGCATATCCTTTATGCGTTCAAGGAATCTGGCAACAAACCCGGTATCGACATTACCGGATATAAATTCTTGGGTGTGCAGGATTGAATAATGAAATTCAATATTAGTGGTGATACCGTCGACCATAAATTGCTCCAGAGCAACAAGCATTTTACGAATTGCTTCTTTTCTTGTCGGTGCATAGACGATAAGTTTGGCGATCATCGAATCGTAAAATGGAGGCACTTCATAACCGGGGTAAATGTGTGTATCAATTCGTACACCGATACCACCAGGCATAATTAATTGGGTGATTTTTCCTGGTGCAGGGCGAAAGTTTTCTTTCACGTCTTCGGCATTAATTCTGCACTCTATTGCATGACCATTGATTTTAATTTGACGCTGTGTAAAGGGTAATTTTTTACCTAAAGCAATCTTAATTTGCTCCTTAACTAGATCAATACCAGTAATGAATTCCGTGACCGGATGTTCAACCTGAATTCGGGTGTTCATTTCAATAAAGTAATAATTTAAGTTTTTATCAACAAGAAACTCAATGGTCCCAGCGTTCACATAACCAACTGCCTTTGCAAGTTTAACGGCTGCCTCACCCATCTTTTTTCTTAAGCGATCATCGACAACTGGAGAAGGCCCTTCTTCAACCATCTTTTGATTGCGTCTTTGTAAAGAACAGTCTCTTTCGCCTAAATAGACACAAGCACCATGACTATCACAAAGAATTTGAATTTCAATATGCCGGGGGTTTTCAATATATTTTTCAACGTATAAATTTTTATCGCCAAAGCTTGCTTCTGCTTCCATTGAAGTACGATCAAAAACGTCTCTAAATTCTTTCTCAGATCGAATAATTGAAATTCCACGACCTCCGCCACCAGAAGTCGCTTTGATCATCACAGGAAAACCTACTTTTTTTGCCACATTTAAACCTTCTTCAAGGTTTTCAACAATGCCCTCAGAGCCTTCAATCACAGGCACACCAGCTTTACGAGCAATCGCCTTAGCGGAGGCTTTGTCACCGATTTGACTAATTGCGTTTGCGGATGGACCGACGAATTTAATGCCACAACTGGCAACAATTTCAGCGAACTGTTCATTTTCTGATAAAAAACCATAACCAGGGTGAATCATTGTCGCCCCTGTCGCCACTGCAGCGGAGATGACACTATTAATATTGAGATAACTATTTTTAGATCTTGCTTCACCAATACAAATCGATTCATCGGCTAATTTGACTGCCATCGTATCGCGATCAGCAGTCGAATAGACGGCAACTGTTGGAATCGAAAGTTCTTTGCAGGCTCGAATGACCCGCACCGCTATCTCCCCGCGATTCGCGACGAGAAGTTTTTCTGCCATTTTTACTCCTGGGGTCGAAGCGAAATAACGACTTGGTTAAATCCAACCACATCGCCATTTTTACAATTAATTTTTTCAACCACACCGGAGAAAGGCGAAGCAATTTCATTCATAATTTTCATTGCCTCAACAATACATACGGTTTGGCCCTTGTTCACACGTTGACCAATCTTTACAAAAGGTTCAGAGGTTGGTGAACTCGCTGCATAATAAGTTCCAACTAAAGGCGAAGTGACATCTTTTAACAAAATGTCCTCTGTTGGTTTGTTAGCGACAGTATTTTGTGCTTTGACATTTACATTAGGTGGTAAGATTTTTGGATCATTAACTACCAAAGTTTTGGGTTCTGAATTGGCGGTTTCTTTTAATTTTGACAATGCAATCTTAAAAGTGCCATCCTCGATTGCCATGGTCGTTAATTTGGACGACTCAAAATACTTAATTAAATCTTGAACCTTTTTAAAATCCATAAAAATTATTTAACTTTGGGTTTAATAAAGTTAACAATATCACCAATTGTCTTGAGTTTTTGAGCTTCATCATCAGCTATTTTGACTTTAAAGGTGTCTTCTAGTTCCATGATTAATTCAACAGCATCTAAAGAGTCTACGTTCAAATCTTCTCTTAATCTTGTTGATGCATTAACTTTTTCAGGACTGACTTTAAATTTTTTTGAAACAACTTCGCGAATTTTTTCTAAAACCATAGCAAGGTCTCCTTTAATAGTATGCCCCTATGTTATCACTCCACTTAATTATGTCAAGTTATCTAATTTTTTAAAAAATCCACTTAATATATTGTTGAAACCTTGATTTTAATTGATTGAAAATCAAAATATGATAAAATAATTCTTGAAAAGAGGTCTTTATGGCTAATATTAAGTCACAAACTAAGCGTATTCAAACCAATCTTAAAGCGGAGGTCCATAATTTTACGTTTAAGGCCAGTATGAGAACGGCAATTAAGAAAACCAAAGCTTTATTAGATAAAAAAGATCTAAATGGGGCAAAATTAGCATTAAATCTAGCAGTTAAATTAATTGATAAATCAGTTGCCCACGGCATTCAAAAGTCCCAAACCGCTGCCAGACAAAAATCTAGATTAATGAATTACTTTAATCTTCAATCCAAGACGTTATCCCAATAGTATTGTTTAACTTTAACCAGTTTTTGTTGTAAAATTAGTGTAATGAAAACTAAATTATCTTCACCTTCTAAAGATGGCTATTTCATGCCTGCTGAGTTTTCCACACATGATGGAACCTTAATGCTTATGCCATATCGAGGCGATGTTTGGCGTAATCAAGCAAAAGAAGCCCAAGAAGTTTTTTTAAAAATTGCTAAAGAAATTGCTAAATTTGAACCAGTTTTCATCGGTGTCCATTCTACCATTTGGTCACAATTCGAAAAAACCAAAATTAAAAACTTAACTTTTTTTCAAGTCGATTACGATGATGCTTGGGTGCGAGACACCGGTCCAACCTTCATCAAGAATAATCTCAATGAATATCGCACGATTGATTGGCAGTTTAATGCTTATGGTGGTAAAGAATTTGGGCTTTACTCACCTTGGCAATTGGATGATGCTCTAGCACAAAAACTGTCAACTCGATATCAAGTGGATGCATATCGTACCGATGATTTTGTTATGGAGGGCGGCGCTTTCCATGTAGATGGTGAAGGTTTAGTGATGGCAACTGAATACAATCTATTGCATAAAGGGCGAAACCCCAAACTTACTAAAAAACAAATTGAAACTAAACTTTTAGACATGCTAGGCGGTAAAAAGATGATTTGGTTGCCCCGAGGCATTTATAATGACGAAACCAAAGAGCACGTTGATAATGTTGCAACCTTTATTGGCCCTGGACATGTGCTCGTGGCTGAAGCCGTTGATCCTCGGGATGCACAGCAACCATTGTCTCAGGCTACCATTTTGGCTTTAAAATCTCAAACAGATACGAATGGAAAGCCTCTTAAGATCACAACAGTGGTGATGCCAAAGGCCATTCATCGCACATATTTTGAGTCTGCTGGTTTGACGCCGACGCCGACTAGTAAAAATCGGCCGATGAACGAACGATTAGCTGCATCGTATTTAAACCTTTATTTTGTCAATGGTGCTGTCATTGTTCCCAAATTTAATCAAAAGACCGATGATATTGCTTTACAACAATTAAAAGATGCGCTTCCTGGTCGAAAGATTATCATGCTAGACACCAAAGAAGTTCTTTTAGGTGGCGGTAATATCCATTGTATTACTCAACAAATTCCTAAAGGAGTCTTATAACCATGCGGCCCGTTAGCATCAGTGCCATTCAAATGGCTATGACAGATCAGCATCAACATAACCTTGAAGTGGCTACTGAGCTCGTCAAACAAGCGGCGAAGCGTGGGTCTAACATTATCTTACTCCCTGAACTATTTATGAGTAAGTATTTTTGCCAAATTGAAAATTATGACCATTTTGCGTTAGCAAAGCCTTTTGAACACAATCCTGATTTAGCTTATTTTCAAAAACTTGCAAAATCCTTAAATGTCGTGCTGCCAATTTCTTATTTTGAAAGAGCCAATCAAGTATTTTTTAATTCGATTGCAATCATTGATGCGGATGGGACTATTTTAGGGCAATATCGTAAAATGCACATTCCAACTGGTGAATCCTATCAAGAAAAATTTTATTTCACACCGGGTGATACCCCATTACAAGTATTTAAGACTAAATTTGCCAAAATTGGCGTTGCGATATGTTGGGATCAATGGTTCCCTGAAGTCGCTAGAATTCTTGCACTTGAAGGTGCAGAATTACTTTTATACCCGACTGCGATAGGTTCAGAACCAACATTACCAGTTGATTCGCAGCCTCATTGGCAGCACACGATGATGGGTCATGCTGCAGCCAATCTTACTCCATTAATTGCCGCTAATCGCGTTGGCAAAGAAACTTATGGTCAGCATGAAATGACTTTTTATGGGACGAGCTTTATTGCTAATTATGATGGGAAAATTCTCCAACAAATGGATCGATCTAAAATTGGTGCAATCGATCATACCTTTGATTTAGATGCCATCGATAAAATGCGATATTCTTGGGGGGTATTTCGTGATCGGCGCCCCACGATGTATCAACGGTTGCTTAAAAAGTAGTTTTGGTAAAATTCACAATCCACCAGCTTAAGGCCTCCACTTTATCTTGGCGGCCTTTTTTAATTCTTTCATCCAATTGATCTAAACTCACTAAAACTTGATGGATGCGCTTTAAGGGAAATCGTTTTTTAGCTTGACTCATTAACCGAACTCTAAACTCATGAACTTTGAGAGCTTGACCTGTTTGATAAGTATCATTACCTTGATCAAGTAAATAAGTGACTTTTGCAAATAATTGAAAATGTTTTGCCAGCATACTAATTAAGATGGTGGGTTCAATTTGCAACACCATCAAATCCTGGTAAATTTTTAAAGCCTGCTTAAGATTTTCTGCCATCAATTGATTCGTTAATTCAAAAACATTATCTTCTAGATTAGGTTTGACCATCATCGAGATGGTCTTTTCCTCTATGTTTAAGCCATAGACAATTAATTTTTGAATTTCTTGATAAAGTCTGTCAATATCAGGATAAGTTGCTTCAATTAACCTCGATAAAGCTTTTGGCGAAATCGTTGCCTTATGCCATTTAATCCAATCCTGTGCAAGCGAATAGGCCTGATCTTTAGTAGGAACGTCTAGATGTTGCCATTGTTGATGCTTAATGATTAATTTTGGAATGATGAGCCGCTCATCAATTTCACCTTGATATAAAAAGACTAAATCGATGTCATTATTTTTTTGTTTAAGTAAGGTTTCTAAAGCCTCTTCATCTTCTTTTTTATTAAGCGATTGTCGATTATTTGATTTTCCTAAAAAAGGCGCTTGGGAAACGATGGTGACCTTTTTCTCTCCCCATAAACTTGGTTGGAGCACTTCTGGTAGCCATGAGACCATCGGTGTTGAGGAACCATCAACTTTTTCAATGATGGTAGATGGCGCTAATGATTGTAAAAACGCTTCCAGTTTTTGATGGATTAATCGAAATGATGGTGAACTAATTAATAAAATCATATTTATATTTTACACGTTTGATAACGAATTGTCCCTTCAATATCCGTTCTGCGAATATCAATGTTTAACGCCTCAAGACGTGCTAATACTTCTTGATGGGGGTGACCATAACGATTACCTCCCCCAACCGAAATAACAGCCTGCTTTGGTTTGATTTGATTTAAAAATTCCCTTGATGTTGAGGTGTTAGATCCGTGATGACCAACTCTTAATATGTTAGCAGTCAAATTGGGATATTGCGCTTGAATTAAAGCCTCGGTTGCATAGGTAGCGTCGCCCATGATTAACCAACGACAATCTTGAAATTCAATACCCATCACTAAGGAACGCTCATTATCTTCTTCTAAGATTGAATGAAAATGCTGATAGTTTTCTACAATATATTCACCTAGGTTTATTTTATTAAATGGCCTTTGAATTACTTTTTTGACGGGAAAAGAGGCAATCAAGGACGGCATCGCCCCATCATGATCAAAGTCAGGGTGGGTAATGACAAGATAATCTAAAACCCGAATGCTTAATTTTTTAAAATAAGGAATCAGCACGTCTTTTGCCATATCAAAGTGTCTCACCCCTCCTGTATCAATCAGCATCGATTTTCCTTGAGAATAAATGAAGGTTGCATCTCCTTGACCGACATTCATAAAGCTAACCTCGGATAAAAAAACTGTTTTTAAACCGCTAATCTGAAAAAGGATGATCATCATGAATATAAGCATTACATGGGGTTGATAAGACGATAATTTTAACCACGACAATATTGACATTAACGTTAACATTAAAACAATTGATGCTTGAATCCATACACTAACTTCGCCTCCATAAAACGCTAGATTGATGGAGGCAATGATGTTCAAAAATTCAAGCCAGTAACTTGTGATCAGTAGTACACCAGGAATAGAGATGCCTGTATAAAGGTAAAAAACCCAAAAAGGAAATAAAAGGCTATGAATTGCTGATAGTGAAAAAAACAAGATTGTTGAGAAATTGAAGATAATACCCATTTTGAACCATTGATAGAGGAGACTGATGGCAACAAAACTTAAGCTACGAAGCCATGGTTTTTTTTTAGGAAATAACCCCACCCATAAACCTGTCCATACTTGATAAATCATATACATACTCGTGCTTTCTTGAAACCACATGAAAGGATGAATCCAACTTTGAATTGCGACGACTTGAACTTTGATTAAGGTGGGTCTTTTTTTAGGATAAATCAACTTTAACCCTTCAATTCCATACACTCTAACGATTCCAAAGAGCCTTAAATTCATCAGGACATATGGCAAAAAAAATATCAATCTGACCAGTCGACTCTGATTTGCATTGAGTTTTAGTTTTAAGAGTCCATCTAACCATTGGTTGGTTAGGTAAAAACCCAAACCTGAATATTGAACTAACGCCAAAAGATTTTCTTGTAGTGAATTCGTATCAACGTTTCTTTTCCATAACAACTGGGTTACGAATGGACGAATTTGAAAATCAAGTTGAAGTAATCGCCTCTCAATCCAATCATCAACATGCAGAGGAAAACGAAACCAAATGTCCACTTTCGTGCTGTTCAGCATGGTATCTACTCCTCGTTGTTGAAGATACTGTGGAAAACTAAATAACCCCTCATAAGTTGTCATCTTTAAAGGCGTTACATAACCCTCAATTTTTACAATGTCCCCCCAATGGGTTTCATGACCTTGATTTAGTTGCCAATAATAGGCTTCAATTCCATTGTGAATAATCGCCCAATTTTGCCTGTGTTCTATCACTAGATAATAGGATGTATTGGTTTGAAAATAGAGGTGCCTTAGGATCATAAAGAGTAAAAAACTCACCGTGTAAATCCCTAACCATTTCATCATTGATTTTTCTTTGATGAATAGATAAGTAGCGATTAACACTAAACAAACACCAGCGATAAAGTGATGGCTTTCTAAGGTTAAATGAAAAAGAAAAATTCCAAAAATGAAGATAAAATATTTCAAAGTAATTGAATATAATTTTTAATACGAGTAAAGGTGGACTGGCCGATGCCTGGTACTTCCATGATTTGTTCAAGATATTGAAATAAACCTTGGGTTTGCCGATATTCAATAATCGCTTTTGCTAAACTTGTACCAATATTCGAAAGCGTCATTAAATTAGTTTCAGTCGCAGAGTTAATACCGACTTTTACAAGGGCAGTCGTTCCACATACATCATTAGGATCATAGGCAGGTGCAATATAATAATTTAGATTTTCAATCAAGGTCGTGGTGAGATGAAACGCATGCTCATCGGCATTGGTTGTTGTCCCCCCTGCTAATGTAATGACATCCCCTAATGTGTGATCCCTTTGCACAATATAAGTACCAGGTTTTTGAATTTCTCCTGATAGCGATACAGTCATAAAGTTATTGGCTATTGAGCTCGTCTCAGTGATTGAATTTTGTGTTATATTGGGGTCTAAATTTAAGAACACAACTAAGGTTACAATCGTAAAGAACAAGACACCAATCATAATTTTAAACATAAAAAAACCTCCACTTATGAATAGGGAGGTTTAAGGCTGTTTAAATGAATCTTTTACTTATTCAATTTTTAGAATTTGTACTTGATAACTTTTTGGCGCCTTGACTGTGACTTTATCGTTTACTCTTCCACCCATGATTGCTTCACCCAGTGGGGAAACATTACTAATGGTTCCATCACGAGGATTAGTTTCATGCGTCCCAACAATTTTAAAAGTGTATTCTTTTTTATTGGCAAGATTAAGAATTTTAACGGTTCTACCAAAACTAACGATCTTGGTAGTTCCAGAAGCATCATCAACGATGGAAGCATTGGAGAGAATATCTTCCAATTGACGGATCCGTTGTTCAACATCTGCTTGCCGTGCTTTTGCTGCATCATAATCAGCGTTTTCAGATAAATCACCTAGCGAACGGGCATAAGCAAGTTGTTCGATGACTTCAGGCCGAATAATATCAATTAAATTTCTCAATTCTGCTTTTAATTTATCGTAACCTTCTCGGGTTAGCTGAACTTTTTCATTTTCCATTCGGATTCTCCTTTTACGTCAGTGCTTGCTTATTTTAGCAATAAATATAATTAATTTCCATCATTTTCGATATCCTCTTCGGATTCTTCTTCATAATTGGCAATCATGGTTTCGGCATAGGTTAAAGCCTCTTCGGATGGTTCCTTTAGTTCTTGAGTAAGATCATCATACTGTTTGACATATAAATCATCTTCAGCGTCGGGATGGTAATAAATCATATAATTGAGGGATTGAAAGATAAAAGTAAAATAGATGTAAAAAATTTCCGTTTTCCCATTTTCTAAGACGATTTCCAAGGTATTATCGAGATTGCGATTCATATTGCTCTAAGATAACACATGCAGATAATGAGTCAATGTATTGTTTATGTTTTTTGGCGGGAATGCCCAATGAATGTAATTTTTCTGCTGCTTCTATCGTGGTAAATCGCTCATCAATCATGATAATTGGTGTACTTAATACGGATTGTAAACGACCGACCACACCCTTTACCCACTTGGTTTGATCACTTTCTCGACCATCCGCATGATAAGGAATGCCAAAAATGAGTTGCTTAGGATGATAGGATTCAATTAATTCACTCACATATTTTACTAATTGACCTTCGATAACTCTTGGAAAAAAAATGGCAGGTAAAGGTAAAATCATCCCTAGTTTATTTTTTAACGCCACACCTAATGATTTAGATCCTAAATCAAAGGCAAGGATGGTAGTTGAATTCACTTCATCCATGGCTGCATCGCTTGGTTTAAATCAAGCATCTGTTTACCAGCACCAAACGCTAAATCTGGTTTTCCTCCACCAGACCCTTGCATCAGTTGCGCTAATGTTTTTGTGATGATGGATGCATTTCGTTGTGGACTTCTTAAACTAGAGCCTACATAACTACCAATCGGATAAGACCCTTCTTCCTTACCAATCAACACAAGTAAAGATTCTGGATATGCAAGTTTGAGACGATCAATTACTTTCATTAATAAAGCCCGAGTTAAGCTTGGATCATAAAAGAACCCATGGGTAAATGGGTGATTGATTAATTGCTTTGATAATGAATAAAAGGTTTGTTCAGCTTGAGACTCTTGGGCAATTGCTAAAGCGGCTTTAAGACTATCCTTTTCAATAATTAACGCTTTGAGTCGATCAAAGATTTCTTTACTAGAACCAGCTTTAAGTTGGTCCCTTAACGATTTCATCATTCTTTCTTTTTGAAGATAAAAAGCATAAGCTGGGGCGCCCGCGACTACCATGAGTCGCCGAGTTCCTGCGGCAATACTTTCTTCAGAGGTTATCATAAACATTCCTATTTCTTGGGTGTTATTGACATGCGTTCCCCCACAAAATTCTTTGGAGCGGGGTCCAAGGGTGACTATTCGAACGATATCGCCATATTTTTCTTCAAATGGGGCTGTAGCTCCAGTTTTTCTTGCTTGTTCAATTGGCATAAGTTCAATTTGGCAAGCGGATGCTTGGGCAATTTGATCATTGACATCTTGTTCAATTAAAGCAAGTTCTTGTTCAGAAATTTTTTGTGAATGGGTAAAATCAAAACGAGCATACTGATCGCCTACAAACGATCCTTGCTGAACAATATGAGGACCAAGATGTTGTTTGAGCGCGGCTTGCAATAAGTGCAAGGATGAATGATGTTGGCGAATGATTTGGCGACGCTGACGATTGATTTCAAGGGATAGACTATCGCCAATTTTAATAGAGCCAAATCGAACTTGAACTTTGTGAAGATGTTGTTTATGAGGTGCTTTTTGAACGTCGATGACTTCCACTTGGGCGTTGGCATTGGCCATCGTGCCTAAGTCCGAGGTTTGCCCGCCACTTTCAGCATAGAAATTTGTTTGGTCTAAAATGAGTTCCCCTTCATCTTCTAGTAATAGTTTTTGCACTCCATCTTTAAAAATTCCGATCACCTTCGCTTGGATGGTCTTCCCATCATCGATAAAGCGACTTGGTTGCTTAAATGATAATAAATCTGCCGATTGTTTTGCCATCGATCCAACTGTTTGTCTAGCTTGACGGGCACGTTCTCTTTGGATTTCCATAAGTGTTTCAAAACCATTCATATCGATTGATAATTGATGTTCTGCGGCGATTTCTTTTGTTAATTCCACAGGAAAACCATATGTATCATAAAGTTTAAATGCCACCTCACCAGTAATGGGTTGCTTTTGATCTAAATATTGCTTAAGTAAGGTTTCACCATGTTGTAAGGTGGACAAAAACTTTTCTTCTTCTTGCAGGATCATCTTTGCGACCGTAAGTTGATGTTGTTTTAAATAAGGATAATCTTTCAGCATGATCGATAAAACAATTGGAATTAACTGGGTAAGAAACGGTTTTTGAATACCGATTTTTTTCCCATAGCGAACCGCGCGTCGGAGGATTCTTCTTAGCACATATCCTCTGCCTTCATTCGAGAAAAAAGCACCATCTGCAAGGGCAAAGGTTAGCGTGCGAATATGATCGGCAATCACACGATAGGGTCGATACTCACTTTGTTTGTAGCCGATAGTCGCGATCTTTTCAATTGCTTGAATAATTGGATAAAACAAATCCGTTTCAAAATTGGTGGGAGTGGATTGAAAAATACTGACAATCCGTTCTAAACCCGCACCGGTATCAATATTTTTTGAAGGCAGTTCTTTATACTTTTCCCTTGGGACACCAGTCATCGCATTAAACTGGGAAAAAACAATGTTCCAAATTTCAATATAACGATCGTTGGAAATTTCTTCTTTTAATAATTTTACACCCAGGCCCTTGGGGTCGTATTGAATCCCTCGATCGTAAAAGATTTCAGTATTGGGGCCACACGGACCTTCGCCAATTTCCCAAAAATTGCCCTCAATTGCAAATAGATGGTCGGCAGGTACACCCAAACTTTGCCAGATTTTTGGGGTTTCTTGATCTAAGGGTGAATAAGTCATGTACAACTTATCAAGTTCAAAACCAAACCATTTTGGGCTGGTAAGAAGTTCAAAAGCCCATGTAATCGCTTCTTTACGAAAATAATCACCAATCGAAAAATTTCCTAACATTTCAAAAAAAGTATGATGCACCTCATCTCCAACCATATCTATATCTCCTGTTCTGATACATCTCTGAACATTACATAAACGATTTCCTTGTGGATGTGGTTGTCCTAATAAATAGGGAACAATAGGATGCATACCTGCTGTTGTAAAAAGA
>CAIMWL010000009.1 GCA_903845135.1 uncultured Caryophanales bacterium
GTCAATTTAATTGGCGAGTTGAATGCTAGTCAAGATGTGAATAACGCGAGTTATCGTCAACGAGTCGAAGCTGTCATCGATATTCCCAGTTTCCTAAAGATGGAGGCAATTGCTTACTTTATTGGCAATCCAGATGATTATCGAAATAATGCCAATAATTTATATCTTTATTTTTTACCAAGCACAGGCAAAGCGTATCCTATTCCTTACGACCTTGATCGTGGGTTTGGTAGTAATGGTGATTGGGATCCGACGCTCGATTCATTTAGCCAATATGGTCCAAGTATGACCAAGGCGACACCATTTCAAGAGGCGTTACTCAAAGATTGGAACCAAGGAAGATTAAATCCCCTTCATCGTTTGACCATTTATCAAGGGGCCTATACTGGTTATCAAAATTTATATCGTCAACACTTGGAGACGATTTATCAAAGTGGTTGGCTACAATCATCGAGTAATGGTGCTGGTAATTATAGTGGCTTATTTTATACCTTACATCGCCAGTATCGCGACACCTATTATCCTCAATCTGGTCAATATCAAGATTTGCAGCCCACTGCCCCTGCCCTGCGGGATATGTTTGTGGTCTTCTCCTTAAATCAAAAAGTACTCCATAATTTAACCTTTCATGAATATATGTCAGCAAAAGTAAGCACTTTCATTTCTGCAGTTTCATAGTAAAATACCCCTGTGCAGTCGTGGCGGAATTGGCAGACGCGCTAGATTCAGGGTCTAGTACCTTCACCGGTGTAGGAGTTCAACTCTCCTCGACTGCACCAAATAACTTAACTAACCTTTATTTTTAATTCTAGAGTGCTATAATCTTTTTTGGTAAATTTCTTAATCAAAAAGGAGAAATTATGGACGCAAAAACATTACCAAAAAAGACGCCTGCCGAATCTGTGAATGTATTTCTGAAACGAAGTTTTTCTCACCAAGATTTAAATCTGCTTGGTTTAGGATTATTGGTGCTACTTGTTTATAGCATCATTATCAATGGTCTCAATCCTTTACTCATTTATGTCTTTGCTTTGTTAGGTGCGCTACCCTTTGAACTTGGATTTGCAAAATTAAGAAAACGGGTGGTGGATTTAGCATGGTGGTTTACACCTTTATTATTCACAATGCTCGTCACACCGACGTTAACTCAATTATGGATGGCGAGTGTTGGTGGTGCGGTTGCCACCTTCTACGGTAAATTAGTGTTTGGTGGTCATGGAAAATATCCGTTTGTCCCTGCTGCTGTTGGGATGGTATTTCTCAATGTTTCCTTTTCAGCTTATGTAGGCGTCGCAGGTAACACTGCCGCAGATTTAAAAACCTTGGCTGATGGTTTTAGTTTTGATTGGCTGGCTCTACTCTTAGGTCCTACGCCTGGATTTATCGGTGATCCTTTCCGGGCCGGTATTTTAGTACTTGCAATCGTCTTTGCATTTTTAAAGGTTATTGATTTAAGAATCACCTTCAGTTATTTATTAGGTGTGATTGGATTTGTTGCCCTATTTTGGTGGCTTGAAACGATGAATCCTACTTTATTTGCGCCTAGTGCAAAGTTTCCTGAACCTACTTATGTAGCGTTAGTGGGGACCGTAGTTTTTGCCTCGGTTTTCTTACTCACGGATAAAACCACTGCTCCTAGAAATGGATTTGCAAAAATCATTTATGGTTTAGTTGCGGGTCTCATTACCGTGATCATTCGTTATTTCACGGGTTCAGTTGAAGGTGTGGTTTATGCGGTCTTATTAGCAAACGCTTTCTCACCCTTGATTGATGCTTGGGTCAGTAAAAAACCGATTTCTTTAACTTTAGGAGGAAAGTAAAGCATGAATAAAGCCTATCAAAAAATGCTCGTCTTTGTCCTGATCATGGGTACCACAGCTGGTGGTTTACTTGTGGGTGCTGATTTATTAACCCGTAGTCAAATTGAACAAAACCAAATCAATTTAAAACAACGGACGATATTACAATCGCATGATTATGATTTATCGGCTGTTACGGATTTAGCAACTTATTATGAAGATAAAATTGAAGTCATTGAAAGCTTAGCGGAATATAAAGATCAAGCAATCTATATTTATCGTGACCGTGAAAGTAATGACATTACTATCGCTTTTGATAAACGTTTTGGTGCTGGTGTTTGGGGTCCAATTGTTGGTTACCTCACTTTAGAAAGTGATTTAGTCACCATTAAATCTGTGGCGATTATTTCTCAAAAAGAAACTCCCGGATTAGGGGCCAAAGTCACCACAGCAGTCTTTCTAAATTCTTTAGTGGGTAAGTTGATGGCACCACGATTAGTGATTGATAAAGTCCAGGCTGACAATATCGATGATTTAAACTACGTGAGGTCGATTGTTGGCGCAACCAGAACTTCTGTTGCTTTCCAAAACTTACTCAATTCAACTTATGCCTTTCACCAACCTTTATTGGAGGTTTTATAATTTATGAAAAAATTTCTAATTAGGCTTAATTACAAGAAGTGGTTTAATGTTTTAAGAGATGGGATTGCGCGTAATAACCCAATCGTGGTGACCGTCCTTGGCATTTGTTCAAGTTTGGCTGTCGCCAACATGGTGGAAAATGCTATTGCCATGGGTATTGGTGTAACCTTAGTGACGATGCTTTCCTCCGCGTTTATTGCCTTAATTCGCAATTTAATTCCTTCGCAAGTGCGGATGGTCACCTACATGGTGGTCATTTCTACATTCACCATTGTCTTTGAAATGTTTTTAAAAGCCTTAGCCCCTGAAGTTGCTGAACGTTTAGGTGCGTATGTTGGATTAATTATCACCAACTGTATCGTCATGGGTCGGGCCGAAGCGTTTGCAGTAAAAAATCCGGTTCGTTATTCTACGATTGATGCGTTTGCCAGTGGCATGGGTTATACCTTTGTCTTAATTATGATGTCCTTAATCCGAGAATTACTTTCCAATGGCTCGATTCTCAACATTTCGCTTTTAGGTGCAGACTGGATTAACTGGACCATCTTTGCAATCGCTCCAGGCGGATTCTTTGTCATCTCCTTATTTATTTGGGGTTTACGTGTTTGGTTGAAGTACTACGAAGAATAAAAGGAGAACAACAACATGGTTAGCATCTCAGTTTTAATCGAAATCTTCATCGCTTCTTTATTACCCTTTAATATTGCCTTAGCCTCCATCTTAGGGATGTGCCCTTTGATTGCCATTTCAACCAATGTTACGAACGCCAAAGGGATGGGTTTAGCCGTTGTGTTAGTTACCACACTCACCGCGGCGATCAACTGGCCTATTTATGAATTTTTAAAGTGGAGTGGAACCGATACTTTAGATTTATTGGTCTTCATGATTACGATTGCCGCATCCGTGCAATTCTTAGAATTGGCGATGCAAAAATTCTTACCCTCTTTATATAACGCTTTTGGTATTTACTTACCATTAATTACCGTCAATTGTATTGTCCTTGCGGTCAGTTTATTCTTCGTGAACTATGATTATGGATTCCTAGAAACCGTCGTGTTTGCCTTAGGATCCTCGTTAGGTTGGGCATTTGCGATAGTTTTACTCTCTGGAATCAGAGAAAAATTATCTGTGATTGCAGATTTACCACGCGGTCTTAAAGGCAAAGCAATCGCCTTCGTTTTATTAGGCATTCTTGCCTTAGCATTTATCGGATTTGCGGGGATTGCTCGCGTGGATCCTATTCAATAACGAAGGAGTAACAACATGGAATACATTTTATTACCTGCGGTTTTGCTTGGGATTATGCTTGCGATTACAGGGCTGATTATCCTCGCGGATAAAGCCTTAGGTAGTGGTGGCCTCAAGAAAATTGTTATCAATGGCACCAAAGAAATCGAAGTTACCTCAGACGACACCTTACTCAATATTCTTTCGCAAAATAAAATCTTTTTATCATCTGCTTGTGGTGGTAAGGCAACTTGTGGATTATGCAAATGCCAAGTGACTGAAGGTGGCGGTGACATTAAACCGACGGAAATGTCACTCTTGTCTGCAAAGGATAAAGAAAATAATGTTCGTTTAACTTGCCAAGTTAAACCTACTTCCTTAACTAAAATTACGATTCCTGAAGGCTTATTAACTGCCAAGGAATTCAAAACAAAATTAGTGAAAATGACGGATTTAACGTATGACATCAAACTATTAGATTTTAAATTAATCAGCCCCAACACCATGCCATTCAAACCAGGGCAATTTGCTCAAATTAAAGTGCCTGGTATTGATATCGTTCGTGCTTATTCGATTGCTTCCAATCCTTCAGATCCATCTCATATTGAAATGATTGTGCGTTATGTCCCTAAAGGTCAAGCGACCACCTATGTTTTCCAAGCACTCAAGGTTGGCGACATCGTCACGTTATCTGGGCCCTATGGTAATTTCTTTTTACAAGAACAATCTAAACGCGATATCGTCTGTATCGCAGGTGGTTCAGGAAAAGCACCGATTCGTTCAATTTTATCTCGCTTAAAAGAACAAGGCATGACCCGCAAGGTTCGTTATTTCTTTGGTGCAAAAGCGGTGAGAGACCTCTATTACACTGAAGAAATGAAACAACTGCAAAAAGAATTCCCTAATTTTGAATACATTCCAGCCTTGTCGAATCCATTACCCGAAGATAAATGGAATGGGGCAACTGGTTTAATCACGGACGTCTTAGATCGAATGACGGGTGATTTGACCGAAGCGGAAGCATATTTATGTGGTTCTCCAGGGATGATTGATGCTTGTATTAAGGTCCTTAATAAACATCAAATCAAACCTGCCAACGTCTTTTACGATAAATTTGCTTAATTTATTGAATCAAAAAACCTCGGACACTGATCCGAGGTTTTTTATTTTCAAGTTACCGTTTGATCCAAGTACAGGCACCGCCAGTGGGTTCACCTTCTTTAGGATCCCATAAATCTCGATATTGAGAATCTTGTAATACTTTGACTGCAAAAGAGCAGATTGGATAAATAAATTTTTTTTCTTTTCTTGCTAAGGCAATGATTTGGTCAAGCAATTGATTCGCTAAACCCTGCCCGCGATAACTGGGATTTACAAACGTGTGGGTGACCACATAACGTTTGGCTTGATCAAGGTGATATTCGATTTCTCCAATTAACTGATGCTGATGGTCTTCCATCCAAAAGCGATTTGGTTGATGGTGAATGTCATATTTCATCTTCAATTAGCTCCTTAGAGTTCATTATAACGAACGCTAAGATTGAGTAATAGACCATAAATGCTTATAATGATTTCGTTGCCTCCGTGGTGAAACTGGTAGACGCAATAGACTCAAAATCTGTCGAGCGTGAGCTCATGTCGGTTCGAGTCCGACCGGAGGCACCATACTTATTTGCGCTCGTAGCTCAGCTGGATCAGAGTACAACCCTCCGAAGGTTGGGGTCGCACGTTCGAATCGTGCCGGGCGCGCCAAGGATTAATTTAAAGAGATTTAATTGGTATTACTAAGGTATGAGACGTCCACTTCTTTGTAATTAAACGATAAGAAAAAAATAAACACTTAACGGTCTCATCAATTGCTAAAGCAATAAAAATTCCAAGAATATCCAACGAAAAAACAAACGTAAAAAATAACGTACCACCGATTGCAAATGTCAATAAGGAAATAAAGGAAATCTTACCTACAAACCATGCATCACCGGTTACTTTTAATGATTCGCCAATGATGACATTAACTGATCGAATAGCTTCGATAATTAAGTTAATCCAAAGAATAGATTCAATGACATGGATTAATTCCGTTAATTCATCACCATGTAAGTTTTCTGCTGTAGTAAATATCGAAATAATTTCATTTGGAATCAAGAGAATAATACTGCCCAAAATTAACGTTGTAATCATACTGATTAAACTAGCTTTTAGGATTCTTTTTTCTGCTTTTTTATAACTTTTTCCACCAACATAAAATCCAGTTTTGATAGCCGTTGCATGCGCTAAAGCTGCAGCAGGGATAAAGGCAAATCTGGAAATGTGTTCTACAGTCACCCTTGCCGAAATTTCAATACCGGAAGGATCTAAAATATTTAAAACGGTGATAACAACAGTCATCGCCCCTAAAAATACAAAACTTTCAATTGCAGAAGGTAAACCAATAAAAATTGAGTCCTTCATAATTTGCTTTGGTGAAACGGTCGATTCGCCTATGCCTTTTGGGAGATGAACATTGGCTAAAATAATGAGAACAAGTGTGGACAAAAAATGGGCAATAAAGGTTGCCCAAGCAACCCCAATCACACCTAGTTCAAGAATAAAAATTGCAACATAATTAAGGCTTATATTGACAACGTTTGCCACTAAATTAGCTATCATTGGAGATTTATCATGTCCTAGTGCGCGCATATAGTTTGCTAGGATTGGATTAATCGCAATAAATGCTGATGCCCCACCGACAATCAAACCATATTCGATGGCAAGTGATGCAATCGATGTGTCCTCAATGATGAGATTCATTAAAATTGGATATAGGGCAAATATGAGCGCGGTGATACCAACCGCAATCAACAAATTATACTTAATAGTCGTAATTGCTGCCTTTCTCGTCAAATCAACTTCCTTTGCACCAGCATATTGTGTAAATATTGCCAGGGTTCCGTTAGATAAGATGATAAATGCAACATTAATAAAATTCAGATAAGTAATCGAGGTCCCTACGGCAGCCACTGCTTGTGGACTAACTGCATATAACATAAGGGTGTCAGATATTGAAACGAGAACCGAAAACAAAATTTCAACAAATAACGGCCAAAATATACTTGAAAAGCGGTGGTGATGAAGTTCCATAATTTAAACTTAAATCATTATACGCCTTTTGAAAACATTGACAATCAATCAAGGTTAAAACTTGAAATCAATACAAAATTTGTATATGATAAATGGGCGCTTGCATAGGAATGAACGCGCCGACGTAGCTCAATTGGCAGAGCAACTGAATCGTAATCAGTAGGTTGTAGGTTCGATTCCTATCGTCGGCACCAGCATGCATGGATGTTTAGCTCAGCTGGGAGAGCATCTGTTTGACGTACAGAAGGTCGGGGGTTCGATCCCCTCAGCATCCACCAGAAATGAAAACAACTGCGGAAACGCAGTTTTTTTATTCAAATTCAAAAAAGTTTGCTAAAATTATAAAGATGAATCTCATAAATGTATCTTATTTGTACTTTACTGTATCCGAATGGATTGATTTTTCTATCGGTGGTATTTTTTTATTAGCGTTGAGCATTTACATTCTTTCGTTCGTCAGAAGAAAAGCTTATGGCATTTTATTTGTGATGCTTTCTTTATCAATTTTAGTAAGCTATTATTTACAAAAATTTTCTTTCCTCACCGTTGCATTTATTACGTTATTTGTCATTTTCGTCAATGTATTTGTGGTTTTAAATGCGACAGAACTCAAAGCAAAAATCGATTTAATGTTTCGCTTTGGTAAAAATCAAAACGCGGTTGGACTCATTAATTACGATAAAGAAATGATTTATGAATTGATTTATGATGCGGTGGCATTTATGTCAAAAAATAAAATTGGCGCCCTGATTACCATTGAACGGACCACCAAGTTAGACAACTACACGAAGAACGGTGTGTTGTTAAACGCCCCTTTATCATCGGAAATGTTAACCACGATTTTTTATCCAGGCACCCGATTACATGATGGTGCTGTGATTGTACGCGGGAGTTTTATTCTTGCGGCAAACGTCTATTACCAGCCAACTACCAAACCAGTTTTAGGCAAATTAGGATCACGTCACCGTGCTGCCATCGGCATTTCTGAGGCTACGGATGCCGTGACGATTGTCGTTTCAGAAGAGACAGGGCGATTGTCATTGACTTATGGGGGTCAACTTGAGCCTGTATATTTGGATACGTTTAAACAAACGTTAGCCAATTATATTGAGAATAGACCTCATTTTGAAAATAATTAATGGGAAAATATTTTGGTACCGATGGATTTCGCGGTTTAGTTGGTGAGCAACTTAATGCGAATCATGCCTATCGGATTGGCCGTTATCTTGGATCAATTTTAAAAATATCAGAAGCAATATTCGTCGGTCAAGATACCCGCATTTCTTCACCTTTATTAGCGGATGCATTGATGTCTGGCGCGATGGCATCAGGCGCGCGTATTATTGATTTGGGTATCGTGACAACTCCCTCTATTTCTTATTTCTTACAGCAAGCCAAAACAGGATTTGGGGTGATGATTTCTGCGAGTCATAATCCTTACTATGATAATGGCATTAAATTATTTAACCATGAAGGCGAAAAACTGAATGGTGATATCGAAAATGCAATCGAACAATATTTAGATAGCCCCCAAGATTCCTTGCCTTTTAAAACTGGCAAACAAATCGGGACGATTGATCCACAATCAAAAGGATTTTTAAATACATATATTAATTTTTTAACCAGTCGGTATGTATCAAATCAACGCAAACTCAAGGTGTTGGTTGATACTGCAAATGGTTCAGCGTATGCGATTGCCAAGACTTTATTTGATCGGATTGGCATGCACGCAACTTTTATTCATGATCAACCCAATGGCATCAATATTAATGACCAATGTGGGGCGACGCATTTAAAATCATTAAAAACTCATATACAAAAAGGAAAATTTGATTTAGGCCTAGCTTTTGATGGGGATGCCGATCGGATGATTGCCATGACCGCGGATGGTCAAGAAGTGAATGGGGATGCCTTAATCTATTTGCATAGTTTGCATATATTTTCTACGCGCAAGCAGCTAAAGAAAAAAGTCGTGATTACCCAGATGAGTAATTTTGGTTTAAAAAAAGCCTTAAAAGAACAAGGCATTGACTTTCTTGAAACAAGTGTCGGTGATAAATATGTCCAAGCAGCACTGAAGCAAGAAAAACTAATTCTGGGTGGCGAACAATCAGGCCATGTGATTTTTCTTGATGAATTAAATACTGGAGATGGACTCCTTTCTGCGATTAAGCTACTGAATATTCTCCAAACCACCTCAAAATCTTTATCTGAACTTGTGATATCATTAAAACAGTATCCGCAACTGTTAAAGAATATCTCGGTGAAGAACAAAGCAGAAGTGATGTCTCATCCGGCTGTTATTCAATTAATAAAGGATATAGAAATACGTCTTGGACAACATGGACGAATTTTAGTTCGACCCTCAGGGACTGAACCATTAATTCGGATCATGGTTGAAGCTTTGCAACCCCAGCAATGTGAACAATATGTTCAAGAAATGGTGACGTTAATCGAGAACACTTTTATCAATTAAGGGGGCTTATTGACATGTGTGGCATTGTTGGTTCTGTCGGGGAAACTAAATTAAGAGACTATTTATTGCATGGCCTAAAAAGCTTAGAGTATCGTGGTTATGACTCTGCTGGTACGGCTTTTTTAACCAAGGAAAAACTTGAAGTTTTTCGGCTTCCAGGACGGATTGATGATTTAAATCAATTAGTGCCTGCAAAAATGCATGGAGCCGCAGGCATAGGCCATACGCGTTGGGCAACCCATGGAGAACCAAATTTTGTGAATTCCCATCCGCATTGTTCTCAACAAGGTTATTTCACAATTGTTCATAATGGTGTTATCGATAATTTTAGAAGTTTAAAAAAGAAACTACAAAATCAAGGTTGCAAATTTCAATCGGAAACGGATACCGAAGTCATTGCCAATTTAATGGAAATGCATTACTTAAAAGCTGCCACCAAAAACCCTTTAGATGCAATTAAAAAAACGTTAGAAGACTTAGAAGGTTCTTATGCTTTAGCCATCTTATTTAAAAAGGATGATACCAAAGTTTATTTTGCCAAATTACATTCTCCACTTGTAATTGGTAAAGGTAAAAATACCAATTATTTAGCTTCGGATTATGTGCCAATGTTAGATTATGCAACTTCTTATTACATTATTGATGATTATCAATATGGGTATATTTCTCAAAAAGAGGTGGTCGTCAAGCACCTAGATCCCAATGAAGAAAAACCGCTTGTTTTCCATCAGACGGATTTAAAAGTGATCGATATTGGTCTAAATGGCTATCCCCACTACATGTTAAAAGAAATTGAAGAATCGCCTGAAGTGATTAAACGCTTGATGGATAATTATGTCGATGGCAATCAATTTGTTTTCGATGACGTCCTCATTCAAAAGTTTCAAGAAGCTGATCAAATCATCTTCTTAGCTTGCGGCACAAGTTATCACGCCGCCTTGGTTGGGCGACGTTATTTTGAATCGATAGGCAAAACCAGTCGCGTCTATATTGCTTCAGAATTTGCCTATTATCCTGAAGTCAAAGGTAAGCACCCTTTATTTATTTTTATTTCGCAAAGTGGCGAAACTGCTGACCTGATTCGCTGTGTGAAAATTATTCAACAACAAGGAAGTCCAATTCTCACCATTACTAATACCAAGGGTTCATCTTTAGATCGGGCGAGTGATTTTACCTTACTGCTTTATGCTGGTATGGAAATTGCGGTCGCTTCCACCAAAGCGTATATCGCCCAAGTCGCCTTACTGGCGATTTTAAGGGCGGCTTTAATCGGCAACACTGAAATTATCACCGATTTAATCGAAGTAGAAAAAGCGATGAAAGGTCTGATCGGCGCTAAATTAGAAATCAAAGCGATTGCCGAAGCGATTGCCAAAGAACCGAATGTGTTCTTTTTAGGAAGAGGATTGGATTACGATGTTGCCTTAGAAGCCTCTTTAAAACTTAAAGAAATTACCTATATCCATTCCGAAGGATTACCAGGTGGCGAATTAAAACATGGTCCAATTGCGCTGATTAAAAAGGATGTTCCCGTCATTGCTTTTGTATCAGATCAAATTACCGCTGCTGCGATTCGTTCCAATTTACAAGAAGTCTTAGCCCGAGGCGCAAAAGTATACGTGGTCAGTAATCAAGCGTTAGCCAAAGAAGAAGACGACTTTGTCACCCGTAACACGAAAACCTATTTATCACCACTTACGAAGGCGATGGTGGGCCAATACCTTTCATATTATGCAGCTTTATCTCTTGGTCGCGATATTGATAAACCAAGAAACTTAGCGAAGTCAGTTACGGTTGAATAAGCAACAAAAAACCTCTAGGTTAAGCTAGAGGTTTTTTAATACAAAGAATTGAACTATTCGCCTTTTTTCTTGACGACTGGTTTTTCTTCGGTGATGACTTCTTTTAAGGAGGCAATTAAACCGGTAACGTTTTGGATTTCTGAGGGAATGATTAACTTAGTTGCAGTTCCATTCGCCACTTTTTCTAAAGCTTCAAAACCTTTTAGCGTTAAGAAGGCTGCATCAGGTTTTGAACGATTAATTAATTCCACACCTTTTGCTTGAGCTTCAAAAATACGTAAAATTGCTTCTGCTTCCCCTTCCGCTTCGGTAATCTTTTTGATTTTAACAGCCTGGGCTCGTAACACTGCGGATTCTTTTTCCCCTTCGGCGGTTAAAATGGCGGCTTGTTTTTTACCTTCCGCTTCAAGGATGGCTTCACGCTTTTGACGTTCTGCGCGCATTTGTTTTTCCATCGCTTCTTGAATATCGCGTGGCGGGATAATATTCTTTAATTCCACACGATTGACTTTAATACCCCAAGAGTCAGTTGCTTCTTCA
This sequence comes from uncultured Caryophanales bacterium, assembly GCA_903845135.1. Lineage (GTDB taxonomy): Bacteria > Bacillota_I > Bacilli_A > RFN20 > CAG-826 > UBA970. Next base: position 11,607 of record CAIMWL010000009.1, read on the forward strand.
AGGGTTTCCCACATTTTATGATTAATGCGATCCCGTGAAGTTAAGGTTTCATCTAATTCAAGATCCCCAATTAAGTTACGTAAAGTTGTGGCCGTTAAGTTTTCCATTGCTGATAGAGGCCGTTCAACCCCATAGGTAAAGAGTTTTGGATCGGTGACTTGGAAATACACCACGGTATCGATTTGCATGGTAACGTTGTCTTTGGTAATAACGGGTTGCGGTGGGAAATCGTAGACTCTTTCTTTTAAGGAAATGGTGGCAACTTTGGAATCAATCACGGGCACAATGATATGAATGCCTGCGGATAAGGTTTTATGATATTTTCCTAATCTTTGGACAATGACAGTCGTTCCTTGTGAAACAATGACGATTGAACGAATTAAAATAATCAATAATGTAAAAAAGACAATACCTAAGAAAAACAAACCAACGCCTGCTGCAGATGAGAATAAAGTCATATTATTTTCCTTCTTTCTTTTTAGTAACCACTAATTTGTTACCATTAATCGCTTGAATCGTCGCATATTCACCGGCCTTAAAAGTTGCATCTTGTAGACTCATCAGTTTCCATCTCACATCTCCATGCATCCCCATACCTGACATCTTCGGACCAAAATCTTTTTCAATCAAAATATCTTGACCAATTAAGGCATCCGCATTCGTTGGGATGGTTGGGCGATTCGTCACCTTTTTAACAAAAGGTCTAGTTAAAATAAGAAGCACAACACTGGTCACAGTAAAAATTAGTATTTGCCATAAGAGGCCGACTTGAAATAAAGTCGCAAATAATAAGGCAAACAATGCGCCACCTGCAAACCAAAGTGACACGAGTTGCGGTTCAAGTGATTCCACAATCACCGCAACAAAAAACACTACGACCCATAAAATGATCCCAACTAATTGCAAATCAATTGAGGTTAAAATCATCGTGTTTCCTCCTTCAAAATAACAATAGCATTTTTTATATTTTTTATATAGTTAATTCTTGTAAATTTTAGAGTAAAATAAAAGGAATGAAATCAACTAAAAATCTAGCATTTTATGAATTTATTATGAAGGTTCAAGCCATTAGTAAAATCGGTTTAACATATTCAAAGGATGCTTATGCACTTGAGAATTATCAAGAACTTAGTGATCTTTCTACGACAATGTTAAAAGACTTTACGGATATAAATTTTAAACGTCCCCAATATTTTGAAAGAGATCTATATCCTACACCCAATGTTTCAGTGCGCATGATTGTGTTCAATGATAAGCAAGAAGTTTTATTGGTCAAAGAAAAAGTAGATCAAGGGTATACCCTGCCAGGCGGCTGGGCTGATTTATTTGAAAGTCCTGTGGAAGCGATCACCAAAGAATGTTTGCAAGAAGCTGGCGCGGATGTAAAAGTAACTCAATTGACCGGTGTTTATCATTATGATTTTCAACATCGGGGTCAAGCTCAAAGCCAATATGTGATAGTCTTTAAAGGTGTTTTAAAAGGTCCGTTAAAACCTTTTGGTCATGAAATTTTAGCGGTGAAATTCTTTCCCGTAAATCAATTACCCAAGCAACTCTCTTTTAAAATTGAACGAAAAGATCTCATCAAAATGCTTGCAGATGCTCAAAAAGGAGAAACGTATTTTGAATAAATCCCGGCCATGGTGGCAAGAAGCCATTGGTTACCAAATCTACCCTCGGTCTTTTTACGACAGTAATCAAGACGGTGTTGGTGATTTAAATGGCATTCGTTTAAAACTACCCCATCTTCATCAATTAGGAGTTAATCTCTTATGGATTTGTCCTTTCTTTGCCTCCCCCATGGATGATTATGGTTATGACGTTAAAGATTATTACCAAGTAGATCCGATGTTTGGGACGCTTGAGGATTTTCAAGCTTTGCTCAAAGAAGCGCACTCGATGGGGATTCGTATCATTATTGATTTGGTCCTTAACCATACCAGCGATGAACATCGATGGTTTATGGAAGCCCGTAAAAATCAGTATTCCAAATATCATCAATATTACATTTGGAAAGATCCTAAAAAAACCGATGAAGGTAAAATACTTCCGCCCACCAATTGGCGTGGTTATTTTTCGGATAGTGCATGGCATTATGACGACACGGTTAAGCAATATTACCTTAAGATCTTTTCAAAGAAAATGCCTGATTTAAATTGGGAAAATAAATCCATGCGACAAGATATGTATGATGTGGCTAAATTTTGGCTAGATCTGGGTGTCGATGGCTTTCGTCTAGATGCCTTGGCGCATTTAGCAAAAGATTTAACTTTCTCCAATTCCACTTTACCAGTCGCGGCTGATGGGTTGGTTCTCGATGCGAGTAAATTTTCTTCTTTACCAAGAGTCTTTGATTATTTAAAAGAATTTAAGTCCGAGGTTTTATTAAAATACCCAGACGTTTTGACGATTGGCGAAGTTGGTGGTGGCGTTTCTCCTGAGATGTCATTACAGTATATTCATCCGCAAAATGGGTATCTGAATATGGTGTTTAATTTTGACACTTGTTGGGAAAATGGGGCGTTTGGCTCTGATCATAAAGCAGATCACGAGATTAAAACCAATGTGGTGCAGCTTAAACAAAACTTTATGAAGTGGTATCAAACGGTTTCACCGCTTGCCTCATTACCAATTTACTGGTTAAATCATGATCACCCTCGGGTTGTGTCGCAATACGGATCGATTCGTTATCGCCAAGAATCAGCGACAATGCTGGCAACAACTTTACTATTTTTATATGGAACGCCCTTTATTTACAACGGTGAAGAAATTGGCATGAGTAATGTCGATTATGAAAAATTAACCCAATTCAAAGATGTATCAGCGCTGCAATATGCCAAACAAGCATCAGAGAAGATGGATGAATCCACCATATTAAGATTTTTGAGACGGACCTCAAGAGTCAATGCCAGGACCCCTTTTCAATGGAATGATCAGTCTTTTGCCGGATTTTCTACGGTTGAACCTTCTTTACAAGTCAATGGTAATTATCGTGAAGTCAATTTAGCCAAACAACAAAAAGATCCTAAATCCATTTTCAATTATTATCGCAAGGCAATCGCCTTGCGAAAAAAACCCAAGGTGATGGAATCCGTGTTAACAGGACCATTATCATTAGTTGATCCTTTAAATCCTGATGTCTTTGCCTATGTTCATGAAGGGAGACCCGCATTATTGGTCGTCAGTAATTTTCGTGGTTTTGAAGTTGAATTTAAAATGAACCGTTTGATTAATTCAGTGTTACTTCATAATTATCCAACGATTGAAAAACGAGGTTTAAATCTTATCTTAAGACCTTTTGAAACTTATTTATTTGAAGTGGAATGAAGACAAACGTTTGCTATTATTTAGTTTCTCAATCACCCTTTGCCGATGTCCCTTTTCGCAACACCATTCAAGATGTCATTGGCCAACCCATCACCTGGCAACGTTTGCATAAGGATCAAGTGGTTTTTTTTACGAATGAAGATACCCGACCGCCTCTACAAAATTTTCTAGACACGTATCGTCAAGAATTTAATTTAAAATTTCATCTGTTAAAAACCTATCGAATTCACGCGTTAGGAGAAAAGGCTTCGCGAATTGGTCTACATAAAAATCCAGGTAAAGTTGATCGTTTAGGGGATTTGCTGTTACAACTAATCTTTGATGGTAATCCAATCCTCTTGCCTTTGATCAAAGAAGAATTTTCTCAAGTTCCACGTCACTTAATGCAAACCGCATCGATGTTACTCGCTTCGGATTTAAAAGCGAGTGTCGCCAGTGAACGATTATATGTGCATCGAAATACCTTCGCCTATCGTTTAAATCAATTTGTCAATTTAACCGGTTTAGATATTCGGCAGCACGATCACGCGCTGGTGTTTACATTGATTGAAAAATTATTAACCAAACAAGGTTGATTTGTGCATGATGCACAAATCATGGTAAACTAATCTTGTTATAATTCTTTTCAAGGAGAACACATTACATGGCAGAAGTTGTATTGAAGAATATTAATAAGGTTTATGACAACAAAGTCCAAGCAGTTTTTGATTTTAATCTTGAAGTCAAAGACAAAGAATTTATTGTCTTAGTGGGTCCTTCAGGTTGTGGTAAATCAACAACCTTGCGGATGATTGCGGGTTTAGAAGATATTACCAATGGTGAACTTTATATCGATGGCACTTTACGTAATGATACCCCACCTAAAGATCGGGATATCGCGATGGTGTTCCAATCCTATGCACTTTATCCACACATGACGGTATTTGATAATTTAGCTTTTGGGTTAAAAATTCGGCACATAAACAAAGAAGAAATTCGTGAAAGAGTCTATCGTGCAGCTAAAATTCTTGAAATTGAAAAATTATTAGATCGGAAACCGAAACAACTCTCAGGTGGTCAACGGCAACGGGTGGCCTTGGGTCGTGCGATTGTGCGAAATGCCAAAGTGTTTTTAATGGATGAACCGCTTTCAAACCTAGATGCAAAGTTACGGGTACAAATGCGTGCAGAAATCATTAAACTTCACGAAAGTATTGGGGCGACAACCATTTATGTTACCCACGATCAAACGGAAGCAATGACGATGGCTAGCCGCATCGTGGTCATGAAAGGTGGTTATGTCATGCAAATTGGTTCGCCAATTGAAATTTACAATCACCCCGCTAATTTATTCGTTGCTGCCTTTATCGGTTCGCCGGCGATGAATTTAATGGATGTCAAATATAAAGAAGGCCACATTCATTTTGCGGATGGTCTAAAAGTAGAATTACCGGAAAAATTCAAAAAAGCTTTAAAAGGTTATGAAAATAAAGAAGTCGTTTTTGGCATCCGACCAGAAGATTCGCACCGTGAAGATCCTGCCTTAGAAAAGCTCTATCCAACCGCCATCCTTAAGAGCACCATCAAAGTGGCAGAATTATTAGGGCATGAATATATTATTCACACCGATTTAGCCGGCAATAACCTGATTAGCAAAATTGATGCTTTACATACGTACCGTATTGGCGATAGCATTCGCCTCGTTCTCAATTTAGAAAAAGCCCATCTCTTTGATCGCGAAACGCAAAAAACAATTATTTAAGAATTTGAATCTTAAAAAACCATTGGCAAACCAATGGTTTTTTTCTTGCTTCATTTTTTAAAATAATCGGTATAATTTGAATGGTTATAAAGGAGTCACGGTTATGCGTACTTCAGGTGTTTTATTAGCAGTTTCCTCCCTTCCTTCAGCATATGGTATTGGGGACTTCGGCAAAGAAGCTCATACCTTTGTGGATTTACTTGTCAAAAGCAACATGAAACTTTGGCAAGTTTTACCACTCAATCCTTTAGGATATGGCAATTCTCCCTATCAACCTTATTCATCGAAAGCGATGGATGAATTGTATTTATCCCTCGATTTACTTTATGAAGAAGGTTTGATTAAAAAACCCAAACCCTTTAAGGCACTTGAAACCAAAGTTGATTATGATCAAGTCAGGCAATACAAAAGTAAATATTATCAAGAAGCCTTTAAAAAATTTAGACCCAATGTAGCCTATCAACATTTTCTTAAGGAAAATCCTTGGGTGGAAATGTATGCGATTTTTGTCACCTTTAAGGAACTTCATCAATTACAAATGTGGACAACTTGGCAAAAAGAATTTAAAACCTATGTAAAAAATAAAGCGATTGATTTAACCCCTTACTTACCGCGTATTCAATATCATCAAATGATTCAGTACTTATTATTTCAACAATTTTATGCTTTAAAACAATATGCCAATCGCCAAGGTATTCAACTCGTCGGTGATATTCCCATTTATGTGGGCATTGACTCGATTGATGTGTGGATGAATCAATCCCAATTTATGATTACGGCAGAAGGGGAACCAACTCATATTGCTGGAGTTCCACCGGATTATTTTTCTAAAACTGGTCAACGTTGGGGCAATCCGCTTTATCGCTGGGATGTTATGGAAAAAGATGGGTTTAAGTTTTGGATTGATCGTTTAGGGTTTAATGCTAACTTATTTGACATCATCCGTATCGATCATTTCCGGGCTTTTGACACGTATTGGAAAATTCCTGCCACTTGTCCAACGGCCGTTGAAGGCGCATGGATTGAAGCTCCTGGGTATGCATTATTTGACACTATTTATCAACAACTACCCAAGATTAACATCATCGCTGAAGACCTAGGCGATTTACGGCCCCAAGTGCTTCAGTTAAGAGATCATTATCACTTACCTGGAATGAAAATATTTCAATTTGAGTTTCCGATTTATCCTGATGGAAATGGGCAAATGCCAAAACCGATTCCGCCAAAATTATCAGAAAATGCTGTCGCTTACACCGGTACCCATGACAATCAAACGACGATGGGTTGGTACGCTTCACTCAAACCGGCATCGCAAAATCAATTAGCGATTTTTTTAAAACCATTTGCAGGAACGGTGGCCGAACAATTGTGTCAACTCACTCTACAAAGTCCAGTTAAGTATGCCATCTTACCGATGCAAGATTTATTATCGTTAGATGATCAAGCGAGAATGAACGTTCCCGGAACCATTGGTTCACCTAACTGGGAATGGAAATTAAAAGATTTTTCCGCCTTTGAAAGTATGATTAAAAAAATTAAAACATGGGTGGTTAATTCCCAACGTTCAACTTAAAACTCAATATGGTATGACAAGTTGGGTATGATAAGATAAAAGCAGTTCATCCCAAGGAGAATCATCCATGGCTACACCTCATATTCAAGCGACATTAGGGGACTTTGCAAAAACGGTATTGATGCCAGGTGACCCTTTACGTGCGAAGTTTATTGCCGACACTTTTTTAAAGGAAGTCAAACAAGTGAATACGGTGCGCAATATGTTTGGTTTTACTGGCACCTATAAAGGCAAACGTATTTCAATCATGGCATCGGGGATGGGGATGCCAAGCATGGGTATTTATTCTCATGAGCTATATACGGCCTTTGGGGTCGACACCATCATTCGGGTTGGGACCACTGGTGCTTACACAAAACAAGCTAAACTTTATGACATCATTATTGCTCAAGGGGCAAGTACAGATAGTAATTGGTCAAGTCAATTTCAACTTCGTAACGGTACCTTCTCTGCCCTTGGAAGTTTTGCGCTTGTAGAACAAGCAGTCAAAGCTTGTCGCGATCATCGATTACCGTTTCATGTTGGTAACGTGTTAAGCAGTGATGTCTTTTATGATGTCGATCCAGATAAATGGAAAAAATGGGAAGCCTTGGGGGTTCTGGGCGTGGAAATGGAAGCGTATGCACTTTATGCAAATGCGGCGAGATTAGGAAAACAAGCTTTAGCAATGATGTCCGTATCTGACTCATTCCATTACAAAGAAATTCTCACCGCGGAACAACGTGAAGTTGGCTTGAAAAAAATGTTAGAGGTTGCTTTAGAAATCGCCCCATGAATTTTGAGAATCTATCAAATTTACAAATTACCATCATTACCTTATTGTTGACCTTTATTACGGTCTCTTTAATCTTTTTGCTTTTACCCTTTTTTAAACGACAGTATGCGATGCGAAATCTCCATAAAATGTTTAATGAGAAAATTCATCGCTATGTCACCGAAAAGGATTTTTATTTAATTCCGCAAGTCAAAGTAAAATTACCCGGTAATCGCGATGTGATTATCGACCATTTAGTCTTTGGCGATAAATTTATTTATGCGATTAAAGATCTTTATTTCGAAGGTGGCTTATTAGGTAAAGGTAGCGACAAAGAATGGTCCTATTATGAATACAAATATCGTGAACCGAAATACCGTTACATTCCCAATCCTTTTATCTTAAATCGGCAACGGATTGAAAAACTAATCATGGTTACCGGTTTAGATCCAACGTTATTCATTTCGGTTATTTTAGTGAATAATGATGCGATGATTAATCGGATTCCTGTTAGTGAAGACAATCAATTTATTGTCAATATTCGTCAATTTCCTCGCTTACTTGATGCGATTGAAAGCCGGGAAACCCCACCCTTTAAATCCCAGATTCTTGATAAGGCAGTCATTGATATTAATGACATGAATATCAGGAATAAGAAAATTAAATAGGCTTATTTCTTTGGCTTTTTTTCTTTGATTAAAGCATTCAAATCTTCGGTAATTTTTTTATTTTGTGCATGCTGGATCGCGATGGTAATGGTATAAACAATTAAATAGACCAACATGATGAGATAGACCAAACCAATGATGCGAGAGAAAACGGGTGAATAAATAATTCTGATGATAGGGGCAATCGGTAAAATCAGCAATAAAGAAATTAAAATACTAAGGATGCCACTGCCCCATCTCAATTGATAAACTTTCATGGCAAGTTGGATTAAAATCGACACCACTAACGAACCTAAAAAGAACTCTAATAAAAAAACTTGGCCTTCAATTCTCGGTAAGATATTCGTTAAAATGGCGAGGATACCCATCAC
>CAIMWL010000010.1 GCA_903845135.1 uncultured Caryophanales bacterium
ATCTTCATTATTGGCGTGGCACTCGTTGATTTTTATCAACAATCTGCCGTGGTGGATGCTGGGATATTGGGGATTACCCAAACCAATGACGTATACAGTTTTGCCACCGAGGCAAGTTTAAAAGAGTTGATTATCGATATTGCCTCGACCAACAATCGCGCATTTACCGTTATCGGTGATGTGGTATTTTTCTCAACAAAGTTAGATGCATCTTTTGTTCGTTATACCCTCATCTTTAATCAAATTACTACAATCTCACCCATTTATTTAATTTTATATATTGTCACCCTTTTTATTGTGTTAATTGCCATGTCCTATTACCGAACTCCCGCGGTGTCGTTAATGCCTGATATTACACCCAAACCTTTTCGCAGTGTTGCCAATGCCATTGTTAATTTGATGGGTGTGTTAGGTTATATTGTTGCCACCTTGATTATTAATGCTGCAACGGAAGAATTTACACCTTATGTTCGCGCTTTTATCATGCTCTCGTTGACGATGGTTGCGATTTTATTATTGTTCCGTTTTATTGTGAAGGAAGTGGCCTGGGTAAAAGACATGCATCGCGTTTCGATTGAACAAGGTTATGAAACGGAAGCAGAAGAACAAGCAAGAAAAGACAATGTTGTTACGCCTCTAAAAAAAGAATACCAACTCAGTTTTTGGTTGATTATGGTGTCGGTATTTTTGTGGTTCTTTAGTTTTAACGCGGTGACAACGAAGTTTACGGACTACGCAAGTAATGTTTTAGAAATTACCAATTATGTTTTACCAGTGACAGTTGCCAACATCGCTGCATTGATTGGATTTTTACCTCTTGCTGCCTTGGCGAATAAAATTGGTAGGAAAAAGACAGTTTTATTAGGAATCCTGATGCTCGCATTAGGAACCTTAGTTGGGTCATTCTTAACGGTTGAAACTTCATGGATTGTCTACTTTATCATGCCAATTGCCGGGTTAGGGTTTGCGGCCATCAATGTCAATTCATATCCCATGATTGTGGAAATGGCCTCAGGAAGTAATATCGGAAAATATACCGGTTATTACTACACTGCATCGATGGCGGCTCAAATCTTTACCCCATTATTATCAGGGGCTTTAATGACAGCATTTGGTTTAGGACTGTTATTTCCTTATGCAACCTTTTTTGCTTTACTAAGTTTTGGCACCATGTTTTTTGTTCGTCATGGCGAAGCAAGCAAACTTAAAACCGAGTGATATAATAATGACGAATCGAGGAGACCTGTATGATCATTGGTGTCCCAAAAGAAATTAAAAAATTAGAATATCGCGTTGGCTTAACCCCACTTTCTGCGAAGACCTATATTCAAGCTGGTCATCAAGTTTTGATTCAGCAAGATGCGGGATTAGGTTCAGGATTTACCAATGAAGAATACATCAAAGTCGGATGTAAAATCCTTTCCACCATTCAAGAAATCTATGCGAAAGCAGAGATGATTATTAAAGTAAAAGAACCACTCGAAGAAGAATTTAATTTGTTAAGACCAAACCAAATTCTGTACACATTTTTACATTTAGCGGCTGCTAAACCTTTAACGGATGCGTTGTTAAAACAAAAAGTAACCGCCATTGCCTATGAAACCATCAAGGACAGCAATGGACGATTACCTGTCTTGCGACCGATGTCAGAAGTTGCCGGCCGATTAGCCGTACAAGAAGGGGCTAAATATTTAGAAAAATCATATGGGGGACGCGGTGTGCTTTTAGGCGGTATCCCTGGTGTTGAGCCTGGACACGTTGTGGTGTTAGGTGCCAATGGTTATGCTGGATTTAACGCCACTCAAATTGCACTTGGCTTACAAGCTAAAGTTACCGCGATTGATGTCAAGTTTAATCAGGTAGAAACTTTATTACCCATCGCAAATGGTCGATTAACGATGTTGATTTCTAACGAAACTAATATTCTTAATAGTATTCAACATGCCGATCTAGTTGTCTCTACCGTTCTTATTCCTGGAGATGCAGCGCCTAAACTGATTAAAAGATCATATTTGAAAATGATGCCAAAAGGTTCAGTCATCGTTGATGTGGCGATTGATCAAGGCGGCAGTACGGAAACTAGTAAAGTAACGTATCATGATCAACCCATTTATGAAGTCGATGGCGTCATTCATTACTGTGTGGCGAATATGCCAGGTGCAGTGCCGCGAACTTCCACGATTGGTTTAAATCAAGCAACTCTTCCTTTTGGTTTAGCAATCGCCAATTTAGGATTTAAAGAAGCAATGAAAAAAGATCCGGGTCTAGCAAGTGGTCTTAACACATACCAAGGCAAGATTACTTTCCCTGCTCTAGCGCAATTATTTAAATTACCGTTACTGTCTGTTAACGAAGTGATTTCAAAACCTTAATCATCGATAATGCTGCGATGGCACATTCATAACCTTTATTGGTTTTATCGGCTTTTGCACGGGCTTCTGCCTGTGCTTCATTGTCTGTAGTTAACACGCCAAAAATCACAGGTTTCATTAATTTCAAACCTACATCCATAATGCCTCGAGCGGTTTCTGAACATACATAATCATAATGACTCGTTTCTCCACGGATTACTGCCCCTAAACAAATCACAGCTGCGGTCATCATTTGTTGTCCAGCAGCAAGAGCAGCGATCGGTAATTCAAACGCTCCAGGAACTTTAGTTACAACAATGTTTTGTTTGGAAAACTTTTGGTCAGTCAAGGCGCGTAATGCACCTTGTAAAAGTTGTTCAGGAATAGGGTTATTGAATTCGGAAACGATAATATGAATTTTTTTCATGAGTAAACCTCCTTATGGTTTCATGAGTTGACTAATCTCTAAAATTGGCATCTTTAATTTGGTCGCAAGTTTAAATAAATCTTGACGACGGGCCATCTTACCATTGGGTAAAATAATTTCACATATGACGGCTACCGGTTGGAGTTTAGCTAACTGCATTAAGGCTAAGGATGCCTCCGTATGTCCAGGTCTTGCTTGGATACCACCCGCTTTACCAATCAAGGGAAAAATATGACCAGGCCGAACAAAATCATCTATTTTTGCATTAGGATTTGCCAATTGATTTAATGTATCTGCACGTTCTTGAGCACTTATCCCAGTTGTATTGGTTTTTGCATCAATGGACACTGTAAAAGCAGTGCGGAAACTTTCAGTATTGGTTTTCACCATCAATGGTAAGTCTAGTTTTTTAGCAATAGTTTCACTAATGGGAGCGCACACTAAACCTTTACCTAGCGTAATCATGGTATTGATTGTTTTTTCAGTGGCGAATTCCGCTGCCATCACAAAATCACCTTCATTTTCACGATGAATATCATCAACAAGCATGATCAATTGCCCTTGTTGAAGTGCTAGGACTGCTTCTTCAATCGTTGAAAATTTTGCTTTCATTTTTGCATCAACTTTTCTACATACTTGGCTAGCATGTCCACTTCAATGTTGACTGGATCTCCACTTTTTTTTGTTAATAAGGTGGTGTGTAATTTTGTATGAGGAATAATCCAAAGTGCAAAAGAGTTTTTCTTAACATCCGTTAAGGTTAAAGAAATGCCATCCACTGCGACACTCCCTTTTTGAATCATATATTTGGTGAGACTTTCCGGCACTTCAATGGTCACAATCGTGGCAATACCTTCTTGTTTTAAGTTTAAGATTGTACCGATGCCATCGACGTGTCCAGAAACTTGATGTCCGCCATTACGCTGGTTAGCAGCCAGAGCTCTTTCTAAATTAATGCCACTTCCCACTTTCCAAAGTTTTAAAGCCGTCACTTGTATCGTTTCTTTCATTACTTCGACATCGTAAGTGCGAAATGATTTAGATACGACAGTTAAACAAATACCATCATGGGAAATCGAATCTCCAAGTTTAGTTCCTTTTAAAACTTGCTTCGCTTGAATGGTGTAACGAAAACCATCCGCCAGTGGCGTGATGGATTTGATCGTACCAATTTCTTCGATAATGCCTGAAAACATATTATTTAAACCTTTCAAAATACGCTTGATTGAGTGAGCGATTTTCTTGATCCATCAAACCGGTAATGACCTCGATACCAGCTTTTTTTAACAATTGAACACCATCACCATTTTCAATCGGGTTAGGGTCGAGCGAAGCGATCAAAACCTTTTTAACTTTCTTGCGAATTAAAAATTGAGCACAAGAAGGAAAATAATCATCGTGTGCACATGGTTCTAACGTCACATAGACTGTGGAACCTTCTACATCAAAGTCTTGGTTTTTAAAGGCGGCAAATTCTGCATGTAGACCAAAAAGCTTTTCGTGGTAACCCTTGGTAATGACTTGGCGATTTTTGATAAATACCGCACCCACCAAAGGATCATGACCCACCATCCCTTTTGCCTGCGCAGCAAGGGTTAACGCTTGTCTCATAAAATCCATATCTGTTTTAATTTTCAAATAAAAACCCTGACCTTTAAGTAAGTTCAGGGTACAGATGAAAAATGACATCTTCTTTCATCCAGACTTTACTGTCGCCACTTGAATTACACAAGTTCCTGCATTGCTGCTCGCGGGGTTGACCGCCGATTGGGAATTACACCCTACCCTGAAGATACGTCTTTATTATAGGAGAACAAAATCAAAAAGTATAACGATATGATTAAAGGAAAATTCATATCTTTTTAATAGTTTTTCGGTTAAAATATGAGGAAAAGAGTAGGGACAAATATGAAAGTTTTAATTAGTGGTGAACACTTACCTGTCTTAACCCTTACACTTGATGCCAAAGAAGTCATTTTCACTGAAAATGATGTCACAACCATTTCCTTAATTGCTCCAGACATCAACAAACAAACAATTTCAACTGCCAAGAGCCTAAATCCCTTTTTTTCAAAGTTAATTTTTGGCGATGCCAAAGTTTTGGATCAGTATCAAGCGACGAAAGCAGAAAGTATCATCGCATTCTCCGCGCCTTTACCAGGACAAATTGTTACTTTAAACATTACCAAATCAAAACCGATTGTTATTAAGAAGGGTTCCTTATTAGCAATGACAAAAGGTTTAGAAATCAAACCGAGAAAGAAATTCAATCTATGGGATGCCTTGTTTGGTAATGATGATTTAGCATTACAAGTCTTAAGTGGCCAAGGGACTGCCTATATCCTCATCGATAAGGATGCAAAGACGTATACCTTAACCAAAGGTAAAGCCTTAAGTTTTGATCAAGCGGCCGTCGCATTTATGGATGCTTCGATGACGTTAATGGTCAAACGCACGAATATTTTTAAAGCGTTCTTTTTTGGTGGTAACGACGTGATTAAATATAAGGTAACTGGTCCAGGGAAAATTGTCACCCAAAACGCCAACTATCAAAGGATGTAAAATAAAGTTATGGATTACCAAGCACTTTTAAACCAATACATCGATTTAGAAAAGAAACGCCAAGATGAAGGATTAGAACTGATCGCATCGGAAAACTATACCTCTTCTCAAGTGATGGCGATTCAAGGTTCCATTCTCACCAATAAATATGCTGAAGGCTTTCCAGGAAAACGTTATTATGGTGGCTGTGTCCATGTCGACAAAATTGAACAACTCGCCATTGATTTAGCTTGCCAACTTTATGCTTGTAAGTTTGCTAACGTCCAACCTCACTCTGGATCAAGTGCCAACTTTATCGTGTATAGTGCCCTTTTAAAACCTGGCGACAAAATCATGTCTTTAGGATTAAATGAAGGCGGCCATTTGACGCATGGTAGTAGTGTGAATTTCTCCGGCAAACTTTATCAATTTATTCATTATGGTTTAAAAGCCGATGGCCGAATTGATTATGTAGGCATGCAAGAAATTGCTCGAAAAGAAAAACCTAAACTCATCATTGCGGGTTTTTCTTCTTATCCATATTTAACCGATTATGAAAAATTTTCAACCGTCGCCAAAGAAATTGGTGCCATCTTTATGGTTGATATGGCCCATATCTCAGGATTGGTTGCGGCTGGCGTCCACCCTTCTCCCTTTCCTTATGCGGATGTGGTGACCTCGACAACGCATAAAACCATTCGTGGTCCACGGGGTGGCATGATTCTATCGAATAACGAAGAATTTATGAAAAAGATAAACTCAGCGACCTTCCCTGGCGCCCAAGGTGGACCCTTGGTTCACGTTATTGGTGGGAAAGCGCAAGCGTTCGCAGAAGCCTTAGATCCTAGTTTTAAACAATACGCAAAGCAAATATTAAAAAATACCAAAGCGTGTGCCGATGAATTTGCTAAATTAGGTGCAAAAGTTTCGGGAACAGAAACCCACTTATTTTTAGTCGATACTAAATCTAGCTTTGGTTTAACGGGATACGACAGCCAAGTAAAATTGGATGAAATCGGTGTGACTTTAAATAAAAATATGTTACCGAATGATCAAGAAAAACCTCAAATTACTTCTGGTGTGCGAATTGGTTTTGCTGCTTTAACCACTAGAGGTGCTACCGAAGAAATTGCTAGAGACATCGCAAGATTAATTTATCGTTATCTAAAAGGTGAGATTCAAAAAGAACTTGCGGAATCAATAGTGAAACGAACCGTTAGTTTACTCAAACCTATTCACAGCATTTAATCTATGAATAAATTACCACGGTGGTTCAAAGTTGGTCTTTACCTCACCGCGGATTTTTTTGCGATTTTATCGATTGGATTCTTAATTCTTCTTTCTAGAGATTTATCTTTAGCCATCACAGCATCATTTATTCTGACCTTAACAATCTATGCTTTGTTATTAATCTTCATTCTAAACTTATTTAAAGTTTACGCGATGATTACAATTTATTTTGGTCTTATTGATTCATTTAAAATTGGGTTAACTACCATCCTATTTAACTTGGTGTTTTTGGCTTATGTTTTAATCCGTGAAATTCCTTTTTCAATTCTTGAAGCCGTATTTGTTTTAATCAGTGTTCCCGCTTTACTCATTGGTTTAAGAGTGGCGAGAAGGACTTTAGCGATTTTATTAGGTTATCAACAATCAAATCGAAAAAATCTAACCCGTACATTAATTATTGGTGCTGGTGCCGCTGCCAAAATTGTCATCGATGAACTAAGAACCAATCGATCATTAAATGCTACTCCAGTCGTGGTTCTCGATGATGACCCACAAAAATGGAAACGTAAATTTCTCAATCTTCAAGTCGAAGGTCCCATCACATCATTACCAACGCTAATTGAAAAATATAAAGTAAGCCAAGTCATTATTGGGATTGGTAACATCTCTCGTTCTCGACTATTTGAAATTTTAAGAATCATGGAAAAATCCAATGTTAAGATTCGCCGTTTACCTTTAATGGAAGAATTAGAAAAAGACGGCCAACAAATGAAAGTGAAAGACGTTGATGTGAACGAATTACTTGGCCGTGATGTGGTACCACTTATTAATGATGAAATTAAAAATTTCATCAAAGACCAAGTAGTGTTGATTACCGGTGCGGGTGGGTCTATCGGTAGTGAATTAACCAGACAAATCTTTACCTATCAACCTAAAGCTTTAGTGTTGTTTGATATTTATGAAAATGGTGTTTATGACCTTCAACAAGAATTAGTTCGAATGAATCAAAAACTTCAAAATCAGATTCCGATTTATTTTCAAATTGGTGCAACCTACAATTTTGAAAGGTTAGAACAAATATATAAAACTTACAAACCAAATTTAGTATTTCATGCGGCCGCATACAAGCATGTTCCTTTGATGCAAGATTCTCCCCAAGAAGCAATTCGTACCAATGTTCTAGGAACTTATAATGTTGCCCAATTATCGCAAACGTATCAAATTAAAAAAATGGTTTTGGTCTCGACGGATAAAGCGGTACGTTCCACCAATGTGATGGGGGCAACAAAATACTACGCTGAAACGATCATGAGACATTTTGCGAAACAAAAGAAGGG
>CAIMWL010000011.1 GCA_903845135.1 uncultured Caryophanales bacterium
GGGCGAATCGCTTTTAATTTTTCTTCTTCGGTTCCAGGCAACGCAGAAGGATCAGGTAAATCCCAGTTTAATGTGACTTTTGTACTTGGAAAGATTGGGCAACGTTGACCGTTTAATGCGTCGCAAACTTTCACGACAATCTCATATCGTTTACCTTGTTTAAAAAAGTCAAAAACATCTTTGGTTTTATTTTTAGAAATGTCATAACCGATTTCTGCCATCGCTTTCACCGCAATTGGATTTAGTTTTCCGGCTTCCAGACCGGCACTTTCTGCAACAAACTTACCTTGACTAAGGCGATTAAGAAATGCCTCTGCCATTTGACTCCGAGCAGAATTATGAATGCAAATAAATAATACTTTGATCATAGATATCTCCATGATTACTATAAAGTTATCCCATATATAAAATGTTAATTTTTTGTATAGATTCGGTAAATTTAGAATCGATTCATTATGATAAGATAGTGCTATGAAAAAATGGATTGATTTTAACACCTGGCCACGCTACCAACATTACCTATTTTTCAAAAGTTATGAGATGCCCCGATTCAATATGACTTTTCCTTTGGATGTGACCCAGCTTTATCAAATCGGTAAAGCCAAAGGTTATCGATTTTACTTTTTATTGATGCATCAAGTTGTACTTACGCTTAATCAAATCGAAAACTTCCGCTATCGGATTGAAGGTGGCAAAGTCTTTGATCAACCAATTGAATTTGTTTCATTCACTGACTTCATTGAAGCCGAACAATTATTTAAAATGGTCTTTACGAAGGTTGATGCTGATTACCTCACCTTTGAAAAAACCGCTATTAACACCTCTGCTAAACAAGGAAATCTGTTGATTCAAATGGACAAAGAAATGGTGTTGAACACCATCTATATTACGTCGTTTCCTTGGGCAAGATTTACGCATTTTACGCATGCGACTAAATTAAGTGCTACGGATTCAGTTCCACGAATAAGTTGGAGTCAATTTCAAGAAGAAAATGGCAAAAAGATCCTTAACTTCTCGGTAGAAGTTCACCACGGACTTGTCGATGGTTATCACGTTGGATTATTGATTAACCAATTACAAAAGCGATTAAACGAATATCGTTAACGACTCCCTTTATCGTAAGGAATACCTTCCGCTTTCGGTGCTTGTGATTTTTTACTGGTGAGAATTAGTGCACCTAGGGTTGCTAAATATGGTAATACCGTAAAGAAATACCCTAAAGATAAACCATCAAAAAGCGGAATCAAGGTATATTTAATACTTAACGCATTCATAAAACCAAAGAATAAACTTGCGAATAATATTTTTTCTGGTTTCCATTGACCAAAAATCATCACGGCGAGTGCTAAGAAACCGTAGCCACTCACTTGCCCCGAGAAAGTCACCGAACTTGAAACCACAAACACCAGTCCCCCGACTCCAGCTAATGCGCCGGAGATTAGCGTCCCTAGCCAACGCGTTTGGTAGACATTGATGCCAACGGAATCCGCAGCACCAGGGTGTTCACCGACTGCTGACAATCGTAAACCAAATCGTGTGCGATAAATGACAAAGATGGCAACTAAGGCAATCGCATAACCAACAAAACTTAAGATATTGATGTCTTGAAATAAAATGTCCCCTAGAATTGGAATATTTCCTAGAATCGGTACTTTTTGGATGTTAAAAGTTTGGTCAAAGGGAATATTTTTCACATTATTAAGGGTTCTCGCGATAAAAATCACCATCGGGGCGGCGAATAAATTAATCGCTGTGCCTCCGATGACTTGGTTCGCCTTAAGGTTCACTGCAGAGAAAGCTAAAAGTGTTGAAAGTAGCGAGCCAGTGATGGCAGCAATCAATGCGGCGATTAATAACATGATGCTTGGATCAAAATCAGGAAATGTATTTTGCATGAAATTGATAAATAAAACAGAAAAGAAAGAACCAAAGACCATCGTCCCTTCTAATGAGATGTTTACCACACCACTTTTTTCGGCAAACATCCCACCTAATGCAGTAATTAACAAAGGCACGGTAAAGAATAAAGTAGAGTTTGCAACAATAATGAATAACTCAGCAAAACTCATTATTTTTTACCTCCTTTTTTAAAATATTTTAATAGCGTATCTTTCACTAGCATGGCCATCGCCGATGTGTAAATAATCGCTGCAATGATGACATCGATGATTTCCACTTTGATGCCCAACGTTTGCATAAAGTAACCACCGCGTTGGATAAAAGAAATAAAGAAAGCAGATAAAACGATCCCAAACGGATGGGATTGTCCGAGTAATGCAACTGCAATTCCATCAAAGCCGGCCGTCAGTAATTCATTTCCAACGGAGTATTGGTTGCCACTATTAATGGAACCCTTAGCTAAAAAGTATAACGCCCCAGCAGCGCCTGCTAATGCGCCCGCTATCACCATCGATAGGATTAAACTTTGATCCTCTTTAATGCCGCTATATTTAGCAGCATACCGATTATTACCAACGGTTTGTAATTCGAAACCAAACCCTGTTTTATAAAGGATGAAATAAATGAGAATTGAAAAGCCAATGGCCAAGATAATTCCTAGGTCAATTGCCGAGCGAGAAAATATTTCTCTTAAAAAAGTGGTAGGGATATAAGCATTCAAATCGATTGCTTTTGTTTTGGAGAAGGCAATGTTAAATAAATTGGCATCGCCTTGAATCCACATATTGATCGTATACATAGCTATGTAGTTCAACATAATTGAAGAAATGACTTCATGCACATTAAATTTAGCCTTGAGTAATCCTGGAATCAATCCCCAAATACCACCCGCGACCATTGCCGCAATAAACGCAACAACCCATTGAAGAGGACCGAAGGTATCGCCATAAATTCCTACCCAAACCCCAGCAAACATGCCCATGGTGTATTGACCGGTTGCCCCAATATTAAATAAACCAGTTTTGAAAGCAAAACCGACAGATAAACCTGTGAGGATTAAAGGTCCAGTTAAAAAGATTAAGTCACCAAATCGTCGAAGGAATTCGGCATTCATTAACCAGCCACCAATCATCGTAAAAAAACCAGGAATGGCTGTGAATGGATTGGCAATGATCATGATCAAAAGGCCAAAAAGTAATCCCAGGATGATGGCAACAACGGAAGATAAGAACGCTTGGTTTTTCAAGAGGGTTTTCCTCCCGCCATATATAAACCAATCATTTCTTTGGTTGTTTTCTTAGGATTTAATTCTGCCACAATCCGACCTTCATACATCACGAGAATACGATCAGAAAGCTTCATAATTTCTTCAAGTTCTAAAGATATCATGAGAATGGCTTTACCTTCATTACGTTGGGCTAGGATTTGCGAATGAATGTATTCGATGGCCCCCACATCTAAACCTCTGGTTAATTGAACTGCAAGCATCACATCTGCATTGCTATCAATTTCTCTGGCGATAATTGCTTTTTGTTGATTACCACCACTTAGACTCCTCGTCAAAGATTGGGCGCCCTTTCCAGATCGCACATCAAATCGATTGATTAAATGCGAAGCAAGATCTAACCATTTTTTCTTTTGAATGATACCCCGTTTTTGAAAAGGGTCAAGGTGATATTTTTTTAAGGTTAAATTTTGATAGAGCGGTGCATCCAAAATCAAACCATATTTATGACGATCTTCTGGAATATGAGCAAGACCTAAATCGTTACGTTTTCTTACAGAAAGATATGTCACATCTTGGTTTTTGATAAGAATTTGACCTTGAGAAGGTTTCAGTATGCCGGCAATTAAATAGGCAAGTTCAGATTGACCGTTGCCTTCGATGCCAGCTAAACCAACGATTTCGCCGCGATTGACATCAAAAGAAACTTGATTGACGATTGATTTTTTAGTTCTTGGAGAGACATACGACATTTGCCGGACCGATAATCCAATACCTTGTGATTTGATTGCAGGTTTATCAACCTCAAAACTAATCTCTCTTCCTACCATCAAATTCGATAATGCTCTTGGGTTGGTTTCATTGGTATTTAATGTGCCAACTGATTTACCTTTTCTAAGCACGGTCACACGATCAGAAACTGCCATAATTTCATTTAATTTGTGGGAAATAAATAAAATAGATTTACCTTCCGCTTTTAAATTTTTGAGGATTTTCATCAACTCTTCAATTTCTTGAGGGGTTAAAACCGCGGTGGGTTCATCAAATATCAGAATGTCATTTTTCCGATATAACATCTTTAAGATTTCCACACGTTGTTGCATTCCTACGGAAATATCTTCAATCTTTGCATCTATATCAATTGCCAATTTATATTGATTGGAAAGGGATAAAATTTCTTTTCTTGCTCTTTGCCTATCGATCACAACACCTCTCATCGGCTCTGCACCGAGTAAGATGTTGTCGAGGACAGAAAAGACATCCACTAATTTAAAATGTTGATGCACCATGCCAATCCCATAATGATTAGCATCATTGGGATTTTTAATTTGAATCACTTGACCGTTCTTTTTGATTTGGCCATTTTCAGGAATGTACAAACCAAAGAGAACGCTCATGAGGGTTGATTTACCAGCACCGTTTTCACCAAGTAAAGCGTGGATTTCGCCAAAGTTCAATGAAAGGTTAATTTGATCATTGGCAATGACACCAGGAAAAATCTTGGTGATGCCAATCATTTCAATAATAGGATTTTGCAACTTTTGATTCATACTTTCATTTTACAGAAA
The DNA here is from genome assembly GCA_903845135.1 of uncultured Caryophanales bacterium. Taxonomy (GTDB): domain Bacteria; phylum Bacillota_I; class Bacilli_A; order RFN20; family CAG-826; genus UBA970. The sequence goes on from CAIMWL010000011.1 coordinate 4,693, forward strand.
ACACAGGGTGCAGAACACCCTGTGTTTCTTAATTTAGAAATAATAATTAAGCAACGAAAGTGACAGTGACTTTATTCATCACTGTGTCATAGGCTTCAATTTCAACTTCGGTCGCACCAGTAACGGTTGAACCATCAAGAATTAAATCAACAGTTCTTTCGCCTTCTGCTAATTCGCCATAGATAACTTCATATTCAGCAACAGTAAAGGTTTCAAAACCCCAAGAGGCTTCGTCGGTTGGTAAACCAACGCCATCATTGGAAGCGTCTAAGACCCAAACTTCGCCACCTGGGAATTCATCGTTATAGTAAGCAGTTAAGGCTTGCACAACTGAGGTTCCTAATCCCTTCATCGCGGAAGTGATCACGGTATCCGATAAATCGGCACCACCTGGACCTTGGTTAACGTCAACACCGATAACTTTCTTACCAGCTTGTTCTGCTTCTGACATGACAGATAAACCAACCGCACCACCAGCAGCAAAGATAACTTCTACGCCATCTTCAAACATGGTTTCTGCAGTTGCAGCATTGTCTGGGGTGTCAGCAAAGTCACCAGTATAGTGATATTGAATGGTTACTTCAACGTTTTCATCGGTTGCAGCGGCTTGGGCACCAAGCATGAAACCAACACCGAACTTAACGACAGCAGGAACTGCCATACCACCCATAAAGCCTAAAGAACGGAAGCCATCCGCTACTGCAGCATAACCTGCTAAGTAACCGGCTTGTTGTTCGGCATAAAGGATTGATAAGACGTTTTCTTCTTGGCGGAATTCAGTATAGTCGGCGCTGTGTGGAACACCATCAAGTAAGATGAAGCTTACATCTGGGTGTTGATCTTGGGCTAAGAAAATTGGAGTTTCAAATAAGAATCCTGGTGTGACAACGACTTGAGCACCACCTTCGATGGCTAAATCGATAGTGTTGACATATTCAGTGTTATCAACGGCGGTTGGTTTGTAATATTGATAGGATTTGTTGTTTTCTTCAGCAAATGCTTCAACCCCTTCCCAAGCGCCTTGGTTAAAGGACTTGTCATCGATATCACCGACGTCTGTGACGAGAGCGATTTCATAAGTTGTAGGACCGCATGAAGCAAGTAACATTGAGAAACCTGCAACAGCAAGCATTGCGACTGTGGTAAATTTTTTCATTTTTTTCCTCCTTTAAATGAAATTACCTTGGCAACAGAGATGTTTTTCCATGAATTTAGCCGCATTCAAGAAAATAAATCTTGTTGACCAATATTTAATAATTTCATTATAACCAACAGAGATAAAAATTTAGCAAAGTTGAATTGTAAATTTTTTTCACTGAGTCTTTACATTTCTTTAACTTAAGTTTGGTAAAATGTTTTTAATATATTGAGGATAGTTTGCTCTGCAAATGAAAAGCAAAGGAGATCCTTCATGGCAAAAAAGATTTTAGTGGTTGAAGATGAAGCATCTTTAGCTAAAATATTAAAATTTGACCTTGAAACTGCTGGATTCTTAGTAAAAACAGCTCTAAATGGGACAGAAGCTTATCGTTTAGTTCAAAAAGAGTCTTTTGATTGTTTAGTCATCGATTGGATGCTTCCTTCCATGAATGGGATTGAATTGATTAAAAAGTTGAGAGCAGAAAAGAATCGAGCTCTTTTTGTGATGTTAACAGCAAAAACCTCAGAATTTGATGCAATCGAAGGCTTGGGTTCAGGGGCAGATCTGTTCCTAAAAAAACCAATTTCAAATCGAGAATTAATCGCCCAAATCAAAGCATTATTGGGTCACTTCAAAGAAGAAAAATCAAATGACGATGATTTGTTAACTTTTGGCGACATTTCCCTTGATTTAAAGCAATATAAAGCCACGATCAAAGGCAATGTGATTGAATTAACCAAAATGGAATTTGATTTACTCAAATTCTTCATCATTAATAAAGAGCATGCCCTTTCAAGAGATGCGATTTTAAATTCGATTTGGGGTTTTAATTATGATGGAACAACTCGAATCGTGGATGTTCACGTTTACAATTTAAAGAAAAAACTTGAGAATTCTGCTTGCTTCTTCAAACCAGTTCGTGGCGTAGGATATTCCTTACTTTTAAAGTAAAATAAGGATGATGAAAAGTCCGCGACGTTTTTACCTGATTTATTTAATATTTGTGTTGTGCGTTTTGATTGGCACGGTTTGGTTTTTTTCAACCAATCCATGGATTAGCACGATTTGGATTCTTTTCAATTTGTTCTTATTAATCTATTTATTTCCCAAGATTTTAAAATTACCCAAAATCACACTTGAAGCCAATTCACTCATCGCCCCTAACAATTCAGACAAAATTAATTTATTAAGTAAAATCTTTCAGCAACTCGATCAATATATTCTCATCATCCAAAGTGATGGCGTGATTTCTGAATTTACCCAACCCTGGATCGAATTATTTTCGATTGAGGAAAACACTTCGATTACCATGAAAGAATTAAGATTAGCACCTAAACTATGGTCCACGATCAATCAAGGATTGGCCACAGAAAAAGGCGCTCAATTTCAATGGGAACTATCCAACCAAACTTTTCAATCGTCGTTAACCCCACTCTTCTTAGATCAAACATTTTATGGCGTGATGGTGACGGCAATTGATATCACAAAGATTAGTCAACTTGAACAAATTCAAAGTGATTTTTTGGCAGACATCTCGCATGAAATTAAAACGCCACTTGCGGCTATTTTAGGCGCTTCAGAAATTCTCAATCAATCGACTAGAAAATTAACCACCGAAGAAACCAAAGAATTTCAAACGATGATTGCCAGTGAATCGTCTCGATTACAACGTCTGATTCATGAGTTAACCGATTTATCTAAAATCGGCACGCATGGATTTCAAACCTTAATTAAAACTAAGTTTTCGATTCTAGATTTGTTAA
>CAIMWL010000012.1 GCA_903845135.1 uncultured Caryophanales bacterium
ATCAATTAAAAGATGGTCGCTTATCAAGCTATTTTTTAAACTTTATCAAAAAACATTATTCCTATGTGACCGCGGTTATTTTGACTTTAACCTTGCCGATTGGGACGCCATATTATGTGCTTATTCTAGGCAATCTATTTGCCACTCTCATCGTCAAATATACTTTTGGTGGATTTGGAATGAATCTATTTAACCCTGCCGCATTCGGAAGAATTTTTGTTGGTTTAGCATTTGGGGGTCAATTAACAGGGTACCTCGATCGCATTCAAGATGTGCCAACTTTGACGCAAACAGGGCAAACGATTACCACCGCCTTTGCTACATTGAACCCAGGTTGGATTGCCAACAATCTTCAAGGTTTACCCGTCAACAATGTATGGCAATTAATGGTTGGAAACTATTCTGGAGCCCTGGGAGAAACCTCGGTGTTGCTGATTGTCATCCTTGGATCGATTTTAACCATTTTAAAAGCGCATAATTGGCGGCCAACTGTTTTCTTCTTATTCACCGTTTGGTTTGGTGCATTTGGTTTAGCTTTAGTTCACAACCTTAACCCATTATGGTATGCCTTTACATTTGTGAGTTTAGGTTCAGTCTTTTTTGGTGGGATGTTTATGTTAACCGATCCCGTGACGTCACCGACCTCAAACTATGGCAAAGCGATGATGGGGATAATTGCCGGGATTGTGGTCCTATTAATTCGCACACAAACTGCCCTTCCGGAAGGCATGGTCTATGGGATTGCGGTTGCCAACCTAGTTTCACCGATTATTGATAAATACACGGTAGGTTTAACTTCTCAATTCTTAAAACAACGATATGCGTTGCTGAGTGGTCTGATGGTCTTTGCCGTCGGGGTCACTGTTTTACCGACGCTTGTTTCTGCAGAGACTAACTCTTCCTTATCTTCTAGTGAAGTGGTGGTCGTGCCTTATGCAACCTATCGGGGAACCTTTAGTGGTTATTTCCACGAGTATGATGAAACACCAACAGAGTTAATCGTCGATGTGGGGGTCGATCGCCAATTCGAAATCGTCAAGATTGAGATTATACAAGGCATCACCAGTTCAGAATATGCCTCTATTTGGCAGTCATCTCGCCAACGTATTGTGAATCAATATCTTGATATGAATATTAAGAATTTGTTGGCAATGAATCCGTTGAGCATCCCTGAAAACCTAACGATTGCGGGTGCATCTACCACCACTTCAAGATTGTTAAAGGCGATGCAGCAAGCCTTTGAAAATATCATCATCCTTGAAGGCAGTGCTGCGAGTTATGCCTGTGATGAATGCGATGAACCTGATATTATCAATGCCACGGTATACGTTGACGAAAGCAATTCGCAAATTAAAGCCATTGGATTTTCCGGAACCTTCGCAACGAGTGATCCATACTTAGGACTCATAGAAGATCAACTCGATTCTCTCTTAGATTATTACCTTGGCATGACCACGCAAGAGGTGCTTGCTCTATCAGAAAATGGACCCATTTATCCAAACTTTAATCCAAATGGCAGTGGTGCCACCATCAGTTTCAATCGTATCTTTGATGCAATTTTGAATGCATTAGGAGTGAACAATGGCTAAACCCTTACCATCTTTTATGACGGTTGGATTAACTGCGATCACCGCTTTTTCTGTGTTATTTGGTGCGCAAATTTTGACGCAACCAATCATTGAAAATCGCCTTAACCAAGTTTATTTAGATTTGTTGGATTTAAATACTTTTACCGGGTACACATTAGGTGAAGTTGAAAATGCCACCGGTGAATTATTCGACAATGGCGTTCAACGTTATCGCACTTTTGGGTTTGGAGACGAGATCGTCGCAGTGACCTATGAGGTCATCACCAATGGATATGCTTCTGGTTTGACTTATCAAATTGGGATTCGTGAAGGCATCATTCGAAAACTCGTCGTGGTTGCCCATGCTGAAACCGTTGGTTTTGGCGCTGATGCCTTGCTAGATATTCCGGATGCGATTGAAGGAATATCCTTGACCGATACGAATGCTTGGACTGCAGCTTTAGTTAGTGTTTCCACAGGTGCTACCTTTACCCGTCGTGGGATCATCAATACTTTAACTGCAATCAAAGATGATTATGCTTTTAGGATTGGTGGATAAGATGAAAGCATTTAAACAAGCATTTCAACAACAACACTTAATATTATCGCTAGGTTTAGGCTTATTTATTTTGCTTGCAGGTAGCGTCTCATTTACGAGCGGTTGGATGATGACGATTGCCTTATTTTTGAATTTATTTTTCACCACGAGTATCCTTTATTTTTTACGAAAACAATTTCAACAAGACAACAAATGGATTTTAATTATGATGGTGATGGCAAGTGTGGCCACGTTGATACAAATGTTGGCCGATGCCTATCTTCCTGGTTGGGTGCAAGGGATTGGTTATCTATTACCTTTTATCGCTATCAGTGGATTTGTGCTTGCGCGCGTTGAAACGGTGGTCATGACCGATACATATGCTGATATTGTTTGGAATACTTTCGGATCGGTGGTTGGGTTTGCGATGTTAGTATTACCAATTGGTTTAATCGCAGACTTATTGGGATTGGGTGTTATTCAATTCGCCAATCCATTTTCAACATCAATGTTGATTTGGCGTGTTGAAATCTTGCCTGAAGCCTATCGCTTACCAATCTTTCAAGGTAGCCATGGGGCCATTGGAATTTTACTACTTGCCTCATTATGGATTGCCTTCGTGCAACAATG
>CAIMWL010000013.1 GCA_903845135.1 uncultured Caryophanales bacterium
GTGGTCACGCCATGTTCTTTGGCGATGGCCCAAAATCCCTCATAAGGATATGGATAACGATATTCACCTTGAATCATCATCAAGCCTCTACCATTGATACCCCCGAGATTGAGTTCCAAAGGAATATTGTATTGAACAGAAGCTTTCGCGAGTTTATGGGCAACGGCTTTGGCATGCTCATCCCAACCTCCGCCATATCCCAACATATAAAGGTCAGGATGGGCAACATAAGCAAACAAACCAGTTTTCATCGCCGCAATGATACTGTCCGCATATTCATGAATTAAGGCAGGATCTTTCACGGAGGCGTAATAGATGGGGAAACTTTTGTTCACTAAACGAAAGTGTTGACCAAGAATTAAATATTCAAATCCATGATCTTGTTTTAAACTTTTGTAATAAGGATCGAATACCGGATAATATTCAGCTTCAAAACCTAAATGGACCGTGATGTCCTTCTGATATTGCTTTTTTAACTGTAAAACACTTTGTTTATAATTCTCTAATTGAGCATATTCACCTCGCATGCCGGGTTGGGAAATGCCAGGAAAGAAGATATGATCGGAAAAACCAATGACTTTAAAACCATTTTCTATTGCCGCCTTCACATACGCTTCATCTGTACCATAAGCATGACCACATCTTGTTGTATGCGAATGGTAACAATAATCTAATTTATTTTTCATAACTTACCTTTTCTAAACATAACCCTTGAGGTTCTGCTTTGTAGGAGACTGGGCCTTTAAGAGTATTGTCTATATATTGCTGTAACGTTTCAATACTTATTTTTCCTTCACCGATTGCAATCAATGAACCGATCATCATTCTCACCATATAGGTCATAAACCCATCACCGACAATCTTGAAGATCAGTATTGAACCTTGTTGTTTCAGTTGAAATTGAAAAATGGTGCGAATAAAATCCGCGCCATCTTCTTTCTTGGTCGTGAAATTGTGAAAGTCATGTTGACCCAAAAATAATTTCATCGCTAGTTTGATTTTGGATAAAGATAACGATTGTGGAACATGCATCACCGTGTCTTGTAAGAAAGGATTTCGCTCGCCTAATAAGATTTGATAAGTATAAGTTTTTTTAGAATGTTGATAGCGGGCTTCAAAAGAAGGTGGAACTTTCTTTAAACTAACCAAATAGATGTCAGCATCCACCATTCGATTAAAGGCATGCACCATTTTTGACAATGCTATGGTTGTGTTTGCATCCATATGAAACACAAATCCTCTTGCATGGACCCCAGCGTCCGTTCTTGAAGCCCCATAAACTTGAATGGTTTGATTGAGCATTTGGCTAAATGTTTTTTCAACATGCTCTTGGATAGATTGGCCTTGTTTTTGGGTTTGCCAACCTTGGAACTTGGTTCCCTTAAACATTAAGACACCTACAAACCTTTGCTTCATCATTTATAAAGGTAATGTGAATCCACTCACATAAAGGGCAACAAATAAGCTGAGGTAAACCATCATGAATAACAAGGCAAAGGTATCGCGACGATGCCAAGTCAGTTCCCGATAACGGGTGCGTTTGGCACTCGGATCGTAACCGCGTGCTTCCATTGCATTCGCTAATTCTTCACTGCGTTGAAATGCTGAAATAAATAACGGAACGATTAAGGAAACCATTGCCCTTAATTTTTCTTTGAATTTTCCGTGAATAAAATCAACACCTCGAGATGCTTGTGCTTTCATAATCCGATACGTCTCTTCAAGTAACGTGGGAATAAATCGAAGGGCAATACTCATGGTCATCGCCACTTCATGACTCGGAAAGCGAAGAACTTTCAAAGGCGATAAGTACCATTCAATTGCATACGTTAAGTCTAACGGTCTAGTCGAGGCAGTGATGACTAATGTTAAGGCAATCATCAAAACTAAACGAAAGACAATATAAAACGTTTGTAACAATGCAGCATAGTATATTTTGATACCCCAAAGATCAAGGTAACCACTCATTTCTTGGGTATTAGGCAACAATAAATTAATCACCAATAAAAAAACTAACATCAACCATAAAGGTTTTAATTGGCGGTAAAGTTGACTGAATTTAATTTTAGTCATCCGCATGATGAATGAGATCAAAAGGAAAATCACTGCATATAAGGTTAAGTCCGTCCACACCGAACCAAATCTTAAAAATATAGACACCATCAATGAAATCATCGCAAATAACTTGATGCGAGGATCCAAGCGATGCATCAATGAGTGATAAGGCATGTAACGGCCTAAGGTGATCGATGCCATGATCAGGATACCTTCCAACCAGCGATAAAATTTGCGAGTGATCGTTCTTGATTTGCCGTAATCGTTTTTCCCTTTTTTCTAATCTTTTCAATTAACTGCACAAGGGGAGGGCTGATAAAACTATCTTGACGCGACGCTCCATAAAATAATATGTGGGGTGAGGTTTGGGTGATGACTTTACCTTGTTCCATGACAATCACTTGATTGGCGAACTGTAACACTAGTTCCATATCGTGGGTCACTAAAATAATCGTCATGCCTTGTTGATGCAGTTTCGTAAATAATGACATCATGTGGCTAGCCCCTTCTGGGTCAAGACCGGCAGTGGGTTCATCTAATATCAAAACTTTTGGTTGCATGGCTAAAATACCTGCTATCGCCACTCTTCTTCTTTCACCACCAGATAATTCAAAGGGTGAACGTTCAAAGAATGAGGAATCTAAACCAACTTGTTGTAACGCCAGTTGCGCTGCTTCTCTCGCCTCATTTTTTGTTTTGCCAAAATTTAATGGACCAAACATTACATCATCCAGCACGCGTTCTTCAAAAAGTTGGGCTTCTGGAAATTGAAAAACCACACCAGCAAATTGGCGAATCTTTTTTACGTTTTTCGGTAACTGATTCGCACGAATGACGATACCGTTTACTTCCACCTCACCTGAGGTTGGCAATAATAGGGCATTTAAATGTTGAATGAGTGTTGATTTACCACTACCTGTATGACCGATAATGGCAGTAAAACTTTTTTCTTCAATGACTAAAGAAACATCTTGTAAGGCTTCAAATTGAAACGGTGTATTTTGCGAATAAATATGAAAAACATGATTTAGTTTTATCGGCATAAAGCATCCGCCCATGCATCTAAATCAAATAAGGATTTGGGTGCATTCTTTGGAAATGCGGCTAACAGTTCATACACAAAAGGTAAAGATAACTTTAAATCTTTGACGAGTGCCACGTCTCTAAATAACGTATCCGGTAATCCATGGAATGCTAACCGACCTTCTTTTAAAACCAAGATTTGATCAGCGAGCACGGCTTCTTCCACATCATGCGTAATCGCCAATATGGTTAAGGTAGGATACTGTAGGCGAATCCTTAGCATTAATTCACGGATTTCTTTTTTTCCTTGCGGATCTAACATCGCGGTGGCTTCATCTAACAATAGAACTTTGGGTTCCATGGCAAGAACACCTGCAATCGCTACGCGCTGTTTTTGTCCACCAGACAAGGAAGTGGGTTCTTGATGTAAAAATGCTTTCATCCCCA
>CAIMWL010000014.1 GCA_903845135.1 uncultured Caryophanales bacterium
TCGCCGCGTTAGATAAGGCAATCAAAGCAAATACAGCCACGTCACGAACACCGAATAATGCTGAAATTAATACGATCATTAACGATGAGCTTAAGGCATATTCATACCAACGGAATTGGTTAATGCCAACTCTCAAACCAGCACGATATTTATTCTTAAATGGGAAGGCAATTAAGAAGTGGAAAATGGCCGAAAGCAATAAGAAGCTTGCGGTCATCGGTAAGAATGGTAATTCAAATAATGTATCGGTGACAGCAAGAACTAAACCTTCACCAGGAACAAATTCAAGATAATTCCCGATTACCGGAATCGTGAACGCTGCTTGAGATTCATTGAGCGTAGGATAGATAAAGAATGCAAACAACATCATCAACACACCTTGAATAAGGTGAACAAGACCCATCGTCTTGTTAAACTTGATCAACTTATCAACTTTTTGATCAAAGGTCGCCACTGCTACTTCTGCCATACTTTGTGTTTCTCCTTTTACTAAGTATTAACATCCCTATTATATGCGAATCCTTTTATAATGTTCCTAGGATGCTTAAGCATGATTCATAAATTTATCAAAGGCACCAATCCAAACCGTCCTACTTTACTGTTACTTCATGGGACGGGTGGCGATGAAAACGATTTAATTCCTGTTGGAAAAATGATTGACCAAGAAGCCAACTTATTAACGGTGAGGGGCGAAGTCATTGAAAATGGGATGCCACGGTTTTTTCGGCGTTTAGCACCCGGTGTGTTTGATGAACAAGATTTAATGTATCGCACCAGTCAACTTCACGACTTTATTGACCAAGCAAGTAAAACCTATGATTTTGATCGAGGGGATGTGATTGCAGTCGGTTATTCCAATGGCGCCAACATTGCTGCAAACATGTTGATGCAAATTCCGTATAGCCTAAGAGGGGCCATTCTTATGCACCCGATGCTGCCAAGAAAAGATGATCAAATTCCAGAATTAAAAAATACCTCGATACTGATTACCGCTGGAAACAACGACCCGATTGTACCTTTGGAAAGTACAAAAGCGCTGAAAGAAGCCTTGAATAGACACGGGGCGAACGTATCCTTAAGTTGGTTTAAGTTTGGTCATAAGTTGTCGAGTGAGGAAATCCAAGTTATTATCAAATGGTATCAACAATCATTAGTTGATCACACCAAGCATTTAAATTAAAGGAGAAATAATATGGGTGCATTTTTAGGATTCTTAACCGTCTTCTTTATCGTGATGAGTTCAACAAGAAAAGGTGTCAAAATCTTTCTTGAGAAGGTTTTAATTCGTAACAAGAAAAAAGAAATAAAAACCTCTTGGGACTTGAGGCTTTTGCTGGCGTTACAAAAATACCATCGCTACTTTGGTATTGGGGCATTATTAACCGCGTTATTCCATGCAGCGTTGCAATTTTCCATTACCGGTGCGCCCAGTTTAACAGGTGGCACATTGGTGGGTTTATTAGTCATACAAGGGGTCACGGGATATTTACAAGAAAACAAAAAAGGCAATCTGAAATTACTAAACACCATTCATTCCATCATTCCACCGGTGTTAGTGTTATTGATCGTGCTTCATATCATTTACAACTCGACCTTTATTCCTGGGTTAGGAATCGGTGGCTAATTTTAGTTTTGCTTAACGTTTAGGAAACCACGGAAAGAAAATGTTCGTGGTTTTTTCATAGGCCGCGAATCCCGGCTTCGTTTTCATATGTTTTTCGAGGAGGGGGACGCCGGAAACAAACCGTAACAACAAAGTGACCACCATTGGTGAAATCAGTGCAATTAGCGGATAAAGGATTCCATCACCATTCGCAAAACCTAAGATGGCAATACCCCACCACATCATCACTTCGCCAAAATAATTAGGATGACGCGTATATCGCCATAAACCAGTGGTGATTAATTGTCCTTTATGGTTTGGATCTTTGATAAAATTTGCCAGTTGTTGATCA
>CAIMWL010000015.1 GCA_903845135.1 uncultured Caryophanales bacterium
GACTTTGACGGTGACCAAATGGCCGTTCACGTGCCGTTAAGTAAAGCCGCTCAAGAAGAAGCGGTCAATTTAATGTTAGCCTCTAATAATATTTTAGGACCTAAAGATGGCTTACCCATTGCCACACCTTCGCAAGACATGGTCATTGGTAATTTCTATTTAACGATGGAAAATACCAAGGCATGGTATGAAGGTAAAGCTGCAAAAGCAAGAAAAGTCGGCGATGAATTGACGGCAGAAATGTATGATGCCTTTGCTTTAAGTGAAGGTAAAGTTTTTAAGGATTTATCGGAAGTGATGATTGCCTATCAAACGAAGCAAGTGCACTTACATACGCGTATTGCGGTGCCAGGAGCTGCCTTAAAGAAAACCAATTTTACCCCCGTGATGAATGAAGGTTATTTATTGACTACAGTTGGTAAAATGATTTTTAATAGTATTTTCCCCAATGATTTCCCCTATATTAACAACAAAAATACCGCAAACTTTAAAGCTGATTTAGAAGAATACTTTGTGCCTAAAGGCACCGATATTCCGAAAGTGATTGCGAAAAAGCCATTACTGACGCCATTAGGCTCTAAAGATTTATCTGCAATTATCAAGGAAGTGTTTGCTCGATATGGCACCAGCCGTACCAGTGTCATCCTTGATAAGATGAAAGATCAAGGCTTTAAGTATGCAACCGTTTCTGGTTTAACTGTAGCGTTAAGCGACATTGTGAAATTGGAAAACAAAAAAGAAATCATTGCCGAAGGTGATCGTCGCGTTGAAGATATCACTGATCAATTTAACCAAGGTTTATTAACCGATGAAGAACGTTATAACCTCGTCGTGCAAATTTGGAAAGAAGATGTGCAAAAGAAAATTGCTAGTAGCGTTCTTGAACTGATGGCCAACAAAAACGATAATCCTCTCAATATTATTTTTAACTCTGGTGCGCGTGGTAAGGCTTCAAACTTTAACCAATTAATTGGTTATCGTGGGTTGATGTCGAAACCTAATGGTAAATTCATCGAGTTACCTATTCGATCTTCCTTCCGTGAAGGTCTCTCGATTTCTGAATTCTTTATCGCCACTCACGGTGCGCGTAAGGTCGGTGCTGATACTGCTTTAAAGACAGCTGACTCAGGTTATTTAACCCGTAAGCTCGTTGACGTTTCTCAAGATGTGATTATCCGAGAAGCTGATTGTGGCACGGATCATGGGACGAATGTTTATGACATTAAAGATACCTCACGAGACACAATTATTACCCCATTACAAAGCCGGTTAATTGGTCGATTCACTGTTAGAGATGTGATCCATCCAAAAACCAAAGATGTCGTCGTTCCAGGGGATCATCTCATGGATGAACGTGATGCGAAAAAGATTGTGGATGCAGGTGTCACTGACGTTGAAATTCGCTCGGTGTTAGGTTGTGAAACCAAAGGTGGGATTTGCCAAAAGTGCTACGGACGTCATCTTGCTACCGGTAAATTAGTAGAAATCGGTGAAGCAGTTGGCATCATGGCTGCCCAATCGATTGGGGAACCAGGTACGCAATTAACGATGAGAACGTTCCACGAAGGTGGGGTTGCCGGTCGTAACATTACGGACGGGTTACCACGGGTTGGCGAAATTTTTGAAGCACGTCGTCCTAAGGGTGAAGCGGTCATTGCGTCGATTAGTGGCAAAGTTAGCAACATCGAAGATAATAATGGTCGTTATAAAGTCACGGTTACCAACGAGTTAGAAACGCAAGCGTTTGATACCCCATTTGGTTCTCGTTTACGTGTCAAACTTGGCGATAAAGTTGCCGCAGGTGCCAAAATATCTGAAGGGGCGATTTATCCAAAAGACTTATTAAAATATGCGGATATGAACGCCGTGCAAAAGTACATTATTAAAGAAGTACAAAAAGTTTATCAATCTAACGGTGCCAGTATTGCCGATAAACACATTGAAGTGATTATCCGCCAAATGACCCGCAAGGTCTTGATTATCGATGGCGGTGACACCGACATGTTAACGGGATCTAAAGTGGACATTACCACCTTTACCGAAAAGAATGAAATTGCCTTACTATCTGGTAAAAATCCTGCAGTGGCCATGCCAAGATTATTAGGGATTACCAAAGCCTCATTAGAAACCGAATCCTTCTTATCTGCAGCTTCGTTCCAAGAAACCACGAAGGTTTTAACCGATGCGGCAATTAAAGGTAAGACGGATATTCTCCACGGGTTAAAAGAAAATGTCATTACTGGCAAATTGATTCCTGCTGGTCGAGGTTTACTTGATGATGCGACGAAAACATCGACTACAGAAACCTTCTCAGTGGAACAATCCATGCGTCAAATTCGCGCCAACTATCGTTCAAATGATGAACAATATTTGGAAAAATTTGAAGACTTTCTAGAAGATTAATTTCTCAAAATACAAAAGAAGACGAGCGAGAATCTCTCGCTCGTTTTTTATTTTTTGTTATGATAAAACCATGGTGAAACATTTATTTATTTTTACTTACTTAACCTCACTAAGTTTATTTTCCATGAATACCACGCTTCAACCTGTGGTTTTGACTGGGCCCACATATCGCGATGTGCGCATTCAAGAAGGTTATACCACCGTCATGCCCACAACCGGAGATATCAAGATGTTGGTCATCCCGATTAACTTTTCTGATGCGAGTTGCGATCTTATTATCGAAGGGTGTGAACAAACAAGACAAAATATCAATCAAGCTTTTTTTGGTGAACCCTCGACCATGCGATGGCACTCCGTTGCCTCTTATTATCGCGTTTCAAGTTATAACCAGCTCCGAATTGATGGGATGGTCACCGATTGGTTTACTCCGTCCATCACTGCCGTTGCTTTATCTGAGAATCGTGGGTTATTGGGATCCCAAGTCATCCAACCAGCGCTTGAAAAATTTAAGTTAGATCACCCCAATGCGGTGACAAATTATGATCAAGATCAAGATGGTTTTCTTGATGCGGTTTATTTCATTTATTCTTTACCGTTTGATCCTGAAGAAGAAATCTATGGCGAAGATAAAGATGTTTTTTGGGCCTTTGTTGCCTATCAAGGTGGTCAAGCCAATCTTGCCAATCCCAGTTTATTTCATTACGGTTGGAGTAGTTACCAATTTATGTATGAAGATGGGACGTATCAAAGAAGCGACAATGGCAAAGTAATTTGGGATGAAGCGAATGAACCCATTTTTCATCCGCATCGTGATTCCTTGGATCAACGACAAGTTGACGCCCATGTCTTTATTCATGAAGTTGGGCATTTGCTTGGCTTACAAGATTACTACACCTATGATCGTGACGCAGGTGATTGGGGGCCTGCAGGTGCATTGGATATGATGGACTTTAACATCGGTGATCATCATGGGTTTTCTAAAATGGCCTTAGGATGGGTCCATCCTTATATCGCTAATCCGCTCGTTCAATCCGTCACCTTACCTGCATTATCTGAGTCACCAAGGATTCTAATTTTACCGAAAGCAACATTAACCACGATGATGGATGAATATATCCTCATCGAATTTTATCAACCGACTGGTTTGAATCAAAAAGATAGTCAAGAAGCTTATGCCGGGCGTTACCCAAGAATGTTTACCCAACCCGGAATTAAAATCTATCATATCGATGCGCGTATTGCTCAACTCATCGTCACTTCGCAAGGTTTGAGACTAAATGGATTTGTCACTAGCATGCAAACCTCTGGCTATCGATATCAAATCGCCCACCAAAATACCGTTTCTAGAAATGCAACCGGCACAAATCCAAACCATAAACTTATCCATTTACTAGAAGCATCAGGTATCAATACATTTCGTCATGGTGGTTTTGCAACGAATGCCACCTTATTTCAAACAGGAGCAATTTGGAATACCGATGCAAACCCTTATCTAATGAACGATGGCACGCGCTTGCCTTGGGAATTAACGATCGGTGCCATGGGTGAGGATGGTGTGCAACTAAGCTGGCGATTGATCGCTTAACAAAACCCTTGCAAATTTAGGAATCCATTTATATAATCTTCTCGTGCCTATGGAATGACCTGAAAAGGTCTTTTTTAAAGTAGGTTCTTGATACACCCGGTATTGTGTAACAATACCCATAAAGGAGAACATATGCCAACCATTCGTCAACTCGTTCGTAAAGGACGCCAAAATCCTTTCTACAAGTCGAAGTCACCAGCCTTAGGAAAACGCTGGAATTCCTTGACCAAAACCACGGTCAACCAAGCCTCCGCGCAAAAACGTGGGGTTTGCACCCGGGTGGGCACCATGACACCGAAGAAACCAAACTCGGCATTAAGAAAATATGCTCGTGTTCGTTTATCCAATGGATACGAAGTAACGGCTTATATTGGTGGTGAAGGTCACAACTTACAAGAACACAGCACCGTGTTAATCCGCGGTGGTCGAGTCCCAGATTTACCAGGGGTGCGTTATCACATCGTTCGTGGGACTTTGGATACTGCTGGTATTGAAAAGCGCCGTCAAGGTCGTAGTCAATATGGAACAAAGAGACCTAAAGCCGGTGGTAGTGCTGCTGCCGCTGCCGCGCCAGCTGCTGCTAAACCAGCTGCTGCTAAGTAATCAAGAAAGAGAAGGAACAATTCATGCCACGTAAAGGTCAAGTCGCGAAACGCGACGTCTTACCAGATCCAATTCATAATTCCAAACTTGTCACTCGCTTGATCAATAAAATCATGATTGATGGCAAACGCGGAATCGCGCAAAACATCTTATACAAAGCTTTCAAAAAAATTGAAGAAAAATCAGGTAAACCCTCGATGGATGTTTTTGCAACTGCGATGGACAACATTATGCCAGAAGTTGAATTAAAAACTCGCCGTGTTGGTGCTTCCAACTATCAAGTCCCTGTTGAAGTGAGTGGTCAACGCAAAACCACATTAGGGTTACGTTGGTTAGTTTCTTACGCAAGATTAAGAAATGAAAAAACGATGGAAGATAAATTAGCTGGCGAAATTATCGATGCTGCTAATAATTCAGGAGCATCTGTGAAGAAACGCGAAGACGTGATTAAGATGGCCGAAGCAAATAAAGCTTACGCCCACTATAAGTGGTAGGAGGAGACTATGTCGAAACGCGAATACGACTTTGCTCATACGCGTAATATTGGGATTATGGCCCATATTGACGCGGGTAAAACCACCACCACGGAACGTATTTTATATTTCACTGGTAAAATTCATAAGATCGGTGAAGTTCACGAAGGTGCTGCCACGATGGACTGGATGATCCAAGAACAAGAACGTGGGATCACGATTACCTCCGCGGCAACGACCGCTTTTTGGAAGGGTTATCGGATCAATATTATCGATACTCCTGGACACGTTGACTTTACAATTGAAGTTGAACGTTCACTACGGGTTTTAGACGGTGCAGTTACTTTACTTGATGGTAAAAACGGTGTTGAACCACAAACTGAAACCGTGTGGCGTCAAGGAACCAAGTATGGTGTTCCACGTATTGTGTTTGCTAATAAAATGGATGCGATTGGTGCTGATTTTGACATGTGTATTCAAACCTTACATGCGCGCTTAGCGGCCAATGCTGAAGCCATTCAATACCCAATTGGTTTAGAAAATAATTTCAAAGGTATTATCGACATCATCGAACAAAAAGCTTGGATGTATTCTGACAATAAAGATGAAGCGCCAAAAGCTGCGCCAATTCCAGAAGAATATAAAGATAAAGTTAAAAAATTAAGGGCTACATTATTAGAAGCAATCGCAGGTTTTGATGATGACCTAATGGTCAAAGTCTTAGATGGCGTTGATCCTTCAGTGGCAGAGATTAAAAAAGTCATCCGTAAGGGTGTTTTAAAAGGCGAATTTTTTCCAGTGATGTGCGGTGCTTCTTATAAAAATAAAGGCATCCATCAATTATTGGACGCTGTCATTGATTATTTACCATCCCCAACTGATATTGAAAATGCCGAAGCCACTTTACCCAATGGCGATAAATTCACGGTTGTACCTGATGATGAAAAACCAGTTGCTGCCCTAGCATTTAAGATTGCCACTGACCCATTTGTTGGGCGGTTATCTTACGTTCGTATTTACACAGGGACATTAAAATCTGGTTCTTATTTAATTAACACCACAAAAGGTGTCAAAGAACGAATCGGTCGGGTTGTGTTAATGCATGCGAACCACCGAGAAGAAGTCGATGAATTACACGCGGGTGATATTGGCGCCGTTATCGGGCTTAAAGGGACCACCACGGGTGACACCCTTTGCGATGAAAAGTTTGAATTGCTTTTAGAAAAAATGGAATTCCCCGCACCAGTTATTGAACAAGCGGTTGAACCTAAGACAAAAGCTGACCAAGAAAAAATGTCGATTTCATTAATGAAGTTGGCAGAAGAAGATCCAACCTTCCGTGTTTCTACCAACGGTGAAACTGGACAAACGATTATCGCCGGGGTTGGTGAACTTCACCTTGATATTATCGTAGACCGATTACGTCGGGAATTTAATGTTAACGTCAACGTTGGTGCTCCGCAAGTTGGCTATCGCGAAACCATCCGTGGTTCTGCTGAATGTGAAGGAAAATATATTCGTCAATCCGGTGGCCGTGGTCAATATGGTCACGTATGGATTCGCTTTGAACCGAATCCAGGAAAAGGTTTTGAATTTGTGGATGCCGTTGTCGGTGGATCAGTCCCAAGAGAATTTATTAAACCAACCATGGAAGGTTTAAAAGACGCATTACTTAGGGGGATGGTCGCTGGTTATCCTGTTATTGACGTCAAGGCCACGTTATTCGATGGTTCCTACCACGATGTTGACTCTGCTGAAGGTGCTTACCGCATTGCGGCAAGTATGGCGTTAAGAGAAGCTGCAAAACGTTGTTTACCAGTCATTCTTGAACCGATTATGAAAATCGAAGTGACAGTTCCTGAACAATACTATGGTGATGTGGTCGGTGATATTGCTCGCCGTCGTGGGCAAATGACGGGTGACTCCCAACGTGGTAACGCCAAGGTTGTGGAAGCGGAAGTTCCACTTGCACAAATGTTTGGTTACGTGACGGACTTACGTTCTTTCACCCAAGGCCGCGGAAACTATACAATGCAATTTGATCACTATGGTGAAACCCCACGCTTTGTCGCGGAAGAAATTATTAAAAAGCATGGCGTTAAAGCTGAGAAATAGTAAGCAAATAACATTGATTTTCTAAAAGAAGTGCGATAATATATAAAAGTTAAATAACTAAAAAGTTATAAATAAAGGAGAATGCTTATGGCAAAAGAAAAGTTTGATCGGAGTAAAGTACACGTTAATATCGGGACTATTGGTCACGTTGACCACGGTAAAACCACATTAACAGCAACCATCACAACCGTGTTGGCAAAACAAGGTGGTGCGGTAGCAAAGAAGTATGATGAAATCGACGCGGCCCCAGAAGAAAAGGCTCGTGGTATCACCATAAATACCTCGCATATTGAATACTCAACGAAAACCCGTCACTATGCTCACGTTGACTGCCCAGGACACGCTGACTATGTTAAAAACATGATCACCGGTGCGGCACAAATGGACGGCGCAATTCTAGTTGTTGCTGCTAACGACGGTGTTATGGCACAAACCAAGGAACACATTCTACTTGCTCGTCAAGTTGGCGTTCCTTATATCGTTGTGTTTTTAAACAAAGTTGATTTAGTCGATGATAAAGAATTAGTGGATATCGTTGAAATGGATATTCGTGACACCTTAAGCAAATATGGATTCCCAGGTGATAAGATTCCTGTCATCCGTGGTGCTGCTGTTAAAGCATTAAACGGTGATGCAAATGAAGAAAAGAATATTCTTAAACTCATGGAAGCAGTTGATACTTATATCCCTACTCCAAAACGTGAAAAAGATAAGCCATTCTTAATTCCAGTTGAAGACGTTTTAACGATCACCGGTCGTGGAACCGTTGTCACTGGTCGTGTGGAACGTGGTACCTTAAAACTTAACGATGAAGTTGAAATCGTCGGTATTCGCGCCACTATCAAGTCTGTTGTTACCGGAATCGAAATGTTCCGTAAACTTCTAGATGAAGCGCAAGCTGGTGATAACGTTGGTGTTCTCTTACGTGGGATTGTTCGTGAACAAGTTGAACGCGGTCAAGTCGTTGCCAAGCCTGGTTCTGTCACCCCACACACGAAGTTCTCTGCTACTGCTTATATCTTAACCAAAGAAGAAGGTGGTCGTCATACCTCTTTCTTATCCAACTATCGTCCTCAATTTTATTTCCGCACCACCGACATCACAGGTGTGATTGAATTACCAGCAGAAGTCAAGATGGTCATGCCAGGCGACAACGTCACTTTCAATGTGGAATTGATTCACCCAGTCGCGATTGAAAAGGGAACTAAGTTCTCGATTCGTGAAGGTGGCCGTACCGTTGGTGCTGGTACCGTCAACGAAATCATCAAATAAGTTTCGAATTCATCTAATATAAAAAGACCGATTTCTCGGTCTTTTTTTCTTGCAAAATCTTTTTAAATTCTTGATAATAAACTTATGAAAATAAATCCCTTTGCGGTTCCTGCAAATTTACTGAAGCGTACCGGTGCTGCGGTACTTGATTTGTTACTTTGGTTAATCAGTAGTCTTGTTTTACTTAGTTATGTATTTGGACCCCTATATGACGCTCAATATGGCACCACACAATTATCGGCTCAATTTGTTGCTTATCAAGAAGCGAGTTATTTATATGCAACGGATGAAACCTCTAATCAATTAGTGAATTTAGAATTGGCCGATGTGCCCGAAGCGATCTATCAATATTATGCTGATTTTAAACATAACAAAGTGTATGCTCCCACTGAACCAGCCTTTGAATTTTCAATAGCGTGGTACAACACAGAAGTTCTAGAGGTGATGGAAGCCGATACCCTTTTTGAATTAGTGAACACCGATATTAACACGCTTGCAATTTTAAAGGATGGTGTGAGTCAAACCGATATCGATGCGTTTTATACCGAAGCCTATCGCTTAGCCTTGATTGACTTTAATACCTATCCTCCTTTTTCTTCCTTGGTCAATTTAATTAATGGTTACTTTTTAGAAATTATTGGTTATTCTGCTTTGTTGTCATTTATCATTTTTTATATTTTAATACCACTCCTTTTTAAACAAGGCATCACCTTAGGAAAAAAAGCAAGTGGGCTTATGGTGGTAACCGATAAGGGTTACACGATGAAATGGTGGCAATTACCGATTCGTAGTTTAGTGCTTGCTGCCACTTTAATCACCGCAATTTACACGATTTTTGGTTCGTTACTTTTATCCTATACCTTAATGGTTTTTACTAAAGGTTATCGGTCGGCCAATGATTTCTTAGGCTTGACGAAAATCGTCGATCAAAAAACTTCAAAAATCTTTGATAATGAGGATTCATTGCTCGCTTATGAAAATCAATTAGGACGGGGACAAGTTGAAGATTCCAGTCGGTTTCTTAAGTAATAATCTCGTTGATTTGGATTGAATTAAACGCTTGATTATTGTAAGATAATTTGGCAATGCACCATTAGCTCAGCCGGTAGAGCAGCTGACTCTTAATCAGCGGGTCATAGGTTCGATCCCTATATGGTGTACCATTGTTGATTTACATCCTTTACAAGGATGTTTTTTTATTTTTAACCGCTCTCGCATTACCTGAGTTTGCTTGAAACTAACAAAAATTCAGAAATTAGCATAAAATGAAATTATGGGTGCCAAACAAATCTATCTTAAAATTCAACAAGCGTTATCATCCACCTCACAAAAATATGTGACCGCGGAAATGTTATCGCAATCAATCGGCATTTATCCTGATGTGATTAATGAAGCTTTATCGATGTTTAATCCAGTGGTCACCTTAGATGTAACCTTTAACTTATTAGAATTATTACCTGACCTTAATCAATATTTGGGCAATGCAAAATTGGTAACCGTGAAACGCAATCGATCCGTTCAAAAATCCTTACCCTATACAAGTTTTGCCGAGTTTGTGTATCAAAAGATGACCATGGCAGGAATTGTTGATAAAAGTATTCAATTATCGGATAAAGATTTAAAGCTCGCCAAGAAACTAATCCAAAACGAACTCAAAAGTCGTAAAAAATAAAAAATGGTCGGAACGATGAGATTCGAACTCACGACCTCTACCACCCCAAGGTAGCGCACTACCAAGCTGTGCTACGTCCCGCCAATGATGATTTTATATGAGAAAAGGATTGGTTTCAATGATTGAAGTTTATTTAAGAAAAAAACCACCTTTTCATTTGTCTATATGGTATACGGGCAATCAAAGGAATCGCCGATGAAAATCCTGGATAAAGAAACCTTTACTGCCTTTCAAAGAGGGAATCACCTCGCTTTTCAAAAAGTTTATGAGCAGTTTCGCAGTTTGCTTTATGTTGTTATTCTTTCGATTGTCAAACATGAAGCGACCACGGAAGATTTATTACAAGACACGTTTCTTAAGATTTATCAAAAGGGACATCTTGTCAGAGATCCAAGCAAATTCCAAGCTTGGGTGGTGATGATTGCCAAACATACCGCGCTCAATGAACTGAAACGCCATAAAGATGAATCTTGGCAAGACACCTACGATCATACTGCAATGAGTGAAGATGGAAAAAGTTTATTTCAAACCTGGCACCGCAATCTCAGTGATGAAGAGAATCTGATTATTGCCTATAAAATCGTCTATGATCTAGGGTTTGAAGATATTGCCAAACTGAGGAATGCCTCGCTCTCTCATGTGTATAAAATTTATCAACAAGCACTAGAAAAACTAAAAGAGGTTTATCAAAAATGAAGATGAAAAAACAAACATTAGAACAACAAATTAAACAATCTGGTGAAGCATACTTTCAAGATAAAACGTCGCACTTATCATTTAATCGCCCCTTGGTGAAATCCACTTTTTCTTGGATTCCTATATTGAAAATAGGGACGCCAACCTTGGCGATGGGCGTGACCATCACGGTGATGGTCTCCATGTTAATCGGTGCAACAAGACCGAATGGTTCATTACCTCAAGATTTTACGGGTCTTCAAGCGTTAAATGAAGTAAGTTTCCCTAGTTATAAGCAACGTGAGCAAACCGAAGATTTCGAATTTGGTAGACCAGAATATAGTGCGTACCGCAATACGCTTGCAGATTATTTCCAATTAACGGCAAGGGCGTTATTTGAGACCAATGATAATATCGTTTATTCGCCTTTATCTGCGTATATGGCAATGAGCTTATTATTGGAGGCTGCTGCGGGTGATACTGCATTATCTCTATCCGCATTATTAGGGGTGGAAGATCTGCTGATGCATCGGGACGCAAGTCGGCAAGTCTTTATCGATACCTATTATCAAGATGAAATAACCGTGAGTGGCAATGCCGTTGTTCGGGCGCAATCTCAAATGGGAAATGGCGTCTTTGTTCGCAACGATATTGCCGTCAATCAAGATTATTTGACAAATCTTGCAAACGAGTATTTTGCTGAAGTATTTCATACCGCCTTTGATGATCAAGGCAAAGAAGCAATCGCGGGATGGCTTAATCAACGGACCAATCGATTCTTAAATATGCGCGCTGAAGATTTAACCATGAATGCGGATACCGTTTTGAGCTTGTACAACACCTTATATTTGAAAGCGAATTGGATTCATGCCTTTAACCCAATCGCTGGTAAAGGCAACTTCACCAATACGATTGACAACGCAACGGTAACGAATGTGACCTACATGCAAAAAGAAACCACCGAAACCTTGTATTTAGACCAACCTGACTTTACCCTGGGTGTGGATGAAGCCTATGGTGATTACCGAGTGGTTTATGTTTTACCTAAAGGTGAGTTAACGCCTGTAGATTTATTAGAAGATCCCTATTTTAATTTGATTCGTTCTGCTTTAACGCAAACCAATCAAAACGAACGAATTCTTTTAACCATTCCCAAAACGTCCACCACTAAAAAGTTAGACTTAAAAGAAAATCTATTAGCTGTAGCACCCCAAATTGCCCCATTATTTTCACCTGAAGAAGCGGATTTATCTAACGCTCTCCCCGGCGCTTATGTCCAATATCTTATCCAACATGTGCGGATCGATTTTTTAGAAGCAGGGATGGAAGCGGCCGCGATTACCGCAGCCGATGTCGGTACCACCTCCGTTCCAACACCTGCTAAAGTGTCGCTTACTCTCGATCGCTCTTATTTATATTTTGTGGTGAACGGTCAAGGTTTAATTCTTTTCTCGGGCATCATTAATCAACCCACCTCCTCTACCTAACCTATAGGCGAATTGATAGGTTTTCATCTTGAAAGGTTTATAATATTGGTTTGAGGAAAACCAGATGGACCGAAAGCATATCATCATCAAAGAAGCGCGCGAAAATAATTTAAAGTCAATCAATTTAAGCTTACCTAAAGAGCAATTGATTGTGTTTACTGGCCTGTCAGGTAGTGGAAAAACCACGTTGGCATTTGACACGATTTATATGGAAGGTCAACGTCGATATGTAGAATCTTTATCCAGTTATGCTCGGCAATTTTTAGGCAATGTTGAAAAACCTGACGTCGAATCGATTGAAGGATTATCTCCTGCCATTTCCATTGATCAAAAATCAACCTCGCATAATCCTCGTTCAACCGTGGGTACCGTGACGGAAATTTATGATTATCTTCGGTTGTTGTTTGCGCGAGTTGGTGTCCCATATTGTCCAACCCATCAAGAACCGATTTTGTCTTTTACGACGACTCAAATTGTCAATGTCATGAGTCAATTACCGCTTCAAACAAAATTACAAATTCTTTCACCGCTTGTTCAAAATGAGAAAGGAACCCATAAAGATACCTTAACCAAAATCAAAACCTCTGGGTTTGAAAGAGTAAGAGTCGATGGAACCTTTTATCGACTTGATGAAGTTCCTTTCTTGGATAAAAATAAAAAGCATTCCATTGATATTGTCATTGATCGTTTGATTTTAAATCCTGAATCACGAACGCGATTATTTGATGCAGTCACCTTAGCTTTAGATTGGTCAAAGGGATATGTGGTCGGTCACGATGGTCAACAAGACCATTTATTTTCTTCGCATCATGCTTGTAAGTATTGTGGTTTTTCTGTGCCAAAATTAGAACCACGCTTATTTAGTTTTAACGCGCCGAGCGGAAGTTGCCCTGATTGCCATGGGCTTGGAATTAAACGTGAAGCTGATATTATCAGGATGGTTCCCGATCAAACCTTATCGATTCAACAAGGTGCGATTACCTTCTTTAGAAATATGATAGGTACGCCAAATTTATATTGGCAAGAATTCAAAAAACTTTGTGAGTTATACCAAATTCCATTAGATGTTCCTTATCAAAAATTAACCAAAGAACAACAAAAAGTGATTTTGTTTGGTTCACCAAAAATGCACCAATACCAACTACGTTCTGCTTCGGGTAACATTATTAATCGTTTTGATTTTATTGAAGGAATCAAAGCTAAACTTGAACGACTTTATAATGAAACGCAATCGGAAATGATGCGCGAATTTTATGAAAAATATTTCACCGATCGGGAATGCACAACTTGTAAAGGTGCCCGTTTAAATCCACAAGTCCTCAGTGTCAAAGTTGGTAAAAAAAATATTGACGAAACCACCAGATTATCGATGCATGAATTTATCGATTGGATGCAACAAACGGAAAAAACAATGACGGAGACAGAAAGAACGATTGCCCGGTTGGTCATCAAAGAAATATTATCCCGCGCTGGATTTTTGATGAATGTGGGTTTAGATTATTTGACGTTATCGAGAATGGCGATGACCTTATCAGGTGGTGAGGCGCAACGGATTCGTTTAGCCACGCAAATTGGTTCGCAGCTAACTGGAGTTTTGTATGTTCTGGATGAACCAAGTATTGGCTTACATCAACGGGATAATCGCCGATTAATTAACACCTTAAAGACGATGCGAGATTTAGGGAACACAGTCATTGTCGTAGAGCATGATGAAGAAACGATGCGAGAAGCCGATTTCATTGTCGACATTGGTCCTGGCGCTGGCGCATTAGGTGGAGAAGTGGTCGCCCAAGGGAAAGTGGAAGACATTATCAATAGTCCACGTTCCATCACTGGTCAATATTTGTCAGGTCAAAAAATGATTCCTGTTCCCAAGGCGCATGCAAAAGGCAATGGCAAGAGTCTTGCAATTTTGGGTGCCAAGGCTAACAATTTAAAAAATATCGATGTCACCATTCCTCTGGGAAAAATGGTTGTAATCACCGGTGTTTCTGGCAGTGGTAAATCAACCTTAATTAATGACATATTGTATCAACAAATTCTCAAAGAACTTAATGATGCCGACGTCACCCCCGGTGATCATCGCCGAATTGATGGCCTTCAACATTTAGATAAAGTGATTAACATTTCTCAAGAACCGATTGGGCGGACACCGCGTTCAAATCCTGCAACCTATACCAAAGTCTTTGATGAAATTCGTGATCTTTTTGCCGAAACCCTTGAAGCAAAAGCTAGGGGGTTTGATAAAGGCAGATTTTCCTTTAACGTTCCGGGTGGAAGATGTGAAACGTGTCAAGGGGATGGAGTCAAACGTATCCCGATGAATTTCTTACCGGATGTTTATGTGAAATGTGAAGCTTGTGAAGGCAAGCGTTATAACGAAGAAACCTTAATGGTGACATTTAAAGATAAAAACATCCATGATGTCTTGGAATTAACCGTGGACGATGCGCAAGGCTTTTTTGCGAATCGAGTGGAAATTGCCAGACGTCTCAAAACGCTCCATGAAGTTGGTTTGGGATATATGAAGTTAGGACAATCGGCAACGACGTTATCCGGTGGAGAAGCCCAACGGGTCAAACTTGCCTTTGAATTACAAAAGCGACCCACCGGCAAAACCTTATATATTTTAGATGAACCGACAACCGGTTTACATATTGACGATGTTGCAAGGTTGGTGAAGGTGCTACAAGCAATCGTTGCAAATGGTGATTCTGTTTTAGTCATTGAACATAATTTAGATGTGATTAAAGTCGCAGATCATATCATCGATTTAGGCCCAGAAGGTGGCGATCGCGGTGGCGAAATTGTTGCCGAAGGCACACCCGAAGCAGTGGCAAAAGTCAAAGCGTCCTATACGGGTCAATTTTTAAAAAGTTATTTGCGTTAACTTTCCTTTTCCTTTTGCCAACATTTCCCTTAAAATAAGCACAAGAGGTATCTATGAATCCAATGACGATTCTTTTCTTGGTTGCCGGGTTCGCCTGCATTTATGTTGCAAGTCAGCAATGGTGGCAATCTTTAAAAGTGTTTAAACCGATTCAACCACAAAAAGCTTGGATCCAAAAAGGCCAATTTTTATTTTTATGGATGGTGTTAACTGCGACTGGTTTTGGTTTCCTTGCCTTGGGCTTAGTTTGGGGTACCGAAGCTAACGCCTTCTTTAGTTTTTTCTTTCCATTTTTATCGTTATTAGCAGGATTATGGGTTTTCACCGCGCGATATTTATGGAAGCATCATCATGTTGCTTCCCAATTCGAACCGATGATGATGACCAATTTCATCCTGTTTTTATTTCCGACAGTGATTTTGTTTTGGATGGGTTTAGAAACCATTGAACCAGCGTTGCAATATCCCTTACCGAAAGGCATTCCCTTTGAGAATCCAATCGTTACCTTTTATGCTGCCTTTATTTTGAGTGGTGCCTTTTTAGCCTATACCTTATCAGAAAGATCATTTATCAAATTAGGTAAGAAAAAAGGGTATGTAGAAGATGTATTTGTCATTGCTTTTCCTGCAGGGATTTTAGGCGCAAGATTATGGTATGTTTGGGGGCAATGGGAATTAGAATTTGCGACGCAACCGCTTTGGAAAATTTTTGCCATCTGGGAAGGTGGTCTTGCCATCATGGGTGGCGCGCTTGGTGGGGCTTTAGTTGGGATTGTGTATGTTCTCACAAAAAGAAAAGATATTGATATTCTTCAAGGGGTTGATATTGGGGTACCCACAATTTTAGTGGCCCAAGCAATTGGCCGTTGGGGTAATTTCTTTAATCAAGAAGTGTATGGTGCGATTGCCAATGTGGACCAATGGATGTGGTTACCGACTTTTATTCGTGAACAAATGACCATTAACGGTAGTTTTAGAGTGCCTTTATTTTTGATTGAATCCTTGCTTAACTTATCTGGATATTTTGTTATCCGCTATGGCGTTGGTGAAGGCCTTAAAGCCTGGAAGCGCCCTGGTGATCAAGCGCTAATGTACTTAGTTTGGTACGGATTAACGCGAGGGATTATGGAACCATTAAGAAATCCACTTTATAACATGGGCAATACTGGCAATTGGAGTTTCATCTGGGGTTGGGTATTTTTTGGTGTAGGTTTGCTTGCCATTTTCCTTAATCACCTCGTGATGCCTCGGTTAAAAAAATAAAATGAAACCTTATTCATTGGTTCTTTTTGATTTAGATGGAACGGTTGCCGATACTGAATTGGTCATGGTGCAAACGATGATTAGTTTCATCGAACAATATGCGCCTCATCGCAAAACCACCCTCAATGAATTGATTAAAATTTCTGGCCCGCCTTTAATCGACACATTAAAACAATATTTTCCCAAAGAAGATCCGCACCAACTCGCCAAAGCATTTGCAATAAAAGCCAGAGAATTTTATCCGCGATTTGCGGTCGCTTTTCCTGGCATCCAATCCTTATTAGCAACATGTAAAGAACGCCATATTCCTGTTGGCATTGTCACCTCTAAATTAAGAATCAATGCCTTGTTTACTTTAGAAGTCATTGGTTTAAAAGATGCCTTTCCATTGGTAATCAGTTTGGATGAAGTCCAAAAACCAAAACCCGATCCAGAAGGAATTTTGTTAGCAATAAAGCATTTCAAACAATCACCCAAAAACACTTTATTCGTCGGTGATACAACTTATGATTATTTTGCCGGTAAAGCCGCTGGTGTGGACACCGCTTTAGTGACATGGGGTTTTAAAAAATTTAATAAAGACATTCAACCTGATTATTGGCTTGATCATTTTGATCAATTGAAGGAGTACTTAAAATGAGTGACATCGTGGATGTGGTGATTGTAGGCGCAGGACCTGCTGGCATGAGTGCGGCGTTAGCTGCGCATCAAGCTGGGTATTCATTAATGGTATTAGAAAAAAGTATGCCG
This sequence comes from uncultured Caryophanales bacterium, assembly GCA_903845135.1. Classification (GTDB taxonomy): domain Bacteria; phylum Bacillota_I; class Bacilli_A; order RFN20; family CAG-826; genus UBA970. The sequence goes on from CAIMWL010000015.1 coordinate 17,188, forward strand.
GGAGGGAAACTGAATTCCTATCAAACCCTTGAAGGATTTCCTGGTTATGAACATGTATCAGCGCAACAATTTGGTTTAGATCTTTATGATGCTTTAACCAAAAAGGATATTCAAACCACCTATGGTGATGTCCAATCCATTGAAAAAAAAGGTGACTTGTTTTTCATCACCACTGACGTCGGGTCTTATCAAGGTCGCGTTGTGATTATGGCAACAGGCACGAAAGAAAGACCATTAACAATTCCTGGAGCGGAAGCATTATTCGGTCAAGGCATCAGTTATTGTGCTGCTTGTGATGGCGGATTTTTTCGCGACAAAGATGTTGCGGTGATTGGTTCAGATTTGCATGCGATGGAAGAAGCAATCTTTCTTGCCAATCTTTGCCACCATGTTCATGTCTTGATCCCTCAACCAGGCGTGGCGCCAAAAAATTGGTTGGTGAAATTAAATCAATTAACCAATGTCACGATCATTGAAGGCGCGACCCCTGTACGAGTATTAGGTCAAGATCAGGTCACAGGTTTACGTTACCAAACGGTTGTTCACGGTGAGCAAGAAATCTTACTGGATGGGATTTTTCCCGTTTTAGGATGGGTCCCTAATTTTCAACCAATCGGTTCATTTAAAAATCTCTTAGACCAAGATGGTTATGGCCTTGCCAATCGCGAAGGAGTCAGTAATATCCGTGGTTTATACATCATAGGTGACTTACAAGCCAAGGCAACTAGAAGCGTGAAAAATGTCATCGCCCAAGGGCAGTTAGTTGTCAAAGAAATCGCGAATGTGATCAAACGCTGATTGTCGAAGAAAGGATCTGATCATTTAAATATGAATGCTGAAGTCATAATTTTAACGGGGATGTCTGGCGCGGGGAAATCCACGGCAGTTTTAGCCTTTGAAGAAATGAAATACCAATGCATTGAAAACCCACCTTCAGATTTATTATTATCTTTATTCCAACATATTCACGGACAAATTACCAAAAACAAAACGGTCGTAATCGTGTCATTATTTCATGCTCAAAAGGCAATCGATGCGGTTAAAAAAGTACCTGGTTTAAAAGCGAAAGTGATTTGTTTAATTGCCAAAGAAATGGATTTGGTGTCGCGATACAAACTGACGCGGCACTTGCACCCACTGCAAACAGAAGGATTTACTTTATTACAAGCGATTCAACGCGATCAAAGTTTAGTGGAATCGCTTAGAACCCAAGTAGATATCATGTTTGATAGTACTGGATTTTCTGTCACCCAATTTAGACAACAATTGATGGCCATGTTTAGTGCTAATCAATCGCATTTAACCATTGGCCTTGTTTCTTTTGGATTTAAACATGGCATTCCCCTAGATGCTGATTTTGTTTTTGATTTACGCCTCTTAGACAATCCTTATCACCAACCATCTTTAAAAACCCTTTCAGGATTAGATAAACCGGTGATTGAATTTGTGCAATCACAAAAAATGTTTCAACAATTATTACATCAAGCTTTGCAATATCTGCAAGTGGCGATTCCTCAGTTAATTAAAGAGGAGCGATCCTTTTATGAAATTGCCATCGGTTGTACAGGTGGTCGCCATCGCTCCGTGGTCTTTGCCCAAGCCCTTGGTGAAAAACTCAAAGCCCAATATCCTTTAGGCATTTTAATGATTCACCGGGATATTCATAAACATACGGATCAAGAATGAATGAACAACTGCAATCGTTTACCGCATTTGTCAAAGAAGAATTAACGACCAAACCTTATGACAAGGATCGTAAACTTGCTATGTTTGCAGGTTTTGTCAAGGCGAATGGGCGCTATATTTTTTCCAAACAATATGAAAAGTTAACCTTATCAACCCGCTATGCCAAAATTGCCCAATTCCTTTATCAGATAAGTAAAAGTGTCCTAAAAGTAAATCCAAAATTTGAATATCGTCAATCGCCACGTTTCAGTCAACGGCAAACCTATTGGATTATCTTTGAGCAACAGGTCAGTGATATTTTAAAAACCATTCATTTAGACTTTGATTCTTCTCCAGAAGTTTATTTAAAACAATTTCGAAGTGTCGATGCGATTGCCGGTTATTTAAGTGGATTATTTCTTGCAAATGGTAGTGTCAATCATCCTTCAAGTTCTTCCTATCACCTTGAAATGAGTAGCGATGATGAAGATTTTTTGAGTGAAATTCAACGGTTATTAAAACAAGTCAAGAGTTTACGGTTCGCTTTTAAACTCATCGCTCGCAAAGGAAAATATGTGCTTTACTTAAAGAAATCCGATCAAATTGCAGATTTTTTGATTTTTATGGGGGCTACTGAGGCCACCTTAGAATATGAGAATGTCAGAGTCGCAAGAGATTTTTCTAATTCAGAAAATCGCTTACAGATCTGTGAAAATGCCAACATGGCCAAAACGATTGCTGCTGCGAAAAAACAAAAACAAGCGATCCAATTCATTCATAAAGTCATTGGTTTAGATCATTTAGATAATCCCAAACTCCAAACCTTGTGTCGTCTGAGACTTAAACACGATTCCAGTAGTCTTGAAGAGCTGGCGGAGATGATGTCATCCACTTATCAAAAACCAATTAGTAAGAGTCAACTCAATCATTTATTTCGTGGCCTAATTGCCATGGCCAAAAAACTGAAAGGATCACCATGACGATTCTGCAACAACTCGGTAAAAGGATTGTCTTTTTAAGGACGGAAAAAGGGTGGTCGCAATTGACACTGGCGATAGAAGCAAACATCAACCGAAATTACCTATCGGATTTAGAACGGGGCCAACGGAATCCTACCGTGAAAATGCTAGAAAAAATTGCAGCAGCACTGGCGATTGATTTAGCGACTTTATTGAAGGGTATTAAAGCAATTTAAAGTTAGTTTCAAACCCTTTATTATTTAAATTTAATCATATATAATACTTTTGGTAAAAATACCAGGAGGCCTGTATATGGCAATTAAAGTTGCAATTAATGGATTTGGACGCATTGGCCGTTTATCCTTCCGTAGAATCGTTGAAGTCGGTGGTATTGATGTCGTCGCGATTAATGACTTAACCGATGCCAAAACCTTAACCTATTTATTAAAATATGACACGACCCATGGTCGCTTTACGGGTGGCAATTTAGAAACCTCAGCGGATGGTAAAGCCATTATCTTTAATGGCCGTTCGATTCCGGTTTTAGGTCAAGCCGATCCTAATTTAATTAATTGGTCCCAATATGGTGCTGATTTAGTCTTAGAATGCACAGGACGTTTTAAAGGTAAAGAAGATGCCAAAGTTCACATTACTGCTGGTAAAGCCAAAGGTGTGGTCATCTCTGCCCCTGCAGATGAAAATACTCCCACATATGTTTTTGGTGTTAACGAAGGTAAATTAACCAAGGACATGGATGTGATTTCCGGTGCCAGCTGCACCACCAACTGCTTAGCACCATTAGTGAAAGTCTTAAATGATGCTTATGGCATTGATACTGGTTTTATGACAACTGTCCACGCTTATACTAACGATCAAACCACTTTGGATTTAGTGAAAAAAGGTGACAACCGTAGAGGCCGTGCTGCTGCTGCGAATATCGTTCCTTCTTCCACGGGTGCTGCCAAAGCTTTACACATGGTCATTCCGGAAGTGAAGGGTCGTTTAAATGGTGGAGCCTTACGCGTTCCTGTTATCGATGGTTCCTTAGTCGACTTAACCGTCACCTTGAAGAAACCAGTCAAAGACGAAGCAGAAGTGAATCAATTATTCAAAGCGGCTGCCAATGGTAAGTTAAAGAGTGTTTTAGAATATACCGAAGATGAAATTGTCAGCTCCGACATTATTGGTTCAACCGCAGGTTCGATTTTTGATGCCACCCAAACCAAACTCCTTGTCAACGCTGAAGGTAAACAATTATTAAAAATTGTTTCTTGGTATGACAATGAATATTCCTATACTTCGCAATATATCCGCCTCGTGAAACAATTTGCCACCGTGCTTGGCTTAAAGTAAAAAAACCAAAATTAAACACTCACGGTGCACGTGAGTGTTTTTCTTAGTAAAGGAGAAAGTATGAAAAATCTCGCAACCTTAACGAATTTAAAAGGCAAAAAAGTCATTGTCAGAGTCGATTTTAATGTGCCCTTAAAGGAAGGAAAAATTCGTGACGACAATCGCATTGTCGCCGCATTACCGACACTGCAATTTTTGATTAAACAAGGCGCACGCCTGATTTTACTTTCACATTTAGGGAAAATTTCTCACAAAGAACCTGCAAAAGTAGAAGATGAAAAGAAAAAGAATAATCTTCAAGTTGTAGCTGTTCGCTTAGGGGAATTATTAAAGCAAGTAGTCGTCTTTTCACCTGATACCAAAGGTCCTGGTTTACAAACTTTAGTGAATGGTTTAAAGGATGGTCAAGTTTTATTGGTGCAAAATACGCGTTATGAAGTGGGCGAAGAAAAAAATGATGCAACCCTTGCGCAAGCCTGGGCTCAATTAGCGGATGCTTTCGTCATGGATGCATTCGGAAGTGCCCACCGTGCCCATGCTTCAACGTTCGGTATTCCTGAATTATTAAAGAAGCAAGGTAAGCCAGTTGCCATTGGTTTCCTCGTAGAAAAAGAAGTGAAGTCCTTAGCAAAAGTTGTGCAAGTCAATCCCAGTGATCGTCCCTATGTTGCGATCATGGGCGGGTTTAAAGTTTCCGATAAAATCAAGGTCATAGATCAATTATTGGCAAAGTGTGACTACGTTTTAATTGGTGGGGCGATGACCTACACCTTTTTAAAAGCTCAAGGAAAAGCAATTGGGACGTCACCTTTTGAAGCGGATCAACTTGACTATGCTCGCGGCGTGATTGCCAAAGCAAAGGGTAAATTAATTTTTGCCGATGATTATGTCGTAAGTGATGCCTTTGACAATCCGACAAAAATTGAAACGCATGAAGGCGAAATTCGTGGGGCGATGATGGGCATGGATATTGGTCCCAAAACGATTGCGAAATTTACGAAAATTATTTTACAAGCAAAAACGATTTTTTGGAACGGCCCAATGGGTGTGTTTGAAAAACCTCAATTCACCAAAGGCACAGAAGCCGTTTGCCAAGCGGTTCGCACCTTAGGTAAAAAAGCTTTTACCGTTTGTGGTGGTGGTGATTCCGCTGCCGCAGTCGCTCAATTTGGTTATATGAATGATTTCTCACACGTGTCAACGGGTGGCGGAGCCTCCTTAGAAATGATTGAAAATGCTGGACATTTACCTGGCATTGATGTGATTTTAGGTTAAGGCAATGCGAAAAAAATTGTTACTTGGCAATTGGAAGATGAATTTAACGATTGCCGAAGCGACTAAATTTGCACAAGCGTCAATTCCATTAGTTGAAAAAGCAAAAGCTAATCACGTGTTATTAGGTGTGGCACCCACTTTTTTATCGTTAGCAACAGTCAAACAACATAATCCTGGTTTGATTGTGAGTGCGCAAAATATCCATTTTGAAAATCAAGGCGCGTTTACTGGAGAAATTAGTGTTCCCATGCTCAAAGAAATCGGAATTGATTGGAC
>CAIMWL010000016.1 GCA_903845135.1 uncultured Caryophanales bacterium
AGCGGGATGCGAAATTGCCGATCCGCCTTTTTTGCGAGGATTGTACCTTGAGATTCAATGAGAAAAGATTTTAGGCGTTCGATATCAGGATGGCCCTCTGGAGCCTCGATGGTCACCACCGGTTCATCTTTGATTGAGGTATGAATAAATTTAATTTTCATAAACACATTATAATCAAGGTCTCCTATTTGTACTCAAAATTCACAGGTAAGTTTCATTTTTATGAAGATAAAATACAAAAACCTCCGTTTGGAGGTTTAGTTAAGACTAAGGTACAGCATTAGAGAAACAATCTAAGGGATAAGTTAAGACCTTGATGATCAAGTCTTATCCTTTCTTTTTACCGCTTTTTCCTCTACCTTTGCTCGTTCCTTTATTTAATTTAACTCTTAAATTATTTGGCATATTTGGTGCTCCTCCTTTATCTTTTTGCATGATTTTTAAACTGAAGCCTTTGCACGAATACCATCATTTGTTTGATGGCATTTGGAGCAGGTGACGGGAATCGAACCCGCGTATCAACCTTGGCAAGGTTGTGTTCTACCATTGAACTACACCTGCAATGCTTTTATATTATAGCGATACTTATGCCAAAGTTGCAAGAATTTTTTCCTTTTTTTATCAAGTTATTGCTGAAGAAATATCTTTGAAATTTCTATAAATTTTTAGTGGCAAATGGTATGATAGTTATAGTCTAAAACATCATTAGTGGAGGGTTTGCAATGAAAAAATTTATTCGACTTTTGGGGTTTGCGCTTTTCTTAGTGCTTACCGCATTTGTTGGACTCATTGCTTACCAAGAAAACTTTGATTTTACTCAAATAATGGGATACTTTAACGCCTTAGCCATTTCTGTGCTAGCGCCTTTGCTTAGCATTCATCAAATTACCCTACCCCTAATCATGACCTTAACCCTAACCATTATCGCTTTAGGTTTGGCCATCTATTTGATGGTTTCGTTAATCTCTAGACTACGCATAATTAGCGGTCTGCTTTCCTTTATCGGCCTTATGACCACCTATAGTTTTATCTTGCTAATTGTGAATGGTTATTTTCCTGATGCTACGACCCTTCAAAACTTAGGCAATATTACGAACTTTGTTGATCTTCTCATGATACCAATCTCGAATCCTAATCCAGGCCTACGAGCATCAGCCTTTTCCGGACTGATTGTCAGTATTGTTTTTTTCACGTTAATCTTTGTCATATTGAATATCGTGGATCTCTTGCGAAATCCGTTTAAGAAGCAATCAAGTAAAGTGCTACCTTTGGTTAAAGAAGAAACGGTGATTGCCCAAGAATTATCTAAATTTGTGATGCCCTCCCAAATTCGTTTACCACAAGTTGAAGTCGCCGTTCCTCAAAACACATCTACCGGAACAAATGGGAATCAAGTCAATGGGGCCCCTTCGATTTTGGAACCTACTCCCATTGTGGTTTTACCCCAAACACCAGTTTTGCCTGAAAAACAAGATGTCGTAAATGCGCGACAAATGGTTTTACAAATCAAAGAAAAAATTCGTGCACAAATTCGTTTACAACTTTTAGAAGCAAAACAATCCGTATCTAAAGTTGAATCTACACAAAACTTTTCGCCTATTGAACCAACACCTCAACCCCTCTTGCCATCCGAATCGTTAAAGAGTGAACCCAAAGTTTCTGATACCAATCCTGAAGGTTGGTCAGCTTCACAAATTCAGGAAAAAGTGAATGAAGCAATTGCCGCGGAAATTGCGCAATTGGAACCAAAAACAAAGGACCAAGTTAACACCTTGATTAATGAAGAACTCATTAAATATGACTCTTTAAATCGAGAAGTGATGGAAAGTTTGGTTTCAGAAAAAATTGAACAAGTTGTCGCGACAAGTTTTGATCAATTTAAACAAGAAATGCAAACCCTTGTTACTAAATCTATTGAAGATATGCAATTGATGCAAAAGCAAAGTGAACAAAATTCTAACTCAACTACACCGATTTCAATGGATATCGATGAAAAAGTGAAAAAAATGATCAATCAATCGCCACTTGCAAAAAAAGTAGATGAACTTGATCTAGCAATTAAACAAGCTAATGAAAATCAAACAAATCAAAGCAATCCTAGCATCAAACTTTCTGATGTAGAAACGTTAATTGAACAAAAAACAAATTCCTTTTTGCCACTTTTAGAAAAGTTACAACCTTTGGAACAGCAAGTCCAAAATCTCTCTCAATCGCTGGCTAATTTATCTTCAATTCCCTTTGTTAAACAAGAAATTTTTGAGCAACAATCAGAACAATTTATACAATTACAACAACGTTTGATTCAACTTCAACAAGAATTATCCACTGCAAAAGGCGTGTTGGATCAATTCCAAATTGAAACCTTGTCAAGGTCAAATCATTTGCAGGAAAAACTTTCTCTTCTGGAAATAAATCAACCTCAAAAGTCTATTGCTCCTCAAGTTATGGATGAAAATAATTTAGTTTCCTTACTTAAAAAGCACCAACAAGTTCTTCAACCAGAACTACCTATGCAAACCATGCAAAGCTTAATCTCAAATGAAGTGAAGAAACAAGTTGGCTTGACCCCCAACATCACCAAAGAAGAAGTGAAAAAGTTAATTGAAGAAGCAATCAAAGCCATCCCCCCAACAAAGGTCGCAAGTGCAGAAATTGATGAAAAAACCCTTGCCAATAAGATTCAAGCAACATTACCTAGCTTCTTATCAGAAGCAGATGTAATCAACATCGTCAAATCAACAATTTCGCCCCAAACTAAGTTAGATGAAGCTTTAGTATTAGGTTTAATCACCAATGAAATTAAAAAACAAATGTTTCAAAACTCATCTTTAACCAAAGAAGATGTTAAAACGATGATTGAAGAAGCCATGGCTAATGTACCTGTACCAATAGCCGATAAACCGCAACCGGTGATGATTCAACAAGATTTAAGCTTAAGTCAAAATCCCAGCGTTGCAGTTGAAACCCTTGTTCCTGTCATCAAGAAGAAAAATGCTCGGGCGCCTGAAAATGACAAAAGAGCTGAACAGTTTAAATCGGTGATCACTCCTGATTTAGGGGTTACTAGAACTGGTAAGAAGAAGATTATTCGTATTCCATTTCAACAACGCATGGCGAGCGCAGAACCGATGATTTTAGCGCATTATGATGAATTGAAAAATTATCTTTTAAGTTATCAAGTAAAATCTAGAATTTCTAATACAGGGGATATGTTTAGACTCCATAAAGAAGAATTTGTCAAAATCACGATTGCCGGTAAAAGTTTAAAATTATATTTAGCATTAAATCCTGAGGATTACAAGGATAGTCCCATTCCGGTGGATGACGCGAGCGATAAAAAGATTTACAAGCAAATTCCTCTCGTTTTCAAAGTTAAATCTGATTTATCCTTAAAGCGGGCTAAGAAGTTAATCGATGATTTGATGGCAAAAAAATCTTTGCCTCAAAAAGAAATTCCTTTTTTACCTTGGTCAAAAGCGTTCATTAAATAGGAGAAAAGTATGGAATTAATCTCACGTCCAGGTTGGATTGAAGTTATCTGCGGACCGATGTTTGCAGGCAAAAGTGAAGAACTCATTCGCAGAATTAAGCGCTTAGAATATGCGAAGAAAAAAACCCTCGTTTTTAAGCCAGGGATCGATAATCGTTATTCCGCAGATGAAGTGGTTTCACACTCAAATTTAAAGGCCAAATCCATCTCCATCAAAGAAAGCAAAGAAATTTTAGATTATGTGGATTCATCCACTTTTGCCATTGCCGTAGATGAAGTCCAGTTCCTTGATAAAGAAATTATTTACATTGCCCAACGCTTAGCATTAAAAGGGATCCGTGTCATTTTAGGTGGCCTTGATACAGATTTTCGCGGCGAACCTTTTCCGATAACCGCTGCTTTGATGACCATTGCCGAAGATGTGCTTAAATTGACCGCCATCTGTGTCGTATGCGGCGCACCTGCAACTAAGACTCAACGCATCATCAATGGGAAGCCTGCTCATTATGCCGATCCGATTATCAAGGTTGGGGCTGCTGAAGCCTATGAACCTCGTTGCCGGCATTGCCACCAAGTAACCAAGTAATTTACTGTATAATAAGATTATGTTATCAGACCCTTGGCTGTGGTTGATTCTCATCTTTATTCTACTTTTTGGCGCTTATTTTTCCTTAACTGAAACCGCCTTTGCGGCAGTCGATCCGATTCGGATTAAAGTGCTATCCGAAAATTCCTCGATTGCCAAAAAAACCTTAAGATACATAGAACATTTTGACCAATCTGTGATTGTCACCGTCATCGGTAGTAATATCACGTCAGTTTTATTATCAACGCTCTCCACCATATTTTTTATTCAATTATTCCAAGATGATGCCTTAGGTACGTTACTGGCAACGGTGATTGCGGCATTAATGTTTTATATTTTTTGCGACACGATTCCAAAAGTGATTGGTCGAGGTCTGCCTTTACAATCCGCTTTGTTTGTGACGGTTGTTTTTGATATATTTCGAATTGCTTTCTTCCCCATCTATGTTATTTTTTACAATTTCAATCGATTCTTAAAACGGTTTCAAAAAGCTGAATCTAATTCAACTTTAACGCAAGAAGATTTTTCTTCCATTGTTGAGAAACAACATCAGGAAGGCACCTTGAATGAAAGTGAACTAAAGTTAATTCAATCGGCGATTGAATTTTCTGACACCACGGTTAAGGATGTTTTAACGCCGATTGAAAAGATTTTTGGCATTCCTGAAACCACCCTTTATGAAGCCAATCTTGCCGACCAATTGATTGCGTCGCCATTCTCACGAGTTCCTGTTTACCGCGGATCGCCGCAACAAATTATTGGCGTTTTATCAATTCGCACCTATTTTCAATCGATTCAAAAACATCGGGCGATTGATCCAGCAAGTTTAATAAAAAAACCATACTTTGTTTCCAGTAAGGTCACAATAGATGAGTTATTCGAAGGGTATAAAAAATACCGAACCCATGTGGCGATTGTCAAAGATCAACAAGGTCAAGTGATTGGCATGGTGACCATGGAAGATGTGCTAGAAGAAATCGTTGGTCAAATGGAAGAAATGGTTAAGCACACAGGAGTCATCCGTGGTTAATCCTTGGTCGCTTATCATTTGGATGGTGATTGCCTTAATATTTTCAGCATTTTTTTCTGCATCGGAAATGGCATTTACAGCGGTGAATCATCTCAAGTTAAAAAGACTGATTGATGAAGGTAATCTGCAGGCTAAAAAAGCGTTAAAAATTGCAGAACATTACGATCAATATTCCTCTGCTTTATTATTCGGTAACGGCATTGTCAATATTTTCAACTCATCGGTGACCGCTTTACTATCGATTCAATTAATTGCTCCATTATTACCCAATCCAGGTTTGGCAGCTTCTTTATCGGCGATCGTGATTTTTTTTATTATCGTGATTTTCGGTGAACTAATTCCGAAAACCCTCGGAAAAGTCAATGCTTTACAATTTAGTTTATGGTTTGTTTATCCCGTTCAAATCATGCGGATTATCTTCACCCCCTTTGTTTTTTTGGTATCCATTCTCGTTTATCCAGTAAGAATGTTATTTGTGAAAAAGCGCAAAGAAAATCGCAGTCAGTACAATGATGAAGAATTAGAAACGATGGTCGATACCATTGAAGAAAAAGGCATGATTGATGAACGTAAGGGTAATTTGATTCGTTCTGCGCTAACTTTTTCGGATAAAAAAGCGTATGAAGTGATGACACCCCGTGTCGACATTTTTGCTTTTAATCTTGAGGATGATAGTCAAAACTTACTCCTCAATCCTGATATTTTTGCTTATTCAAGAATTCCTGTTTATGATCAAACCCTTGACAAAATTGTCGGGATATTGCCGACCAAAAAACTTTATAAACGTTTTTTAAATCAATCGCCAATTGAATTACCCTCTTTATTAATTTCCCCATTGTTTGTCCCGCGTAACCAACCGCTTACTAAAATCCTAGCCTTGTTTGAAGAGCAAAAACAACAAATGGCGATTGTAGTTGACGAGCATGGTGGCACGGAAGGTTTGATAACCCTTGAGGATATTGTTGAAGAAATTGTTGGAGAAATCTGGGATGAAACCGATGATATCTTGCCGCCCATCATTAAACAAAGTGAGCAAGTTTATCTAGTTGAAGGTAGTCTGAATATTGAAATCCTATACAAAGAACTAAACCTGCCTTATATTGAAACGTCTGATTATTCCACCGTCAGCGGATGGGTATTATCGCATTTAGGTAAATTTGCAAGAGTCGGCGATCAATTTACACTTCAAGACTTTCAAATCGAAGTATTAGAAGTCGAAAAATTTACTGTAGAAAAGATTAAAATCACGATCCTTGATTCCCAAAAAAGTTCTAACGATAACGATTAAACTTTACCCTTAAATGTGGTAAAATTTTGCGGTATAACTTATGAAATATACTGCATGGCTAGAGCAACATATTGCCGACTTAACGAATAAAACCATTTTAATCACAGGCGCCAATAGTGGTTTGGGTTTTTATGCTGCTAAACAATTAGCTTATCGAGGCGGCCATATCTTAATGGCCTGCCGGAATGAAAACGCCTCTAAAAAGGCACAATTGGCAATCTTAAAAGATGTACCGCATGCTAAATTGACTATCCTTCCCTATGATCAAAGCTCTTTTCAATCGCTTAATCGTTTTGTGCAATTGATTAAAGCCTCTTATCCAAAGATTGATATTTTATTACTCAATGCCGGCATTATCATGCCAAATCCAAAACTAAAAACGCCTGAAGGTTTTCCACTGACAACCGGGGTCAATTTTTTCAATGTTTATTATTTATTAAGAGAATTACTCGGTTTTCTTGATCAAAAAAATCCGGAAATTCGACTTGTCCTCGTCGGATCTTACTCTTCCTATCGAGCCCGTTTAAAATCGATTGAAGGGTTGCTCAATTCTCGCCTACCACGAATGACCCAATATGCTAATAGTAAATTAGCGATTGCGATGCTCCATCATGTTTTGCAAATGAATTTAAATTTGTTTGATTTTCCAGTATTAGAACATGTGTCAGCGATTCTAGTTCACCCAGGCATCGCTGCAACCAACATCGTGAGGTCCTTACCAAAATGGTTACAATGGATGATTAATGGATTGATTTCCATGACAAGCCATTCCGCAGAATCAGGCGCGCTTAGTTTAACGTATGCATGTGGCAATGCTTATGTTGTCAATGGCAGCTTTATCGGGCCAAGTGGACCAGGAGAAAGTTTTGGTTTTCCTAAAAAACTAAAATTAAAACCGCATTTCAGTCAAGGTAGTGCTAAATTGACTTATGCAGTCGGAAAATATTTAGAAAAAATCGGAGGTCCAGTTGATGTTAGAAGTCGGTAATGTCTCACTGCAATTTGGGGGACGTGTTTTATTTAAAGACGTTTCGCTTTCATTTCTTAAAGGCAATTGTTATGGCATTATTGGTGCCAATGGGGCGGGTAAGTCCACTTTTTTAAAAATATTATCCGGAGAAATTGAACCGACTGCAGGTGAGGTTTTTCGCGATAAAAAAGAACGGATGTCTATCTTAAAACAAGATCAAAACGCTTTCAATACTTATTCGGCAGTGGATACGGTCATGCTTGGGTTCCCAAAAATTAAACAATTAAGAGCAGAATTAGACGCCCTTTATGCCAAACCTGATTTTGATGAAAAAGATGGCATTAAAGCAGCAGATATGGAAAGTGAATACGCCGAACTTGGCGGTTATGAATCGGAAGCCAATGCTCGAAGTTTATTAAATGCACTCGGCATTAAGGAACATAAACAAGATGTGTTGATGAAGGATTTAGATAGTAAATTAAAGGTGAAAGTGCTTTTAGCGCAAGCCTTATTTGGTAATCCTGACATCTTAATATTGGATGAACCGACAAATAACCTGGATGCAGTCGCCTCGCATTGGTTAGAAAACTTCTTATTTAACTTTGAAAACACAGTGATCATCGTTTCCCATGATCGTCACTTTCTCAATAAAGTATGCACGAGAATTTTAGATGTTGATTACGGAAAAATTTCTATGTTTGTGGGTAACTATGATTTTTGGTATGAATCAAGTCAATTGGTTTTAAAGCAATCCAAAGATGAAAATGCTAAAAAAGAAAATCGGATGAAAGAATTACAAGAATTTATTGCCCGGTTTTCTGCGAATGCAAGTAAAAGTAAGCAAGCCACTTCCCGAAAAAAAGAATTAGAAAAAATCACCCTTGAAGACTTAAAACCTTCATCAAGACGATACCCATTTATTGACTTTAAATTTGAAAAAGACTTAGGACAAGATGTCTTAAGCTTACAAGCATTGAAGAAAAAGCAGCTTATTCCTTCGTTGTCATTATCTATCCATCGTGGTGAAAAAATTGCAATTTTATCAGATAGTTCCCAACGTATTACCACCTTATTTGAAATCCTAATGGGGACAAAAACTCAGGATGAAGGGACTTTTAAATGGGGCATTACCGTTACCCCAACTTACTTACCGCAAGACAACAGTGAGTTTTTTAAAGAAAGAATGCACCTTGTGGATTGGTTAAGACCCTACTCAAAAGACCAAACCGAGTCTTATTTAAGAGGGTGGTTAGGACGAATGTTATTTTCAGGAGAAGAAGCGCTCAAGCCGGTTACGGTATTATCTGGTGGAGAAAAAGTAAGGTGTATGTTTGCCCGGATGATGTTAACTGCTGGGAATGTGTTATTGATGGACGAACCGACCAACCATTTAGATTTAGAAGCCATTACCGCTTTGAATAAAGGCATGATTCAATACAAAGGTGTGATTTTATTTACGAGTCATGACCATGAACTTTTGGCCACGGTTGCAAACCGAATCATTTACCTTACAGAAGACAAAGTCTATGACAAACGAATGACTTATGATGAATTTATCGATTGGGCAGAACAAGAAGGTATCTTCTAGGGATATTTGTTATAATTTTTTTATCAGAAATCAGATTGATTTCTTGGAGATAGATCATGAAGTTAAACTATTTAGGGATCGTGCCCTTTATCCTCACGATATTGTCCGGGTGTCAAAATTCTGCAGAATACGTCAACCTTTATACGGATCGCCATTACGAGGTTGATCAAAACCTTTACGATGCGTTTGAATTAGCGACAGGGATTCATGTTAACGTTGTCAAATTAGAAGCAGATCCTTTGTTAACTAGACTGGAAACGGAAGGGGCTGGCACCCTTGCAGATTTAGTATTTTTGACGGATGCAGGGCGATTAGGTCGGGCCAAGGCAAAAGGCTTATTACAATCCTTAGGTGATGAATCCTTTTTCAATCTAGTGCCCAACTACATGCAAGATGAGGACCGGCAATGGATTGCTTTAACCAAACGGGCACGTATTTTTGTTTACAATCCAGAAATAACCGATCCCTCATCTTTATCAACTTATGAAGCATTAGCCCAACCTCAATGGTATGAAAAAATTGCGGTGCGTAGTTCAAGCCATGTGTATAATCAATCACTAGTCGCGGCGATGATTGA
>CAIMWL010000017.1 GCA_903845135.1 uncultured Caryophanales bacterium
CCCAAAAGGGCAAAGTTAATTAACTCAGGAACCAATCCTTGAATGTTGAATACATTTTCAATTAATCGTTGTAGACTGTTTAACACCGGTTCATAAAAACCAATGGTAAGTAATAACATCGATCCAGAAATACCAGGAACCACAAAAGCCGATACACCTAAAAAACCAACCACGATTAAGATTAACTTTGGTAAGACTGCCCCACCTTCAAGAATTAAACTTGCATCTAATTCCCCAATCACCGAAAAGACACCAAGAAGCAAGGCAATCAGTCCTGGTATTAGGATGTAAACCCAATTCACGGGAGAAAAATGCATTGGCAAATCACGTCGTAACGTGGGCAAACTTCCAATAATGAAGCCTGCAAACAAAGCCACTGTTGGTAAGGGCGCAAATTCAAAAGCAAGACCCATTGGGAAGGTTAGAGCGCCAATTGCCAAAACAATGCCAAGCCCAGTTGGTAAAAGTACAGTCAGAGACTGACGGAAGTTCTTTTTGATACTGACAATCGACTCAATTAACAGATCATAAATACCTAGCATAAACGCAATCGTTCCACCAGAAATTCCTGGAATAATTGCCGCCGTACCAATTGCCAAACCCTTTAAAAATAAGTTAATAAAATTTGGATTCAATTTCTTCATTTCGTTTCAAGTATAGCACTCGTGATAAGATAGTTAAGCAAGGAATATTCAGTTGTGAAATTGATTGTTGGATTAGGAAATCCAGGAAAAGAATATGCCAATACACGCCATAACATGGGTTTTATGGTGGTAGACGCTTTGGCAAAACAATGGAACCTTTCCCCCTTTAAAGCAAATTTTCAAGGTGAATATGTAACCCATACGCTTCATCAAGTCATCTTATTAAAACCCACAACCTTTATGAATTTAAGTGGTCAATCTGTCTTCGCAATTTGTCAATTTTATAAAATCTCACCCCAAGAAATCGTAGTAGTCTATGATGATTTAGCCTTAGAGCCAGGAAAAATTAGATTAAGAATGACTGGTTCAAGTGGTTCGCACAACGGCATGCAACATATCATCGACACCTTTAGCACTCAAGAAATTAAACGGATTCGCGTTGGCATAGGCGCTGTACCATTAGACCAAAAGGGCAAGGATTATGTTTTAGGAGTTCCTTCAAAAGAGGACCAAAAGAAAATGAATCAAGCAATTCAGGATTCAGTGTCTGCAATTGAAGTTTATATCAAGACCAATTTCTCCCAAGCGATGAATCAATTTAATCGAGGTGATAGCGACTGAAATCCTTATTCTCACAAATTCAAGAAACTAAGATTACCACCCCCCTCTTATCGAAAAAGGGGCTTTTTCATTTGGACGACACGATTGGGATCGCTTTAACCGTTGCGGCTGCTTATTTAGAAAAACCACAAAGTATCCACGTGATTACTTCCAATCTTTATAATGCTCAAAAAGTTTATGATCTCTTAACCGGTTTTATTGGTGAAAGCCACTGTCTCTTTTATCCAGTCGATGAATTATTAAGAGCGAATACGATTGCAAACAACAAAGAAATGTTGGCACAACGTCTTTATGTAATGAGTCAATTACTAACACCTAAACCATTTATTCTCATCACTCATACCGCCGGTGTGCTTAAGTATTTGCCCAACCCTCAATATATTGAGAGTTTAAAACTCAATCTTAAACCTGGAGAAAATTACCCAATTCAGCATCTCAAAAAGCTATTGATTGCCGCAGGTTATCAACGTGTTAATAAAATTGATGCATCCCTTCAATTTGCGATTCGCGGAGACATTTTAGACATCGCTTCGGTGAATTTGCCGCACCCAGTCCGTATTGAATTCTTTGGCGAAGAAATTGAAAGCATTCGGTATTTTGACATTGCCAACCAAACCTCATTTGAACAAATTCATCAAGTGGAAATCCTTCCTGCAAGTGACATTTTATTTACACCCGAAGAAAGGGCAGGCTTAGAAACCAAAGTTTTAACGCAGCTCGCCAGTGATTTAAAATTAATTGGTCCGCAACTTTATGCACAGTTAGAGACAGTGACACTAAGTGATTTACAATCCATTCAACAACATCAAATCCATTCTCAACATTATCGTTATTTGGGATTTTCACAATCGCAACATTACTCGATTTTAGATTACCAACCGAAAGCAATTACATTAATTGCCAATCAAGATCAAGTTGAAAGCACTGCTAAATTACTCATCGAAGAAGGTTGGTCTTACTTCCAAGAATTATCCATTTCTGGTCGGCAGCTTTCTCATCTTCAAATGTATCGACCTCTCGAGAGGGTCTTGAGTACCACCCAAAATATTTACAACAAAGAGTTTGTTTCCGAATCCGGTTTTCATCTTTCTATTCGACCAATCACGATTGGTTCAAATCAAACCAGTGCCTTACAAACAACGCTAAAATCAGCGATAGGACTTTACCCCAACGTATTGTTTGCGGTTAGCACCCAATCGCAACTTGATCAACTCACAACTCAACTTCAAGAACTCAAACAAACCTTTACGCTAACAGAAGGATTACAAATCCCCAACCAAAAGATTGCCATCACCTTATTGAATCTCGAAGAAGGTTTTGAAATCCCTGACTTTAAATTTGCTTGTATTACCAGTAAAGAATTATTTGGGTATCGTCAAAAAACTTCAAAATATTTTTCTCGTTATAAAGAGGCGACCATACTTTCATCTCACGAAGATCTATCTCCTGGTGATTATGTGGTGCATGAGTACTCTGGTATCGGGCAATACATAGGAGTTAAAACCATTGAAATTGATGGTCTCCATAAAGATTATTTGCACATTCAGTATGCTGGTACGGATGTTCTTTATGTCCCCTTATCGCAATTTAAATTAGTGAGAAAATTTTCTGGTAAAGAAGGAGCGGCACCCAAACTTCATCGCCTCCAATCCAAAGAATGGGAAAGTACTAAAAAGCGAATTAAAGAAAGAGTGGATGATTTAGCAGAACGTCTTGTTGCCCTATATAAAAATCGCGCTGTTACACAAGGTTTTGCTTTCCCTGCTGATGACGAACTACAAACCCAATTTGAAAACATGTTTCCTTATGAACTCACTCCAGATCAACAGCGATCTGTGAATGAAATTAAAGCTGATATGGAAAAACCTTTCCCCATGGATCGGTTGTTATGCGGCGATGTTGGCTTTGGAAAAACCGAAGTCGCTTTTCGTGCTGCTTTTAAGGCAATGAATGCACACAAACAAGTAGCGATACTATGTCCAACCACCCTCTTGGCTAGACAACATTACGAAAGAGCGATTGATCGATTTGCCACCTTTGGCATTAATATTGCTATCTTCTCTCGCTTAATTCCTGAAGCAAAGCAAAAAGAATATATGAAGCAAATCAAAGCAGGACAGATTCAATTGGTTATCGGTACCCATCGTTTGCTTAGTAAAGAAATCATCTTTAAAGACTTGGGTTTGTTGATTGTCGACGAAGAACAACGATTTGGTGTTGAACAAAAAGAAAACATCAAAGAACTCAAGACCAACGTCGATGTGTTAACTCTTAGTGCCACACCGATCCCACGAACGTTGCAAATTTCGTTATTGGGGATTCGTCAACTGTCTCAAATCAACACCTCGCCACTGAATCGCGTCCCGATTCAAACTTATGTCATGCGACACGACCCACTAATTATTAAAGAATTAATTGAACGAGAGCTCGCAAGAGAAGGTCAAGTATATTATCTTCATAATCGCGTTGAAGACATTGGGTTTGTCGCCTCACAATTAAACACCAAGATTAAAGGCAGTCGCGTTGGTGTTGTTCATGGACAAATGGAAAAAAATGACATTGAAGATGTGATGGTGGATTTCTATAACGGCAATATTAATCTTTTAGTTTGTACTTCTATTATTGAAAATGGGATCGATGTTGCGAATGCTAATTTAATCATCATCGAACAAGCGGCAAACTTTGGATTATCTCAGTTATATCAAATTAAAGGGCGGGTGGGCCGCGGTAACCGTATCGCCTATGCCTATTTACTTTATGAGGAAGCCGAGCGTCTTAACGAACAAGCCGCTAAACGTTTAAAGGCAATCCAAGAGTTTACAGAATTAGGCAGCGGATATAAGATTGCCCAACGCGATTTAATGATTCGTGGAGCTGGTGATATTTTAGGCCCAGAGCAAGCGGGATTTATTGATACAGTTGGTCTTGATATGTATTTACAATTACTCAATGAAGCGATCGAGGAGAAGAAAACTGGTATCGTTAAACCGCCCGTTACCCCACCCCCATCACTAATGATTGATGCTTACATCCCAGAGACCTATGCCAAAACGGAAGATAAGGTTGAGCTATATCAATCCATTGAATCTGCAAAAGATTTTGATGAATTACAAACGATTGAAAATGACATTCGTGATATTTACGGAAGGTTGCCAGACCAAGTTCAAAACTTATTAAAGAAAAGACACTTTGATTTATTAACCCAACACCCCGCTGTTGGATCTTGGCAAGAAACCAAAGCCTATATCGATGTATTTTGTAGTGAAGCGTTTACCAATCTCAACAAATCAGGAACGTTATTATTCCAACTTATTCAACAGCATGTGCACGCGTTGAAGATTAATTATGCTAATCGAATACTGCGCATTCGCCTAAATAAAACCGGTGATTGGTTTGCGATTTTAATGGACTTGATTAGAGGGGTTGTGCAAACCTACGATAATCTTACAAAAAAGGATTAAACTAATCCCATGAGATTAGATTTATATTTAAAGCAAATTGGGGTATTGAAACGTCGCTCTTTGTCGAAAGAAACCATCGAAAAAAATCGGGTCAGAGTGAACGATCAACTCACCAAACCAAGTTATGAAGTTAAACCCCAAGACATCATCGATATTTATTTTAAAGATCAAACCATCAAGATTCGAGTACTTAACCCAATTCAAAATTATGAAACCATTCCTCAACCCAAACCTTCTCAATCCCGCTAAAACCTACGTGGTGGCAGTTTCTTTTGGCCCTGATTCAATGGCACTTTTACATCTTTTACAACAACTTGCATTCAAGATCGAAGTCGCACACGTTAACTACCATTTAAGAAAAGAAAGCGATCTTGAACAATCCCAACTTGAGCAATATTGTTTGGTCCATGATTTACCATTACACATTTTAGATGTTTCTAAAATGCCCAAAGGAAATCTACAAGCACAAGCAAGAAAGATTCGCTATGATTTTTTTAATGACCTTGTAAACACCCTTCACGCGGAGGGTATTTTAACCGCTCATCATCAAGATGATGATTTAGAGACAGCGATGATGCAGATTCAACGCTCTAACCTCTATGAGTATTTTGGTATTCGCCCTGTCGGTTTTTGGGACGGGGTCAAGGTCTATCGGCCATTACTTGATGTATCCAAACAAGCGTTAATGGATTATTGTTCTGAACACCACATTCCTTATTCGATTGATCTCAGCAACACCAAGTTAATTTATCAACGCAATCGCATTCGCGCCGAATTAAACAAACTTACGGTTTCTGAACAAGATAAAAAAAGAAAAGCATTTCAAGAAGCCAATCAACTTCGACAACAAATTCTGCAATCGTTGCAACCTTTCATGGCAAAACGTTCTATACCTATTGCTCAATATCAACAGTGGGATATCTTAAAGCGTTTCCTTTATTGGGTTTTATTAAACCAAACGCACGGAATTTTCTTTCCTATTACCGAGTCTTGGTTAAATAAAATCCAACAAATTCTTACCTCTCAAAAACCGAATATCTTTATTTCTTTTGCCCGTGGGTGGCATCTTGAAAAAGCTTATGACCACATTTGGTTAGTAAAAAATGAATTAATCAAACCTTATCGTTTTAAAAATCCTAAAGGCACGGTGAGAGTTTCTGGGTTGAATATTGATTTAGATCGAATGCCCCAACTCCCAAAAACCTTTATTCTTCGTTCTTGCAAACCTAACGACTTATTAATGATTAAAACCTATGCAAAACCCTTCCGTCGCTTGGCGATTGATTGGAAAATGCCACTATTTTTAAGAAGGGTGTGGCCAGTCTTTACAACGCCCAATGGTGACATTATTCTTTTACCTCGATACCAAAAAAACTATGATTTCAAAGCGAATAATTGGTTAGAGATTTTAGAATAGAATATAATCATAGTACGAGAAGATATCGTGTATAATTTTCTCTATATCATCACCGATTAAGGAGCAATCATGAATCGAAAACCTACCACCTTTATCAATTACTTATTTCCATACATTATGATGGCAACTGCCGTCTTAGCGTTTGTATGGCTAGTGTTTTTTTCTAATCCAGTCGGCACAGTTAATATTCCTGCCACCAACTTAGGTAATTTCTTACAAACCGCAGACATCAAGGAAATCACCACCACCGAACGGGAAACCGTGACGATTATTTCCGGAAACTATGTTAGTGAAGAAGGAAGCACAATCTATTTCACTGCCACCTTTGAAACGAGCAATACCTTCATAAAGGATGCGGTAGATGAAGCTTTAAGTACAAGATTAATTGATGAAAATGATCCAACCCAAGGTTATTTCTTTGCCCAAATTTGGAATACCAACAACGCCTTTGAAACCAATTGGTTTGATGCTTGGGGTCCTACCATTTTTGTGGTCGGAGGTTCGGCCCTCGTTTTCTTATTTATCTTTTCAAGAATGAATGCCAGTGTGAACAACACAAATAACAAAGCCCTTGAATTTAATCGGTCTCGAGCGCGGAGAGAAGACAACTCTAAAATTAAATTTAGCGATGTTGCAGGTGCTGAAGAAGAAAAAGCTGAATTAGTTGAGTTGGTTGAATACCTAAAAACACCAGCCAAATTTACCAAATTAGGCGCTAAATTGCCTCGTGGTGTTTTATTAGTAGGTCCTCCAGGAACGGGTAAAACCTTACTTGCTAAAGCGGTTGCCGGTGAAGCAGGCGTTCCTTTCTTCTCCATCTCAGGTTCTGATTTCGTTGAAATGTTTGTCGGGGTTGGTGCTGGCCGCGTTCGCGACATGTTCCGTCAAGCCAAACGTAACGCACCTTGCTTAATTTTTATTGATGAAATTGATGCTGTTGGTCGTCAACGTGGTGCTGGTATGGGTGGTGGTAACGATGAACGTGAACAAACCCTCAACCAATTACTCGTTGAATTAGATGGTTTTTCGGATAACTCAGGCATCATCGTTATCGCTGCTACGAACCGTGAAGACGTCCTCGACCCAGCCCTATTACGAGCGGGACGCTTTGATCGTCAAATTACAGTTAACTTGCCCGATCGAAAAGGAAGAGCGGCAATTTTTGCTGTTCACTCTAGAAATAAAAAATTAGACTCAACTGTTGAATTTGATAATCTTGCAAAACGAACCGTTGGCTTTTCGGGTGCAGATATTGCCAACATTATGAACGAAGCCGCCATCCTGGCAGTTCGTGGAAATCGTGAAGTCATTACCTTAAAAGATATTGATGAAGCGATTGATCGTCGTATTGCTGGTCCGGCAAAGAGTTCCCGTGGTTTGTCTGAACACGAAAGAGAAGTTGTGGCCTACCACGAAGCAGGGCATGCGATTATTGGTCTCAATTTAAAATTCTCCGATAAGGTTCAAAAAATCACTATTGTTCCGCGTGGAAGAACCGGTGGACATGTGATGATGACCCCTGAAGAAGATCGTTTCTTGATGACCAAAAATCAATTGGTTGCAAGAATAATTGGGTATTTAGGCGGTCGCACATCGGAAGAAATTTTCTTTGGTGATGTTTCAACCGGGGCCCAAAATGATATTGAAGTTGCCACGCGTATTGCGAGAATGATGGTCACAGAGTATGGTATGAGTTCCTTAGGACCCATCCAATATGAATCGAATACAGGTTCTGTCTTTTTAGGAAGAGACTATAATTCAACCCAAAAGAATTTCTCAACCCAAGTCGCCTTTGAAATTGATAAAGAAGTGAGAAAAATTATCGATGATGCACACTTGGAAGCGAGACGAATTTTAACAGAAAAGAAACAAGATTTAATTTTGATTGCCAAAACGCTTTTAGAAAAAGAAACCATTACTGCCGAAGAAATATCCTCAATTCTTGCGAACAAACCTCTTGAAGAAGAACCCAAGAAAATGAGAAAAAAGAAAGAAGATAAGGACGCATAATTATGGCGCTAACCGATCAAGAAATAGTCCGAAGAGAAAAACTACAAAAATTAATCGATAAAGGGATTGACCCCTTCGGCCAAAAGTTTTTAACGACGCATCACTCTA
>CAIMWL010000018.1 GCA_903845135.1 uncultured Caryophanales bacterium
GAAAAAAGAAAGAAGATAAGGACGCATAATTATGGCGCTAACCGATCAAGAAATAGTCCGAAGAGAAAAACTACAAAAATTAATCGATAAAGGGATTGACCCCTTCGGCCAAAAGTTTTTAACGACGCATCACTCTATCCAAGCTAAAAAACTTGCAGAAGGTAAAACCCACGACGAATTAGAAACATTAAACTTGAAAACATCCGTTGCCGGTCGAATTGTTTTACTGAGAAATATGGGTAAAGCAAGTTTTATTACGTTGCAAGATAAGTTAGGAACTATTCAAGCTTATATCCGAAAAGATGTCATCGGTGATGAAGCTTATAGTATCTTCGAACTTGCAGATTTGGGTGATATTGTCGGAGTTGAAGGAACGGTGATGCTTACCAAGACTGGTGAAATCACGGTCAAAGCAAAAACTTATACTCACTTGGTTAAAGCTTTAAGACCCCTTCCCGAAAAATATCATGGATTAAGTGATGTTGAAGAACGTTATCGCCGTCGTTATGTCGATTTAATTGTGAATGAAGAAGCACGTAAAGTTGCCCTCATGCGTCCACAAATTATACGTTTGATTCAACAACACATGGATGCACAAGGTTATGTGGAATTTGAAACCAGTATGCTGCAATCGACACTGGGCGGTGCTTCTGCTCGTCCCTTTGTCACGCACCACAATGCCTTAGATCGAGATTTCTATTTACGCATTGCTACCGAACTTCCCTTAAAACGTTTACTGGTTGGCGGTTTAGAACGGGTCTACGAAATTGGTCGATTGTTTAGAAATGAAGGGATTGATACACGTCATAACCCCGAGTTCACTACCATTGAAGCGTATCAAGCGTATGGTGACTTATCTGATATGCAAAACCTTGCTCAAAATTTACTATCAACCTTAGCGCTGAAATTGACTGGTAGCTATGATGTCCCTTGGGGCGAAAAAACCATTTCATTAAAACCACCCTTCCGCTCTGTTCACATGGTTGATCTCATTAAGGAACATACCGGTATTGATTTCTTTAAACCCATGAGTTTTGAACAAGCCAAAGCGTTAGCTGAAAAACACAATATCCATTTAGAAAAACATGAAAATGCGGTCGGATATGTCATTAATAAATTCTTTGAAAACTTCTGCGAAAAGAAATTGATTCAACCCACCTTTGTCACCGGTCACCCGTTGGAAATTAGTCCGCTTGCAAAAAAGAGTAAAGATCCTCGTTTTACCGAACGATTTGAACTTTTTATTGATGGTTCTGAGTATGCAAACGCCTTTACCGAACTAAACAACCCTATCGATCAAGAAGAACGATTCCAAGCGCAACTTGCTGCCAAAGCTCGCGGTGACAAAGAAGCATCTGAAAACGATGTTGATTTCCTTGAAGCCCTTCAATTTGGTATGCCTCCCGCTGGTGGCATTGGGATTGGCATCGATCGATTGGTCATGTTACTCACCAATCAAAGTTCAATACGTGAAGTAATTCTTTTCCCTACCTTAAAAACAAAATAACCAAACCAACTTAATCCTCTCTATTCATAAATATGGAGACGATGAAAAAGCATTTTTTCTTTACATCAAAGAGGGTGTCCCTTATACTCTTTACGTATAGCGTGAAGGCTATTCAAATACTCTCTGCTTCCAGTGAATGGGAGCCAGAATGTCCAGAGGGAGGTGCTTTATGAGAAAGTACGAAATCATGTACATTGTGCGTGATGGCTTAGACGAAGAAACCCGTAAAGCTGAAGTGGCTAAAGTCCACGCAGTTTTAACGTCCAATGGTGCCACAATCACCAACGTGAACGAATGGGGTTCTCGTGACCTTGCTTATGAAATAAAAGAGCAACGTAAAGGCTATTACGTCGTTGTGAAAGCAACGGCATCTGCGGAAGCGGTCAAAGAATTTGATCGTCTTGCCAAGATTAACAATGCGCTGTTACGTCATTTAATCATCGTTGATCCTGAACAATAAGAAAGGTTTAATTTATGATTAATCGCGCTGTCATCGTTGGTCGTTTAACGAAAAACCCAGAATTAAGAAAATCTGCTGCCGGCAATAGCTTTGCCTCCTTCACGGTTGCGATTGATAACCGCACGAAACCTGGCGAACCTAAAACTGCTTCATTTATTAACTGCATTACCTTTGGTAATACTGCGGATAATTTAGCAAAATACACTCGCAAAGGAAGCTTAATTGGTGTTGAAGGTAGACTACAACAACGAAATTATGAAACCAAAGATGGTCGCAAAGGCACTGCCTTAGAAATCATTGCGGATACCGTTCAATTCTTGGATTCAAAAGGAACAGGTCCAGGCGCAAACGCCGAACCTAATCCCACTCCACAATTAGAAAAAGAAGACAATAAAAACTTAGAAAGTATCGATATCGTCGATGACGATCTCCCCTTCTAAAGAAAGGAACTTCATTTATGGCATTTAAGAAAATGCGCCCCAAGAAGAAAGTTTGTTATTTCACCACCAATAACATCAAACACATTGATTACAAGGATGTGGAATTACTCAAACGCTTCATTACCCCAAATGGTAAAATTGCTCCCCGCCGCGTTACTGGCACCAACGCCCGTTACCAACGAGAATTAGCGGTGGCGATTAAAAACACAAGATTCATGGCACTTATTCCATTCTTAATGGATTAATCAAGTTGTTGTGAAACTACAAAGCTGATTATTCTCTAAAACAGAAAACCAGCCAGCGTCATACATAGATATATAAGGACCTTGTAACCCAAGGTCTTTTTTCATATTATTAACAATTCAAACAAGAAATTTTTAGTTCAACTTGGAAACTTTATCTTCTTTTTTATTAGCCAATGGGCGCGGTCTTTCTTTTTCTACAGGTTGAGCCTTTGACTTTGATCTGCCCATATTAATATTCTTTGAAAATTCTCGGTATTTTCTATAACCATTAAAGCCATCATTACCCAAATAAACCGCTCCAAGGAAGCAAATAAATAGAATGATTAGCGCCACGAAACCATAATCAAATTGAGGCGAAACAAAAAGAATAGATCCTATTGTTAAGGCGATAATGTGAGCCCAAAACTTGATTACTTCAGATTTTTCTTCAAGAAAAACAACAGAATTAAAGTATATAAGCCCCCGGCCATAAAAGAAGAAAGCAAGGGAGTAACGATAAACCAACCCCCAAACAGAATCAGCTTCTAAATCACTCGTGAACGCGATATAAATGAGAACAATTCCGATGACCGTATCCACAAGGATTTCAATTAAGTTGATTGTCCGAAGGATTTCTTTATTGAGTGACTTCAATAAAGGAACCACTCTAAAAAGCGAAAAGATTACAATGCCAATTCCGGTGATGGTGTAGACAACTTCTGGCGCAAAGACGATGTAGATGCCTACACCAACTAAGATCGCCGCCAAGGCAAACTTTAAAATCCAACTATAACTTTGATGAAGGTTATTCATAAAAATCTCCTTTTGGGGACAATTTAATTATATAAGAAAATATCGTGTTCTTTTATTGAATATAAAACATAGAGCAACATGATTTCTTAAAATCTAATTATGCCAAAGTTGATTAATCAGAGATTTAAATTAACTTTTAGAAACTTGTTTGCCAAGTTCGCACCTAAATGCTTAGGGTAATTTCCGGTGCAAAAAGGCAAACAACCCGAGGGTAAATTTATGTTTATGAATGGGTGCTTTGTTGACAAGATGGCAATTTCTAACACACACCTTAAGCGAATGATGGTGGATAAACGAGTTATTTAGAGCACTTTTTTTCTTGAAATGTCGATGCACCTTGCATCGATTTTTCATATATAATTTTCTAAGGAATATGATTAAAATACTTTCAAAACTAAGAAACACCACCCTGCTTGTCTTATTTTTTGAATTGTTATTTGTCGCCGGCTTAATCGTGTTCTATTATTACGATTTATTAAGGATTCAAAACCTTTTAACTTATTCAGTCATTTTTGCTCTGGTTGCCGCTCTCTTTGTCTTTAATGTTGTGTATATGCTTTCTTTCTTAGCAACCATCCTTAACAATCGGCAAAAAAAAGATTTAAAGACGGCGGACTTATTGGGATCTGACATCCCTGAAGCCTATCGATATGCTGGTTTGGGGATTATTCTTTTGGACCAGGATGATCAAGTCATTTGGGTTAATGAAGTCATTCAA
>CAIMWL010000019.1 GCA_903845135.1 uncultured Caryophanales bacterium
CACAAACTTAAAAAGTTCCCTCAAACACAAAAATAGAATGGAAAACTTGCCTCCCACAGGTCAAAAGATGAAAAAAAAAATTCCAGCCTTAACTGTGAAAGAAACTTATCAACTCGATGAAATCGGACCAAAAGACATGTATCTGATGTACCACGAAGAATTGGAATCGATTGTCAAATTCATTCCCGAAGTGAAACGAGCACGTTTCTATATGAGTTTTTCAGAAAAGTATCTAACTCACCTTCGCGTCTTAGTCAACATTGGCATGACGTCTGTAAAACCGATCATGTATGAAGGTAAACCCATCGTTCCTCTTCAATTTTTAAAAGCAGTCTTACCCGATCCCTCTTCATTAGGACCTCGTACCAAGGGTAAAACAAATATTGGTGTTATTTTACAAGGTCATAAAAATGGCAAACCTGTACAATACCGCGTTTTTAATGTATCTGATCACGAAAAAGCTTATGCCGAAGTGGGTTCACAAGCAATTAGTTATACCACTGGTGTTCCGGCGATGATTGGTGCAGCTTTAATCTTGACCAAGCAATGGTCGGGTCAAGGGGTTTTTAATATGGAACAATTTAACCCAGATCCTTACATGGACTTGTTGAATAAATGGGGATTGCCTTGGAAAGAAACTTTTAAGCCTGTTCTTATCAAGTAAAGGATCATTCATATGAAACTTACCCCAGGGTTACCTACGCCTTATTACTTGATTGATGAAAACTTAATCCTAAAAAATCTACAAATTATTAAAAAAATTAAAGATTTAAGTGGATGCAAAGTCCTACTCGCTCAAAAAGCATTTTCCAGTTTTTACTTTTATCCATTGCTTAGTCAATACTTAGATGGCACAGCATCGAGCGGCTTATTTGAAGCTCGCTTGGCTCATGAGCACTTTGGCAAAGAAGTGCACGTATTTACGCCTGGTTTCAAAGAAGAAGAGTTTCATGATGTTTTAAAATACAGTGACCATCTCGTTTTCAATTCAAATTCTCAATTAATCAGATTTAAAGAAAGAGCGTTAAAAGCCAAAAAAACCATTGGTATTCGCATCAATCCAGAAGTTTCTACCCAAACTGGAAACTCGATGTATGACCCTTGTTCCCCGACGTCTAGAATGGGGATCAAAATTCAAGATATCAATCCCACCCTTTTAGATGGTGTTTCTGGTTTTCACTTTCATACCCTTTGCCAACAAAATGCCGATGCTTTAGAAACCACTCTCAAAGAAGTTGAAAAGAAGTTTGGTAAATATTTTTCAAAATTAAAATGGATTAATTTCGGTGGTGGTCACCATTTAACCAGAGCAAACTATGATATTCCTAAACTGGTAAAGCTTATTCGTTATTTCAAAGACAAATATCAAATGGATGTTTATTTGGAACCCGGTGAGGCGGTAGTTTTAAATGCGGGTTTTTTGATCAGTAAAGTTCTTGATGTCACGAAAAACGATGTAGAGATTGCGATTTTAGATGCTTCTGCTACTTGCCACATGCCAGACGTTTTAGAAGCTAAATTTATTCCTCCAGTTACCACTGCTGATCCAAAAGGGGCACACATCGTTCGCTTATCGGGTGCCACTTGCCTAACTGGAGATGACATTGGTATCTATCGTTTTGCAAACCCATTAAAAGTGGGCGATACGATTGTCTTTGAGGACATGGCGTTATACACGATTGTCAAAAATAACACCTTTAATGGCATTCCATTACCAAGTATTTATGCGAGAAAGTTGGATGGTAAGGATGTCTTAGTCAAGGCGTTTGATTATAGTCACTTTAAAGGAAAATTATCTTAGGTTATGAAAGCAATTGTCGCCAAATTTGGCGGGACATCGATGGCATCTGCCACTACGATTAAACAAGTCGCAAAGATTATCAAGCAAGATCCTTTACGTAA
>CAIMWL010000020.1 GCA_903845135.1 uncultured Caryophanales bacterium
ATTCAAAAAGAAGTTGTCGCCAATCTAAGTCGCTATGCTCAATTACAAACGATTGATGTTTATCAAGTTGCGA
Source organism: uncultured Caryophanales bacterium (assembly GCA_903845135.1). Classification (GTDB taxonomy): domain Bacteria; phylum Bacillota_I; class Bacilli_A; order RFN20; family CAG-826; genus UBA970. The sequence continues at coordinate 74 of CAIMWL010000020.1, forward strand.
ATTTGGTTTACCTAAGAATTGCTATCTTTTCCGACAATGCGAGTGGGCATAACATGGTGACATTGGTTGCTGATGCAATTGGAGATTATGTTTTGAAAGCATTTAAAACTGCTCGCTATGTTTCTGTTTCTGGCAATATGTGCGTTGATAAGAAGGTGAGTGTCATTAACGGTGTTAGAGGACGTGGTAAGCACGTAATTACCGAAATTACCATTCCCCGGCAAGTGGTTGAAGATGTTTTAAAAACCACACCTGAAAAAATAGTGGATTTGAATATTAAGAAAAACCTTTTGGGTTCCATCATGGCAGGATCCGTCAATAGTGCAAACGCGCATTATGCGAATATGCTGCTTGCGATTTATTTGGCAACCGGACAGGATGCTGCCAACATTGTTGAAGGATCTCAAGGCATAACTTATGCAGAAGTGAAAGATGGGCACTTATATTTTTCCACAACCATTCCTAATATTATTGTTGGCACTGTCGGTAATGGAAAGAATGAATCACATTTTCAAGAAAGACTTGAAGCGATGGGTTGTAAAGGAAATGCTTCTAGTCAAACCTTAGCGCATCTGGTGGGGGCAACCGTGTTGGCGGGTGAGTTATCTTTACTCGCAGCGCTTACCAATCCTCACGAACTGATGAAGGCTCATACCACGATTGAAAGAAAATAAACATGATCAAAGTTGGGATAGATTTAATTCATTTTTATACCCCTCAAGTTTATTTAGATTTGGCTGAACTCGCAGCGGTTAGACAAGTTCCTGTTGAAAAATATACAGTCGGTATTGGCCAAGAAAAAATGTCATTAATCGATCCTTATGAAGATATTGTTACCATGGCCGCCGAAGCTGCTTATGACATCGTCAAAGGTCGAGAAGAAAACATTGGTTTACTTTTATTTGCAACTGAATCTGGCGTTGATTACTCTAAATCTGCCGGCGTTTATTTACATGCTTTACTGCAACTGAATCCCCATTGTCGTGTTTTAGAAGTAAAGCAAGCTTGTTTTGCTGCGACCGGAGCTTTACTCCTCGCTAAAGATTATGTAACTCTTCATCCAGACAAATTAGCACTCGTCGTTGCCAGTGACGTCGCTTGGTACGGATTAAATACGCCAGGCGAAGTGACCCAAGGTGCAGGGGCCGTGGCAATGATTGTCAGCGTCAATCCACGACTTGCAGTGATTGAAGAAGGTAAAGCAATTGTGGAAAACAGTAAAGATTTTTATCGACCTTCCTACAATCAAGTACCGATTGTCGACGGTAAGTTATCGATTCGTAGTTATAAAGAATTATTAAAACAAGTTAGACCGGATAAACCTTTAAAGTTTGTATGTTTTCATATGCCATTTGCCACGATGAGCGACAAAGCCTCCGAAGTATTAACCCTTCCCTTATCACCAGAAATTTTGATGGCAACCAAAGCGTTCAATAAGGATGTCGGTAATATATATAACGGTTCGTTATATCTTTCCCTTATCTCATTATTGACGACGTACCCTAATTCATTAGCAAATGAAACGATTGGGATGTTTTCGTATGGATCAGGAGCGACAGGAGAAACTTTCTATTTAATCATGCAACCTCAATATGATAAAGTCATTGATAAAAAAGTATTCTTAAGTTTGGTCAATCAAAGAAGAAAAGCAGATTTTTCAACCTATGAACGATTAATGACAGGATATGAGCACCGTGAAAAAAGTTTAAATTTTACAACGACCATTCCAAATTCAAAACATCGCTTTGTATTAACCTCAATTGTGAATGGCCATCGCGAATATTTAAAACGATAAACGTTATTTCAGTAAATTCTTCATCGCTTTCGCAATCATGTTGGTTGCAAATTTAGGAAACAAGCGACTGATTTTATCCAGCATCGACGCATCATTTCCTACTAATAATCGATAGCGATTTTGTTTGATACCCAAATTGATAATCATCTTCGCTGCTTTTTCAGGACTTAATGTTTTTTGGAATTTTGCCATCTTTTCTGCATCCGCTTTTGACATATTCATATCGACGCCAGAATTCTTCGTAATATTAGTGCCAATTGCACCTGGAAAAACCACAGTGACACTGACCGGTGTCCCCTTTAATTCCGCATATAATGCTTCAGTAAGCAATTTCACTGCCGCTTTTGACGCTCCATAGACCGCTTGTCCAGGGACAGGTGTAAATCCACCCATGCTTGAAATATTTACCAAATTTGCCTCTGGTCTAGATACCAAGCTAGGTAAGAATGCCCGGCACATATTTAACGTTCCGTAAAAGTTGACGCGGATCACCCGGTCAATATCTTTGTTATGCAACTGCATAACTTTCACAAAAGGTTGAATAATACCGGCATTATTGATCAATCCATCAATTTGACCAAAGTCTTTTCTAATGATGTCAGGTATTTTAAAAACTTCTTCATCCTTGGTAATATCTAGAACATACGTTTTAAGATTTTTTTGATTGGGCTTTGCCACTCGTTCCGTTTCTTTAAGAAATGTTTCTGAAATATCTAAGGCGGCAACTCTAGCTCCTTGTTGAAGAAGTTCCAATGTTAGAGCTCGTCCAACTCCATTGCCAGCACCAGTAATAACGAATACTTTATTAATTAGGTTTTTCATTTTACTTTCCTCTAAATTAAATTATAATCAAACGCATTTGATAAATGACAAAACTTGTTATAATACTTTCAAATGAAATTTGCCATCTATGATTTTGATGGAACGTTATTGCAAACCCAAACGGTTCCTTTTATTTTAGAGCATTGGGAAGCAGCCAAACTTACTCCTGAATTGTTTAAAAAGATTAAAACAAGAATATATATTCGATATTTACTTTTAAAGCTTAAAATCTTTGGTATTAAGAAAGACGAATTTAGATATTGGGCGATGACACAAGTTGGTGAGCTATTCGGCTCAATTTCCCTTGACCAACTAAGTACATTCTTAGATACCCTCTTTGAAAAATCAAAAACCAAACTCCATAAAAAGGTTGTTAAACAAATCCAAAAAGATAAGCAAGATGGTCATACAACAGTCCTTGTGTCTGGGAACTTCGATGTCTTTCTTGAACGATATCGCCACCTTGGTTTTGATCACATTATTGGAACCTCGTTGTTTAATCAACAAGGTAAAGTCCACCAACCACTCAATATTCTATCGGCCGATTTAAAAGTGCCATCCTTAATTACTTATTTTAAAACCATCCTTTGGGAAAAAACTAAAGCTTATTCGGATTCTTTTGCCGATATTGGCTTATTATCTAAGGTGAAAGAAGCCATTTGTGTGACCCCTGATAAACAATTATTAAAACACGCGAAAGCCAATCAATGGCGCATCATGCTTTAGTTTGAACCAACAAACCTAATCCCAAAAGAAGAATAGCAGTCACTAAAAAATATATTTCCCCTCTAAAACTCGTTAAGGCGATTTCATAAATCCCTTTTAAAATCCATTGCACAGCAAGGGTTGATAAACCTAATCGATAGAGCGTCCAACCCAATGAAACCTCGTGTTTTTTACGTAACCATATCTCAATTCCACTGCCCAATAACGGCAGAGAAAAAACACCCACCATCCAAATATTAAATACGCCTGGTACAAAACTTAAGTAGATCATTGAAAAGAGTCCTAACACGATACTCGATAAGACATAACCAATGAATATGCTTAATTTATAATTCATAGCCAATGTAAACAATATCACTAATGGATCGCTCAGAGATGGTGGAACCACTATTCACGGGTTTATTGATAATTCTCCCATTAAACCACATGGTTGCCGAACCCCCTCCGTCAAGGTTATAAGCAAATGTCGCACCATACTCGACAAAGATTGAAGCCAATTCATAAACAGACAAACCAGCACTCTCATCCGTACGACCATCAGAAACGACAAACATAAATTGATGTTGAGAAATCTGGCCAATTGCCGTTCTTGGGTTGCTCGATAGTTCGTATGGGACTTTGGTTGTTGGTGTCACCACGACGTTCCCACCATTCATTAAAACCGGACCAAAAGACCATACTTGCCAAGGTTGCATTTGATTTAAGGTTTGTAAATTGGTTTCTGCTTCTGGGAAAGTTGCCATTTCACCATTATCTTTTAAGACAATTGCATCATCATATTCTTGGGGTCTTGGTGTAATGCGATACACAATTCCATTTCGGACTACAAAACCAATATCTCTAAAACCATAATAGTCTCCATTGATTGCAAAAATGGCGTTTTTTCGACTGGCAATGATAGAGGTTTTTTCTTTGTAGTTTTTCCCATAAGTATCAAAACCAAAAGCGGATTTGATGAAACGATGGTTTTGAGTTGTTAGGACGCCAACATAGACTTGGGTCTCATATCGTCGAATAACATCGATTTCAAATGTAATGTTGCTATCAATATAACCAAACTCTGTAAACGTTGGAACGACACTCGTGCCGATAGAATCAAAAGAATCATCAGCAGAAGAAGAGTTTAAAATGTTTGATCCGCTCGTACCGCCAACTTTAAAAACAAAGGTATCTAGTAATGAATAACCACTCGAGATTGTTAATCCAACAATGTAAATAAGGGTGAGACGTTGTAGTATTTGTTTTTTCATTTTTTAAAGATGTATTTTTTTTGAATTTGATAAGAGACAATAAACAAAATTGAATCCACGGTAATTTTGGATAACTGATAAGACACTAATCCCCAAGAAGTTAATGCATCTGTGAAGAAAGCAGAAATTGACATAATCAATAAGAAAAGAATGAGATATTGTAGACTTGATTTAACAAATCGAACATCGGATTCAAAACTATAAAAACGATTCATTGCATAATTAAAAGTTCCGGATAAAACTCTTGCAGACACTACTGAGAGCACAATTCTCCACGAACCGATAAACCAACGATAAAAGAATAAATAAAGGGCATAATCAATGACAAAACTTGCCAACCCTACCATTAAAAACCTCACCAACGATTTTAAAAGAATCTGATAAATTCTTACAGAATCCCGCCAGGGTTTAAATGAGCTTACTGCCCCTTCTTGTTCATAAATAGTTTTGACCGGAACCTGAATTATCCGAACGCCTTGATCAGCAATCAATTTCAACATTGCCATTTCATAATCATATCGATTTTGAGAAAGTTTAATTAGTTTGGTCAATAACCATTTAGGAATGCCGCGAAGACCATTTTGAGTATCCATAATGTTTTGTTTGGTTACCCAAGCAAATACCCTTCGCGTGATTAAGTTTCCCAACCGATTTCTCAAAGGGGTCTTTTGACCAAACGTTCTAGTGCCAATGTAAAAGGAATCACTTTCTTGATCTAATAAATGAATCATTTTGATAATGTCTTCTGATGGATGTTGACCATCCGCGTCTGCGGTGACAACACCATATACAGAATCTAATTTCTTGAGAACATATCGAAAGGCAGTTTTTAATGCCGCCCCTTTTCCTTGGTTTTCTTTGTGGTGTAATAGAACGACGTCTTTTAGAGCTTTAAAAATAGTTTGATCTTCATTGCCATCATCCACAATAATAATCGGACCCGAAAATGTTTTTTGAACTTTTTGTACGAGGTTTAAAAGATTTTGATTGGGTCTAAATACGGGAATAATAAGGGCAACTGATGCATCCACATTCATTAGTGCTTTAACGTTTTCTTAAACCATTGATTGATGGGAGGGATAGGGAATTGTTGAGCAATGACAACGATGACGCCGGCGACTAAACCAGCTGTAAATCCGTTGTTATATAAATCAAAACCACCTTGTAATGCAAACGCTTGCTGGGCAAGAAGAAGATGCACGAACCCGGCTAATACACCATAAAAGCTGCCAAATTTACCACCAACAGGCGCCAAAGCGGTAACAAACAATAACGCAATACTAGGCTCAGGTAAGGTTAAACTAAAACCTTGAATCGAGGAAGCAAGCACAAGGCCAATCACAACCGGTAAACTATTTCGAATATGTTTACCATAAGCGCCAAAGCCCATAAAAGTAAAAACCCCAGCTACAATTGGGCCAGAAAGTGGAATGTTATAAATAATCAGCAAGACTAAACTTAAAATCCCAATACTACCTACATTCAATAATGTAGCAGCTAAACCATAATCTTTATAAAAGTCGGAAGGTAAATTCCCTGGATTTTGTAAGAGCCTTAACCATGGTTTATAAGCTTGGCGGTGAATGATGAAAGCTAATCCAATTAAACTAATTGAAACAATCGCAACCAACCAAAAAAGAATATCGTGAAAGGCAAAACTTAACGTCGTGGGGACGGAAACGTTGATTTGAAAAGCTTTTAAAATCGCCGTAAAAATCATCGCAATAAAGCCCAATCCAAAACCGGTGTTATAAAGGTTATATCCTTGATGGAATTTACCGACAATCGAGACCACCATCGGTGTTAACCATCCGGCAATTAAACCACCGAGTAATCCTAAAGGGATGGCAACCCATAACACCAAACCAGGGATGCCAAACATGATGAAACTAGTTACAGGTGCAATGCCAGTACTGAATAAAAAGGTTCCCGTATATTGATTTAATCTTGTGCCCTTCATTTTTGCATAAAGATAGAAACCTAACCAAACGGGGATGATGTTGAATAAATTTTTACCAAAAAAAGAAAAGGCAAGGATGGTAATAACACCAGCAAAAGCAACTCCTGAGAATTTTACTTTTAGTTGATGTAATAAC
>CAIMWL010000021.1 GCA_903845135.1 uncultured Caryophanales bacterium
ACCACATTATTTTTGGTGTTGCCATTGCAAAACGTTCATTCCCTTTTGAATGAGTGGATGCGCCATATAAACTTTCATCACGTCTTGATGGAGATAAGCATTCGCCATTAGTAATTCTAAGCCTTTATCAATCCCTAACCAGCGAGTTGAAACCCATATTGGTGGCGTGTCATTAAAGGCATTGATAAATCCATATCGGTTATCCCAAAGCCGTGAATCTTTTCTGAGTTGTTCAATGGCAGGTAAAGCTAATTCTGGAGCGTGATATAACGAGCCAATCATCGAGTTGGTTGCAACACTTCCATCATGTTCAAGTTTGTTCATCGCGTTTGGTAATGCTGCCGACACTTGATAGCCTTTTCGACCATAACTTGCTGTAAACCCAAAATATCGATCGCCGAAAGTTGGGAATTGCTTGACGGTATCGCGACTCAATGCGTAATGACCATAAATCGCTTGGCGGGTATTTTCAAACCAGTTAATACCTTGACGATCAGTCCAATGCTTTAAATCCAACCAACATTGGGGATATTGATAGACAAATAAAGTATTACCAGGTGTGTAATAGTAAGAAGCCGAACCATAGATAACTTTTTTTCTTTCAAAATCTTCGTAAAGTTTAAGTGCAAGCTTGCTGTCTTTAGCGACTGCAGCATACATGATATACATCATTAATTGTTCGGCAAACATACTCCAATGATGGATATATCCTGGTTTTCCGTTGACATAATCCCCATCAGCATCAGGATTATAGGCCATATAAAAATGGGTTTTATCGCCACGTTGATGGATTAAAATATTCCAATCCACCCGTTGCATGATCGCATCGGCTAGGCGATTGATTTCAGGATCTTGGAAGTATTGTTGAACCGTTAAAATACCATTAAAGGCGAGGGCACTATCAATCGTAGAATACTCACATTTTTTATGGCGCTCTGCCGTATGCATATTCAGGAAGTGAAAAAAGAACCCATGGAAATGGGGGACATGATGTAAAAGTGTATGTAACGTCTTTCTTGCTTGTTCTAATGCTTTTGCTTTTGGTAAAAAACCGCGGGAAACACCAATCACTAAACTCGATAAAAAATAGCCAGTGGAGGCAATCGAACTTAAATGTAAATCTCCGGTATGATCAACCGTTAAACCATATCCTTTTTCTTCTTTGAAATTTGTGAAATCTTGAAAGAATGTAACACCTGTTCGTTGAATGTCTTCAATGATTGTTTTGATTTTATTCACAGGTCTTAAAAACCTTCACTTTCTTGAAAAAGGGTATGGTGTTGAACCATACCCCTTATTTTACTCAATTCGAATGAATTAAGCGACTTTAACTAAGCTGAAATCGAAGAAGTAAATCATCGTTTCAACGTTATCGGTAACGTCGGTTTCCGTGATACCTTCCCACCAACCACCAAAGGTTTCATAGTTGGCTAAAGAACCCATAAAGAATTGTAAATTCTTGGAAGCATTCGTTGAATTAGCAATAAACTCAATATCGTAACTGAATTGTTGAGTTTGTGTGGTTAATTCTACGGTACGGTAGAAGTTAGGTTGGGCAACCCCACCATTCCCTTCCATCGCAAGAATCACTGGACGAGCAGCATCAGCATAGGCTTTGAAATTAAGACGGTAATCACCTTGATAGAATGGTAACTTTTCATACTTAATTTGGTTTTCCCATGGCATACCACTATCGACGATTCTCCATAGATCAACTGCCATTGTCGGAATCATCGTTGCCACTGGAGAGTTTGCATCTTCGTAAAGGAACTTCACATCATCTAAATAAACGGTGCCAGTCTTAGAAGCATATAAGGCTGCTAAGTCTTCTGGTAAGAATTGATCTGGGCCCGTAAAGAATTGTAATAAAGCACCATAAGCATGGTTGTCTGCAGTAAAGTCTAATTCATAAGTTTCCCATGATGTCGATAACACAACGGGTACTTCGTTAATCGCTCGACCTTCATTTTTGATATTGCCGCCAGCTAACGCCACACGAATCGTGCGAGCTTCAGAGGTCTTGGCTCTAAATTGAAGGGTGAAATTACCTTTGGGTAAACGGATATTTTCTTGGCGAATTTGACCATGCCAGAAATGCGTTGCGGAAGTCGAAGCGGTTGTGGTAAACACACCTTCACCATTGGTAATGCCCATCGTAGCAGCGATACCATCGATTTCTTGATCAGCGATAAAGGTATTCCAACCATAGGTATTGGTAAAGTTTTCAGTTGAATCTGAGAAATCACCATTCACAACATTACCTAATAAGGATTCTGGTAATAAGTGTGGCATGACACCTGCAGTGACACGTTGACCACCGTTATTATCTTCGTTCCACTTGGTCCAACCAGCGGGCATGCCATTGGCACCCCATTGGGTGAATTGGGTATTACTTAATAATTGATTTTGATCGGTGACAATAATTTGACGAGTATGCGTGCCGACTAATCCTTCGGAGTCCGCGATGGAATAAAGGAATGTATAAAAACCTGGAGTCGGATTTAAAGGATTTAATTTAGGACCTTGGGTAATGTCATAAGCTTGCACACCACCTAAGGCAAGATTAGTATCATAGTCATCGCGAACGGCAAGGCCACTCTTGACTAAGAGTGGTTCGCCTGCTTTGGCTAATAAATCACCGCCACTAATATTAGGAGCTTGGTTCGGTAATGGTTCACCTAATTCAATTTTGACATCATCTAAATGAACTTCTGCATAATTTCTTGCGAAGCCCACGAGATCATTGGGTAAGAAGGAATCTGGACCAATCCCAAATTGTAATTCGGAGTTCACACCGTCTGCAGTTGGGGAGAAGTTAATGGTCTTGGTTTCCCATGTTGTCCCGATTTGAACCGCGAGTTCATTAATTGGACGGGTTGCTAAACCACCGTCCTTTAAGGTAACGCGAATCGTTCTGGCTTCGGCTGCTCTTACTTTAAAGCTAAGCACATAAGAGGCACTGGCGTAAACATAGACACCATTTTGTCTTAATTGAGCGTGCCACCATTGCGTTGCATCCCCAATGGAAGTCATGGTTAAAGCACCGTATTGGTTGTCCCCTTCTGTCTTATAGGTTGCTTCGGCGACGATTTGATCGACTTCACCACCAATGAATGCGTTCCATCCAGCGGATTGGAAGGCATAATCATCAGATTCGTCTTCAAAGTCACCGTTAACAATGCCCCAAGTTTCATTGGAATCAACGGAACTTGAAGGTGTGGCGGAAGTCGTCTGAGACGAGGATGGGGTTGTAGAAGTAGTTGATGAAGGTGCAACTGAGGAAGTTTCACCGCCACAAGCCACTAACACTAGCGCCATCAAGGTTGAGACAGCATATAGGCTTTGTTTATTCATTTCATTTCTCCTTTTGATGAATAATCGCGACAATCTTTTTTGAACCCACTTCTCCTCAAAAGCGAGTTCATGTTCCGTTCCACTTGATGAATAAACCTTGTTTTAATCGAATGAATTTGGTTTATTGATTCATTTGAAACGTTTCGATAATTAAATTATAGGTGAAAGCGGTTACATTTGCAATAGGTTTTGCAAGGTTATTTTGGCACAAACCCTAAGACGGATAATCCATCTTGGACAAACTGATTTTGCATAAACATATCCCAGATTAATTCGGTTCGATAATTTTCAATCATCAGCGTGGTAATGCCTTTATCAATCCCTAAGACATGGGGATCATACCAAGGGGTTAAATTGGCGATGGTTTGATTATAGGCATCATCGACAGGTCCTAAATTATAAGCATCTGCAAAACCATAAGTCGTTTGCAGTTGAGGAATCGAAGCATAGTTTAGGGTCGCCATTAAACTTTCGTATTCTAAATAATTAATGGAGGCAACTGCCGCATAAGGCACAATCGTGCCGTTGTGGGCATTCGCTTTGGCAGGTTGGGCTCCATACGCTCGATATTCATTAGGACCATCCCCGGCAGATATGCCCCAAGAAGAAGGATGATAGGTTAAATAGCGATGGGAAAAATCTTGCGTATATAAATAATTTGCTCGTGTGGCTCTTCTCGCGTTTTCAAACCAATCAATGCCTTGATCATCCACAATATTTCTAAAGTCGATGAAGGCATGCGAGAACTGATGTTGAAATAAGGAACCATCGTAGCTGTAAATAAACGGTTCCACCACTTCTTTGGTTTTAATCGATGTATATCCTCTAACATAATTATTTTGTGATATCGAGGTGGTGCGGATTTTTTTATAAAGTTGATCGCCATAAGAATAGTTAGGATTTCCTGCAGCTAAAACATATAAAATTATTTGTTCCGCAAAATGGTCCCATGCACCTCGATGCCCTTCATTAGGCCGGTAACTCATATAAAATTGTTTGGTTGATGAATTAACATACCAATCCCAGTTCACATCTAAATAGATTTCTTCTACCAATGTAGCAATTTCACCACCAAAAAATTCTGCAGCAACAATCGCACCCGCGAGCATTAATCCTGTATCGATGATCGACACTTCACTATTCCATTCTCTAGCACCAGTGCTCATATTCACCCAATGGTAGTAAAAACCCTCCACACGCGTCATATTCTTCAAGGTGTTGAGGGTCCCCAATACTCGTGATTGTCCTTCTTCTCTCGTAATGAATCCTTGTTCAACGCCACTAGGAATCGCTGCTAAGGCAAAACCAACGGATGCGATAGACGCAATGGTTGGATTGCCTGGCCAACGATCACGACTTAAACCAAAACCAGGCACGCTGGCGGTGGTCGTTGTTTCCCAAAAGAAATCAAATGATTTTTCATGCTCAATATAAAGCGCTTCTTTTGCAGGTTGCAGTGCCAACTCAGAACTATTGAGTTCAGAACTAGGTAATTGGCTCGAGGTTGACGTGCAACTGACAACCAACATCGAAGTAAATAAAATTGTGTAAATTGGTTTCATGTTATTCTCCTGTGATTCCGCTACGATCGATCCCTTCAATAAAGAGTCTTTGTAAAATAAAATATGCCACAATCAACGGGGCAATAATGAGTAAAGTTGCGGCCATGCGAATCGCTTCATTGGCAACATTCGATCCGCCACCGAGCACGGCATTATATGCACTAACAAAGTTATACAAGCGAATCAATAAGGTTTCGCCGCCACTGCCTAAAAATAACCGAGCAATATACGTTTCATTCCAATACCAAACAAAACTAAATAAGAATGCCGTCAAAAAGGATGGAAGCGAAAGGGGAATCGCCACTTTGGTATAAATGCCCCATCGTGTTGCCCCATCCAACTGGGCCGCTTCATCTAAAGCTTTGGGAACCATTAAATAAAATTGGTAAAAGATTAACACGAAAATTGCACTACTCACGCCTTGACCAAATGTCGCGGGAATAATGATGGAGAAAATCGTTTCTAAAATCCCGATATTGAAAAATAAAACATATCGAGGAATCATCGTCACTTGAGGCGGAATTAAATACGTGGCTAATAATAATGCAAACCATAATCGCTTCAGTGGAAATTGAAACCGAGCAAATCCGTATCCAATCAAAGAAGCCACCATCGTTTGTAAAATTGCCGGTATGAGGGTGACGGATAACGATTCTAAAAATAACGGGCCATAATTTAACACCAGTAACGCATTGGTAAAATTTTCTAAATACAACGAAGAGGGCAAAACATTGATCGTGGGATCTAATAGGTCTGCTAAACTTTTGAGACTATAGGAAAGCATATGTAGTAACGGATAAACATAAACAAAGCCAATGATGATTAATAAGGTATATAACACCACCCGATACAAAAGACCATCGGTTAACTTCATCCCCAAAAGATAACGTTTGAAACTCGATGATGGTTGAGGTTTCATCGTTTTCATCGGCCAATCCTTTCATAGGTTTTCACAACCTTGTAACCTTTATCTCTAGGTGATACGAATCGAGTTGTTATCAAGAGTAAGATGGCAATCACAAGGAAATAGACCCAGGCTAAACTAGAAGCATAACCATATCCAAGATTGGGATTAAACATGACTGAAGATATCCACAAGATTAGCGGATTGTTGGCAAACGTTGCTAAGGTTACAATCGTATAAATGGAAGAAACTACAATCATTGGACGCAAAGAAGGTAAGGTGATTTTCCAAAACGTTTCCCATACATTAGCCCCATCGATTTGAGCAGCTTCATACATGCTTTGATCTAGTTTTTGTAATCCCGCTAAATAGAGGACAACTTGCACACCAGAAAACCAAAGCATAAAAATGATTTGGGAAAAAAGCGATTGTAAAGGTCCATTTAAAAACGGGGGCAAAATTTGTTCAATGATGTCTAAAAATCCTGATTCTGTAATAATCGGTAAAGTTCCTGCGCCTTGTCTTAATAATTCTGCAATCACTGGACCCGACGTAATGATGACGGGTAAGAAGAAAATGGCTCTAAAGAATCCGCGAAATTTAAATTGTCGATTTAAAAGAATGGCGATGAGCATGGCTAATATATTCATGACTGGAACAAATAAAACCATTTCAAAAATAAAATCTTGTAAACGCGATAAGAAGGTTAAATCGGTTGTAAATAAATTTATATAATTTTGCCAACCCACAAACGTTAAGCGAATGCCTTCACCGCCAACAATGGTGATGCGTTGGAAAGAATAAATCAAGGATTCGAATAAAGGCACCATCGTTAAAATAATAAAACCGACCAGCCAAATGGAAATAAAGGCATAACCCGTCAGACTTTCCCTTTGGCGATTGGTCAAGGAACTTACCCATCGCTTGAACGCGTTAAGGACCTTACGCATGGTCTTGTCCCTCTATATAAATATTCATAGGATTCACGAGGAAACCTTCTCCTTGATAGATTTCGCCTGAGTAATTAATGTAAATGGAAACCGCATGATCATAACTGACTTTGACAACCCCGATATCAAGTATGTCTCTGGAAATGATGTGATGTCGCATCACCGCGTTTAAAGCGCTAGCGATGAAATCATATTGCCGTTGGATTTCGGGTTGCCAATCTTGGTAGCGAGACGTAAAGATGTGCTCTGAAGGCGTATCAATCAATTGATAGGCACTAGCTTCGGTAACAAAGTATGCTGGATATAAATGATAATCGATCATTCTTAATAATTCATTCGTCGTATTCGAAAAGAAATTGCCAGCTCGGCCAAATCCAGGTCGGTGACCTGCAATCATATAAGGAATTAACGGAACTGTATCCGTCAATCGTGCTTGTTCACTCGAATACATTGGTAAATCAAGCAAGGCTTGTGCATCCCAAGCAAAACTCATCGGGCGATAGACGGTATCTTGTAATGTCAGCTTTGCCATGGTGTCTTCTATCATCGTTTCTTTACTCACACCGGTTTGATTGAAATTGGAATAAAGTTGATCACCGATCGATTCGATAGCGAGCCCATCTAAGCCCCATTTCAACATCTGTTCACGCAGGGTATCGATTCGTTTTGCACCTGCTTGACTTGATAACCAATAATAATCTCCTGCCGATAAAAACTCTTGACCAATCGATTGGGCAATATCGCGATTTTGATAACCTTGACCGTGAATATAAGCGCGATAGGGATTGACCGCTAAATTTAAACGAACGGAATCCGGTAAAGCATTATGAAGAGATTGATAAGATTGTAGTGTCCCTAAACTTGAATCCATCCTCGTAAATTGAGGGGCGGTTAAACTATAACCACCTTGTTGCCACCCTAAATATTGAATATAAGCTTCATTGGTAATGGTTTGAATATCGTCAATGATGCCTTGTAATTGGGAAATATTCGTCATCACCACTTTTTGTCGAGCAAAGATGCCTGATTTACTTTCCAACGCGAGGACATCTAGATGCAAGGGCACTTCCAATAAAGCGTCGACATTCGATTCGGTTAACGCAAAACGATGGTTCGCATACGCATTTGCTAAGCCAACATAAGTTGCCTCTTCACCATCTAAAAATTGATAATGCAATGTAATATCAAAAGGACTTGGATTGGTTTGTAATAAATTCACACTGCTGGTTTTAGCTTGATTGAGATATTGAAGATAGGTCGTACGATACGTAAACGTTACATAGGTTAAATTAAAGTCTAAAAAGACCTGAGAACCAAAATGATTCAAAATCCCATGGGCCGCTCCATCTTCAATAATACTAAGCATGGCATGTTGCTCGTGGCCATGAACCAAACCAAACATATTCGCAAATAACGGTTGATCATAGGTGTATTGATTTAAGCCAGGATCATTACCGTAAAAACGTTTACTATAAACACCGATATTGGGATCATCCGTATAGCGGATTAACGCCCCAACGCCATCTGGAATGACCACATATCCAGGGGTTCTTAAGCGTTTCGTCGCCCCAAGCATCGGATAAAGGGCAATGCTTGATAATCGGAAATCGCCACCTTCGGCGATGGATTCAAACGGTAATGAAACAGTTACACCGTTCGCAGTAAATCGCAGCGAATAACGAAAGCTAATTTTAGATAAGAAAAGAAATACTTCGACATCAAATCCAATGTCGTTTCCAGTTTGAATTCGCGTCATATTCAATCGCGAAAGATGATGTTGAAAGGCATGCTCATCTCGTAAATTTAAACCTTGATAATAAGTGACAAAGAAAGGGGATTTTAATTTGCTTTGCCAGAATAAGTTTAAGCCTAGATCCCCTGCATCTGCTAAGGGGGAATTTTCCTCTAACGTGTAATCATAATCCACGGTAGAAGCCCAAATATATCCGTTTTCCAAATTCATGACTCTAAAACTTGCATCCGTCTCTAAATCATAAAAAGCATATTGACCAAAGGTGGCTCGATAGGTATAGCCATCAGTATTCGCAAATGCATTAGAATCCACTGGAACAAACTCGGGTTCAGGTTGGGTATAACGATTGGATTTTAAAGCACTTCGCGTCGGGGCTTGGGAATTTGAATTGGGTTGCGGATCATTCACCATATTTGGCGATTGGATAATCGGTAACACCACTAAGGCACTAAAACCTAATGGAAGCATCCATTTTAAAAATTTAACCACGGAGTAAAACCTCCTGGATAATGCCTTCGATATAGTTCACCACTTGGGCGCCAAGGGCATAAAGTAATAAGCCAATTAACACAAGCATCATCATCGTAAACAAGGTGAGTAAAATATTTTGAATGAGGGCTTTGACATCATAGTTATGAATTTCTTTGATCATCAATACAATCAATAACCCTGACCATGCATACCTTAAGCCATCTAAGAGTTGATATACAATCGATTCATTATAGGTTAAACCATTGGATAAAACCGCAAGGATTGGCGTCAAGATGAGATATGGCATCAGGGCATGCGCCGTCGCAAGATAAACATCTTTGAAGAAACCTTCACCGTTGGTAATCGTCGCCACTAAATAGTTACTGAAAACAAATAAACCAATACTGCCCAAAAAGGTAAAAGTATAAATCAACAAATTAAAGGTATTTAAATTGACTGTTTGAAAAATAAATCCCGTGGCATAAATTTCAAAGATACTAACCATTAACAATAGGCCATAAAGCAGGGTTGCCATCCACCAAGAACTTTGTTTTAAATGTTTAATATCTTGATACGTATCCAGCGGATGAAACAAGACGTGTTGGGTTAAGCGATAATCCTGTTGGAGTGTTTTTACTTTAGGATGTTGTAACCAACCTTGCGCAAAATCCATCACCAAGATTCTTTTCTTTAGCCACTGATAAAGTTGTCCAATTAATAGCACCATGACAACGCCAACTAAGACCCAACTCAAATTCAGTTCTAACCACGTATAACGTAATTACCAAAAGGCTTCTGAGAAACCTGCACGATCAAAGGCAATGGCATAATACTGCAAGGCTTCTTCATAGGCTTGTAAGCGATAATGCCCGCGTGCGAGTGCGCCATTTGCCAACGCAAACATTGCATTCATTCTTAAGACATTTTCCCATTGGGATAAGGAATAGATCCCTTCTTTAAAATTAATTAAACCTTGATGGACTAAAGCGGCAAATTCAGATCGTTGTAAAAGTTGAATCAGTCCCGTACCCTTATCAAGGACCCAAAGATTATCGTTTTCATCGGTGATGACATCGACTGGATTCACATATAATCCCGAAACGCGGTTACCTTGATCTAATCCGCCAAAGGAAAAAATCATATTCCCATAACTATCGTATTCGGTAATCATCCCACCTTGACTAACAGTAAAAATGTTATCGAAATCATTGATGTGAATACTGACCGGTATAAATGCCGGTGTCATAGAAAGAATCGTTTGCG
>CAIMWL010000022.1 GCA_903845135.1 uncultured Caryophanales bacterium
ATTCATATTAATTTACAAGAAAATAAAATGTATTTCGATATTTTTTCATGCAAGATGTTTGATTACGCAAGGGTTCAGGGTTTACTTGAAAAAATGGGAATGGTAAAAAGTTGGCACGTAGTGGCACGTGGTGAAAAGCATGATTCTCGTTCATCAAAAAGAAAAGCGAAAGTAAAGATAAGTTCCAAAGCTAAAGTAGCTTTAAATTGGTGGAAAGAAAAGCTATGAAATCTCTAAACATTGGTGTGTTGACATCCGGTGGAGACTCGCCGGGCATGAATGCGGCAATTCGAGCGATAGTCCGAGCCGGGATAAGTTATGGGCATCAAATGTATGCAATTTATAACGGTTACCGTGGTTTAGTTTCAGGACAAATTGAAAAAGTTGATCGTGGTTTTGTTTCGCAAATCATCAACAAAGGTGGAACCATCCTACGTTCTGCAAGACTGCCAGAATTTATAGATGTCAATATTCGCGAAGAAGGTGTAAAACAGCTTAAAAAATTTGGTATCAATGCCTTAGTCGTTATTGGTGGTGATGGCACGTATCGTGGAGCTAAAGATTTATCCGACATGGGAATTAACTGCATTGGATTACCTGGCACTATTGATAATGATATTGCATGCACCGATTACACAATTGGGTTTGACACATGCCTCAATACAATCGTCAATGCAGTAGATAAACTTCGAGATACCACGTTCTCTCATCAACGCTGTTCGATTATTGAAGTCATGGGTAATCGTGCTGGAGATCTGGCAATTTATGCCGGTTTAGCTTGTGGTGCCGAGTTAACCATTTCTGGAGATAATTTTATGCCACTCCAAGAAATGATTGAGCGATTAAAATTTCAAAAAGCCACCAGTAAAAATCATGCGATGGTCATTGTTTCTGAAAAATTATTTGATTTGCAAGAACTTGCTCGTTTTATTCAGCAACAAACTGGTTTTGAAGTGAGAACTGAAGTGTTAGGTCGAATTCAACGAGGTGGTTCTCCGTCAGCTTTTGATCGCATACTTGCCTCACGAATGGGCGAATACGCCGTACAATGTTTAAATGAAGGGAAGACCAGTCGCTGTATTGGAGTCCGAGGTCAACAACTTGTGGACTTTGATATTTATGAAGCCCTAGCAATGCAACGTGCAAAGCATACAGGGATTGTCAATGTGATTGATCGGTTAAAATAACATGATGTATCGATTTGATAAAAAGACCAAAATCGTGGCGACGATTGGACCTGCCTCAGAAACTTATGAAAAGCTTCTTGAGATGGTTGATGCTGGCATGAATGTCATGAGAGTCAACTTTTCTCATGGCGATTACCCTACGCATCTTAAAAAATTTGAAATGGCCCGGCGATTAGAAAAAGAAAAAGGCATTTTTATTCCAGTGATGCTTGATTCAAGAGGCCCAGAAATTCGCGTAGGAATGTTTGAAAATGATGCAGCACTAATCAAACAAGACAGTACCGTCAGGGTGAGTATGAAACCTTTGTTAGGCAATGCGGAAATCTTTTCCGTTTCATATGCCGATTTATATGAGGATGTAAAAGTCGGTGATCAATTACGAATTGATGATGGTAATTTAGCATTACTGATTGTTGAAAAAGATCGAATCCAACATCAATTAGTTTGTAAAGCATTAAACACACATACGATCAAAAATCGTAAAGGTTTAAATGCACCATTTGCTAGATTATCAATGCCATTTATTTCGGCCCAAGACGAGGCAGACTTTAAATTTGGTTGCGAACAAAACGTCAACTATATTGCCGCAAGTTTTACTAGAAGAAAACAAGACGTTTTAGATATTCGTGCGATTTTAGAAAAATATGGAAAACCCAATATTCAAATCATTGCTAAAATTGAAAACCCTGAAGGTGTCAGTAACTTAGAAGAAATTCTTGAAGTGGCAGATGGCCTCATGGTTGCCCGAGGTGATTTGGGTGTTGAAATTGCCGCAGAGCAAGTTCCAATCGTGCAAAAAAGAATTGTATCGATGTGTCGTCGAGTTGGTAAACCAGTCATTACCGCGACCCAAATGTTAGATAGCATGGTGAATATGCCGCGCCCTACCAGAGCAGAAGTGTCTGATGTGGCAAATGCAATTTTAGAAAGTAGTGATGCGGTGATGTTATCTGCTGAATCTGCAAGTGGTAAATATCCTGTTGAATCGGTCAACATGCAAGCCAAAATTGCCCAAACGATGGAAAAAGAATTGGACTACCTTAAAATGTCCAATCAAGCTTATGAAAGCAGTAAAAAAATTAATTCCGATGCTATAGCTAACTCGGTCGCCAATACCGCCTTATTAATCAATGCACAAGCCATTATTACGTTTACTGAAACCGGTGGTGCGGCTCGCAGAATTTCAAAAGCCAGACCTGCTTGTCCTATTTTTGCAATTAGTGATCGACGCGAAACTGTTTTGTCTTTAGGGTTAGTGTGGGGCGTTTATGCTTTTTATGCAAAAACATTACCGCAATTTATTGAAGATATGGAAGCATTTGCAATTTTAAAGGCTCGACAAATTGGTTTAAAACCTGGAGCTAATATCCTTTTAACAGGTGGGGTACCAACTGGAGTTGGATCGACTAATTTCATGAAAATTTTAACTTTAAAGGATGTCAAAGAAGAAACCTTATGAAGCATGTGATTGCCCTCGATATCGGTGGCACGAATTTAAGAGCAGCGTTAGTGAATGAGACTTATCAAATTGTCGAACTGGTTGTTGAACCAACCCCTTTGAATGATTTACAAGGGTTTTTAAACCAGGTTAAAAAAAGTATTGATCGTCTAATCAAAAAACAAGCAAATATCAGTGCGATTGCTTGCGGTGTTCCTGGACGGGTTGATGTTTTAGGTGGCATTGATATCCTTCCCAATATTGGGATTCGAAATGTACCACTACAAACGTTTTTGGAAACCACCTATCGCTTACCGATTGTCATTAAAAATGATGCAGTAATGGCAGCAGTTGCCGAAGGTAATTTAGGTTATGGGAAAAACTTAGAGTCAAGTTATTTCATCACAATTTCTACCGGTATCGGTGCCGCCTTTATCGCCAATCGCGAACTAAGACATAGTTCAGAAGAAGCGGGCCATATGCTAGTGCCATTAGGTTCGGGATACGAAGAGTTGGAAAAAGTAGCAAGTGGGCAAGGGATAGTACAATTAGCTGCTTTTTATGGGGTTGTAGTCCCAGATGCCAAAAGTTTTTTTGAAAGGTATGGCAAAGGTGATCCGACCCTCAAGCCGGTATTTAAAAGTTGGTTAAATTATGTGACGAATTTTTTAAAGTGGGTTGATCGATATTATCAACCAAAAGCGTTTATTTTGACTGGTGGCGTGATGAAATCAAAAGACCATTTTTGGAAAGAACTCCAATCTGCCGTTCCTCATATTCCACTTGCATTGGCACAATTTGGTCAAGATGCTGGGATTATTGGTGCTGCAAATTTAGCTTTTTCTGTTAAATAATTGCACTTCCTTATAATCGTTATATAATGAATTTATCGTTGCAGAAGATTTGTGAATTGAAATCGCGTTTAGAGAGTTAAGTAGCATCGGTGAAATCTTAACCGCATCACCATTCACATCACCACTTCTATTCTTCATCTACGATACGTTTGCTCGCGTTAAGAGCCATGAGTGTATATGCACTAGGCATATAAATTAAGGTGGTACCACGCACGTGAAGCGTCCTTATAGATGGACGTTTTTTTATTTAAAGGAGCAATTATGAACATTACACTTCCCGATGGCAAGACGATGCAACTGAAACCAGGCATGAACGGCCTTGACGTTGCCAATCAAATTTCACCTTCTTTAGCAAAGCGGGTGCTTGCGTATGCATTAGATGGTCAACTCTATGATTTATATTGGCCAATTCCAAAAGCAGGTTCGTTTAAATTGTTGACTGAAAAAGATCCAGAAACTTTAAATATGTTAAGGCACGATGCCTCGCATTTACTTGCCCAAGCCATTATTGCTTTGTATCCCGGTACAAAGTTTGGGGTTGGCCCAGCCATTGATGAAGGGTTTTATTATGATATGGATTTATCTCAACCCATCAGTGAAGAAGATTTTCCAAAAATCGAAGCAAAAATGCTGGAATTAGCCAAACAAGCTTTTCCGATTACTAGAAAAGAAGTTAGTAAACAACAAGCTTTAGAGATGTTTAAAGATGACCCATATAAAACCGAAATGATTCAAGCGTTAATGGGAACGATTTCGATTTATACCCAAGGAGCATTCACCGATTTATGTTTAGGGCCTCATTTTATCAATACCAGTTTCAATCAAAACTTTAAATTATTGAACACCGCAGGTGCCTACTGGCGTGGTGATAGTAAAAATAAACAATTGACACGTATTTATGGAACCGCTTTTTTCAATAAAAAAGACTTAGATGCCTATGTCTTAATGTTAGAAGAAAGAAAAAAAAGAGATCATCGAAAATTAGGAAAAGAACTTGGATTATTCATGATTTCAGATTATGGTCCAGGATTTCCTTTTTGGTTAAATAAAGGTATGATTCTCAGAAAAACATTAGAAAATTTTTGGATTGATGTCCATCGGGCAGCGGGCTATCAACTTGTACAAACACCGACGATGTTATCCAAAGAATTATGGGAAACCTCAGGTCATTGGTTTAATTATCGTGATAATATGTACGTTTCTGAAGTTGATGAAAAAGAATATGCGATTAAACCGATGAACTGCCCAGGTAGTATGCTTGTTTATAAAAACGAGTTTTACTCTTACAAGGATTTGCCAATACGGATGGGAGAATTAGGCAATGTCCATCGGCATGAGGCTAGCGGGGCGCTTTCGGGATTATTTAGAGTCAGAAATTTTACCCAAGATGATGCCCACATTTATTGCACACCGGAACAACTCGAAAGTGAAGTCAGGGAAATCGTCAAACTCTTTGATTTCTTTTATAAAAAAGTTTTCCATATTGATTATGATGTTTATCTCTCAACACGTCCAGAGAATAAATATATTGGCACTCTTGAAACTTGGGCTAAATCTGAAAAAGCATTAGGGGATGCCTTAACGGGTATGGGTAAAACCTTTAAAATTAATCCAGGTGATGGTGCTTTTTATGGACCTAAACTCGATTTCAAATTAAAGGACTCTGTAGGACGTACTTGGCAATGTGGCACGGTGCAATTAGACATGAATAACCCAGAACGTTTTGATTTGACCTATATAAATGAAAAGAATGAAAAAGTGCGCCCGGTCATGCTTCATCGAGTGGTTTATGGATCACTGGAACGCTTTATCGGCATTTTAATTGAACATTATGCTGGCGCATTTCCAACTTGGTTAGCCCCTGTTCAAATTAAAATTCTCCCGGTCAATCAAAGTTTTCACCTTGACTTTAGTTATGCCTTAAAGAAAGCAGCATCCGCATTAGGCTTACGTGCAGAAGTGGATGCCAGTAATGAAAAACTAGGTTATCGAATTCGAAACGCACAAGTGGAAAAAATACCTTATTCTGTTGTCATCGGTGATAAAGAACGCGATGGACAAATGGTGACCTATCGTCCATATGGGTCTGAAGAACAAACTACTGTGACCATGGACATCTTTTTACAGAAAGTGCTTAAAGAAGTCACCGATATTACTAGCCTAAGAATTGTTTAATTGACTTTTAATGCGGTTGTGCTATATTTAGCGTTGTAAAAATAGAAAGTAGAGGCGTCCGCTTCTCACCTGATTCTGATTCAGAATGGGTCAATCGCTAGGAATTTAAACTTCTAAGATTGAATGATGGACGCTGCTCGCGTCCATTTTTATTTAAAAGGAGAGTGATCTATATAGCTTATATGAACGTCCCAGTTCGCCCAGAAAAGAAAAATAACGGTGATCTCATCAACAATCAAATCCGTTTTGCCCAAGTGCTTGTCATCGATCAAAATGGCAAACAACTCGGGGTGATGAATAGTTACCAAGCGAATCAACTCGCAGAACAAGCAGGTTTAGACTTATTATGTGTTGCCCCCGGGGCAAAACCACCGGTGTGTAAGATTCTAGATTATGGTAAATACCGCTTCGAACAACAAAAGAAAGCGAAAGAAGCCAAAAAGAATCAACACATTATCGACATTAAAGAAATTCAAATTAGTCCGCAAATCGGTGAACACGATTTACAAGTCAAAGTGAAAGCTGCGATTGGTTTCTTTCAAGAAGGAGATAAGGTCAAACTTGTACTCCGATATAAGGGGAGACAAATGGCCCACCAAGACTTTGGGATTGAAATGGTGAATAAATTTATCGAAGCCGTCAAAGCAGTATCCATGGTCGAAAAAAGACCTGAACTTGAAGGAAAGTTACTCATCACCATCCTTGCAAGTACGGTTAAAAAGTAAAGGAGCTATCCATGTATGGCAAAAAAATATAAATTGAAGTCAAAACGTGCTTTAATGAAACGCATTCGCATTTCCAAAAGCGGTAAACTCATTCGTAAATCGGCATATACCGGACACTTATCCCGTCACAAATCCTCCAAGCAAAAACGTCAAGCAAGAAAATCAAGACAAATCTCGGCTTCTGATTACAAACGAATCAAAGCCTTATTAGGTCGCTAGGAGGAATCAACCATGAGAGTAAAAGGTGGAACCGTTAGTCGTGCTCGTCGTAAACGTGTCTTAAATCGTGCTGAAGGTTATTTCGGCGCAAGACATCGTTTATTTAGAACCGCAAAACAAGCGGTCATGCGCGCTAGATTATATGCTTATCGTGACCGTCGCACCATTAAGCGTGATTTCCGGAAATTATGGATTAAACGTATCAACGCTGCAGTTCGGACTTATGAACTTTCTTATAGCCAATTTATGTTTGGTTTAAAACAAGCTGGTATTACCGTTAACCGTAAAATGTTATCGGAACTCGCTATTCATGATCAAGCAGGTTTTAAGGCCTTGGTAGACACGGCAAAGAAAAACTTAAAAGCTTAAATCCATGTATTAAAAACTCGGTTATCAAACCGAGTTTTTTATTTACCTTGTTGCGGAACCAATAGTTTCTTCAGTAGATTCGTTGCCTCTTGATTAGCCTTTTCGAATTTACCTTCAAAGAATGCTTGTTCGGCAAGCGCAATTATTTTTTGATTATCGGTCGTGCGATGCCGATCTTTATTCGCAGTTAACAAAAGTTTTTCAGTTTCCAAAGCCAATTTAATTGTGGCGTGGATGCGTTGAACCAGTGCTTGCCCTTCCTGCTTAACCAGCATCAGGTTTTGCTGGACTACATTCATATCGATTGGCAATAAACTTAATGCATCGACGATTTGTTTTAAATTTTGATAAAACGTCGTCAGTTGATTGTCGTATTGTTCCGTGATGATTTGCATGTTCAAATCATCAAGGGCTTTTTCCGCATCTTTAAATTGTAAAAAATATTGATTAACAGAAGCATATGCCTCTTGAGAATTGGTTTTTAAGGAAGCAAGATAACGAGAAAATTCATCGAGTTTTCGTTCACCAATTTCCGCTTCTTTTTTTAAGATATTAATCTTATCGACTTGCAAGGTATACGGTTGTTTTGTGCCGGCAAGGACGAGGGTATCCAGTCCTCGTTTTGTTAAATTGAGTCTTGAAATTAATTCCTTAATTGATTCAACCTCTGCCAATCGTTGATGTTCAAGGACATAAATTTCTTTGATTTTGGGTAATCCAGAATTTAATTTAGAAAAACGACGCTCTAAATTATTGACCGCATCATAGGTTGCTTCATAATCTTTATCAAAGGTAATTTTTGCGGTCTTTTCTTTTTCAAATAAGGGATAAAAACTCTCAAGTTTTTCACCGATTGCATTCAACAATATTTCCATGCCATGAATATCAAAAACTGCAATCCGAGTTTGCATTTTTTCAAGTTCATCCTTTGCTTTTGAAATGGTGTCTTTAATCAATAAATGGTGGAGGGGATAACCTTGTTTTTGCATGGTATCCGACATATCGAGTAAAGCTTTAATTTTTTCAGGAATCACACTGGATAATAAGACACAAATTCTTGGTAGTTCATTCATTAAACCCAATATTTTTTTTATCGCTTTTGTCATTTTCGTAATCATTTGCTGAATATCATCATATTCGCCAGCGTCCATTTTTTGATCAATAAAATTAACTTGATCATCAACGTATTTAAATAAATTATTAAATTGAGATTCCACTAAACTTAATTGATTAATTTTTCCAAAATATTCACTGCGAAGGTGCCGTATGAGTTCTTTAACCTCAGCAATTAATACCTTCGTATCTTCTTCTGGTTTCATGATCATCGTCAACTCTTGCATTAACTTTTTTACAGCACTTTCGAATACATCCAAGGTGATTCGAGTGGGTTGATAAAGGGCGTTAAAGGCCTTAGTGTCATTATCCTTGACGTATGAAGAAAGCTTATGCAGTTGGTCTTTGGCTTTGTTATCTAAGTCATTTTTGATCATATCGTGGGTTTTAGAGATCCCATCAAAATAACTAAAGTATTCAAGATTATGCTTGGAAATCTTTTCTAATCGTTGATAAATAGCGGCCGCTTGGACAAAAAACAAAGCATGGGTATCTTGATACCTTTTTTCTAATTCTTGAAATGGTTTTTTAATAAATAACATAAGGATGAATAACTTCAATATAGCATATTCATTTAACTTGCGATGATTGACATCATTGCCACCTTTTTGTATAGTATGAAGGCATGTCAAAGCATGCATATACCGCTTGTCCGACCGCTAAGACCAATGGAACAAAGTAACCTGAGCTTAAAGGCGAAATGATTCTTAGCATCCGAAGCGTGGAGTGTGCACCTAGCTTTATGTCTGCAATAAAGAAAGGAGATTATATATCTCATGAGATTCAGAGGTTCAGATTGGAAACGTTCACGTCGTTTAGGTTTTTCAACATTAGAAACAGGTAAGGAATTAGCCAAACGTCCTTATGGTCCAGGGCAACATGGTCAAGCTCGCAAAAAGAAACCTTCCGAATACGGTAAGCAACTTTTAGAAAAGCAAAAATTACGCTTCACCTATGGCGTCAATGAACGTCAATTCCGTCGTTTATTTTTAATCGCTTTAAAATCCAAAGAAGTTACCGGTACTCGCTTTATGCAAATTCTTGAATCACGTTTAGACAACTTAGTCTTCCGTTTAGGGTTTGCTAAAACACGCAAGGCTGCTCGTCAATTGGTGAACCATGGTCACATCACGGTCAATGGTGCCAAGATTGATATTCCAAGTTATCTTTGCGAAGTCAATGATGTGATCGCCGTTGCGGAAAAGAGCAAAAATCTAGTGGCAATTAAAGCTTCAATCGCCAGTAATGCCGGAACCTTAGCCTATGTTACAGTTGATAAAGAAAAGTTATCGGGCGTCTTTAGCCGCTTTCCAGAAAGAAAAGAATTACCTCAAGATATCAACGAAGCGCAAATCGTTGAATACTATAACCGCTTATTGTAATTCGATTTCTACTTCAGCAAATTAAAAGCTTGGTATTGGCTACCAAGCTTTTTTCTTTTTGCTTTAGAGTTCGATGAGAACGTAATTCTTCTTACCACGTCTTAACACGAAGTATTTTCCAAAAAGCGCTTGTTCTTTATTAAGAATATAGGTTAATTGGTTGATGGTTTCTCCATTCAAACTGATGGATTGCCCTTGAATAAATTCCCTTGCTTCTCTTTTGCTCGTGGCGAGTTTAACTTGAATTAACGCATCTTCCAATAACGTCCCTTGTGATAATTTAACTTTTAACCCTCCTAATACAGACAAGAGTTGACTTTCACTTAGGGATTTAAATTGGCCGGTAAACAAAACTTCCGACATCATTTTAGCTTCCTTTAGGGCGACATCACCATGCAACGATATCACCATTGATTCCGCTAATCGTTTTTGGGCAATGCGTTGGCCTAATGCAGCTTGATGTTCTTTTTCAATTTGACTTATCGTCAATAAATCCAAGAAAGAAAATACCTTCAAGTAGGTAATCGCATCTGCATCGGCAACATTATAAAAGTATTGATATATCTCATAAGGTGAAGTTAGTTTTGCATCTAAAAATAAGGCCCCATCTTCAGATTTTCCAAATTTTTTACCATCACTACGGGTAATAAGTGGAGTTGTAAACACCCCCGCTTTGGCTTCCATTCCCCCGATTTTTCGAATGAGTTCAAGACCACTGGTGAGATTACCCCATTGATCGGAACCGCCAAACTGTAATCGGCAACCTTGTTGCTGATAAAGATATAAAAAATCAATTGATTGTAATAACATATATGAAAATTCCGTATAGGATAAACCTGATTCTAGACGATTGGCAACAACATCTTTGGCAAGCATATAATTGATTGGAAAATACTTTCCATAATCCCGAAGATAATCAATCATTGAAAGCTTACCAAGCCAATCAAAATTATTCACCACGATTCCTTTTTTGGGATCGGAAAAATCTAAATATCGTTCAAGTTGTTTTTTAATCGCTTGAGTATTGGCTTGGATCGCTTCTTGATTTAACAAGTTACGTTCTTTGCTTTTGCCTGAAGGATCACCAATCATCCCAGTGGCACCACCGACAACGGCAATAATTCGATGTCCTGAGCGTTGTAGTCTCATCAAAATAGAAATTTGGACAAAATTACCAAGATGCATCGAAATCGCTGAGGGATCAAACCCACAATAAATTGTGGTCGGTGTCTTTAATAATTGGCTTATTTCTGCGTCATTAGAGGTATCTTTGATTAAACCTCTTTGTTGTAAATCCTCAAAACTGTTCATAGTTAAAATAATGTACTCGCACGTTTGACAAAGGTGGATTCAAACTCGAGATTCTTCTCCTTCTGTTCATCAGTTAATAAACCGGCTAACATTGTCACCGAGGTTGAACCAACTTCCTTTAAATCCAAATGTAAACTCGAAAGTTGAGGACGAATGATTGAAACATATTTCGTCCCAATAATCGACAATACTTCGACATCTTGTGGCACGCGTAAACCTGAATCAATCGCGGCGTTAATCACCGCAGCGGCAAGCGAATCTCGATAGGCAAGGAAATATCCAGATTTCGTGGATTTAAAAATTTCCATAAAATCTGCATAGGTTTGGCGATAAGAATCTTCGATTGAAAAAACCCCATAGTTTTTACCAGCCTTAATATGGGCATCGATAAATGATTTTTCAATTCTTTCAAGTAAACGACCTGAATGGTGTAGGTGTAAAAAATACATTTTCTTACCACCCTTTTTGAAATATTGTTGAATCACTTCTTTAATTTTCTTTTCATAATCAAAATTAATCGAGGCTAAACGATCGCCTTTAATTTGATTATTAATTACCACGAGGGGAATCTTATAACTCGCTAGTTTATTAATATCTTCATTGTCCAATTCATCATCAAAAATAATCGCTCCATCCACGTGTGACGTAATCACCTTTTCTACGACTTGTAATGCGTCTTCTTTTGATTTATTCGTGACAAACAGGGTGAGTTGATAACCTCTAAGTTTGGCTTCATCGGTCATCCCATTTAGCATATTGGCAATGTAGACATAGTTTGCACTGGGAATCACAATCCCGATGTTCGTGGTTTTATTGGTGGCTAAAGCTTGGGCAAGCCGAGAAGGTTTATAACCTAATCTAGCGATGGTTTCTTCAACTTTTTTTCGCGTCTTCTCGGTGACATTGGAATTATTGTTAATCACTCGCGATACTGTGGCAAGTGAAACTCCACTGGCAATGGCTACTTCATAAATTGTCACGCGATCTTTCATATTGTTCATAATCATGAACCCCCTATAATGAAAACACTTTCATTATAAATGAAAATTTTCATTTTCACAAATGAAAAACTGTAAATTTTTACATTATTTGGAAGAAAAAATGACAGTTTTTAAGCGATTTGAAGGAATCAGACCTCGACCAACTTTAGCTTCCGGTTTGCCATTTAACATCACTAAATCGCCCGTAAAGTTTGTTCGTAAAGTTACTAAGTATAAACCGACCCCATATAAATTGACTGGCGCTTTTTCTCTTTCAAAGAGGGCGATTTTTTCTGGATTAAATCCTGATGAAACAATAATCTGCACATACGTAAAGCCTTCTAAATCTAAGGCTTTTCTTAACGCATGAATCAACCAAGGATTGACACCATGAGCATCACCAAGTTTCAAAGGATTTTTTTCAAAGTAACGATCAATCAAACTACTAGACGTATCCACTCTAACCGCTTTTAAGCGCTCTTTGAATCGTCTCGCGACTCTCAGACTATCTGTAATCACATCGTTATTGTAATCGACTAATGCTGTAATTTTTTCTTGAGGAAATTGTTCGGCATAATATTCGCAAGCTTTGACGATATCACCCCGACACATTTGAATCAGGGCATGGGGCATCGTCCCCATTCCTTTTCCACCCCACCAAGCTGCCTGGGCATCCGTACTCACGCGATCGATACCCATAATAAAAGAAGCATAACCATCGCCACTTTGAGTATGGTAATCATCTTGGCGATCGGCCATTGAAAATACGGGTTTACCATTCGCTGCTTTCAAAACCTCTTTGGTATTGGTCGAGACCGACGACCGGCGAGATAAAATCCCATCAATCGTCGACTCAAGAAATCCAAAATCTTCATAAGCACCGGTAATCCGTAGCACAGGCTCTTTGGATTGAACTTCATCGCCATCTTCAAGCGCTTCAATCTTGAGGTTTTCAGGATGATGGGAAAAGGTATGAATTAAGGCAATCGATTCATCCACACCACAAACTGTTAAATTGGGTTGCCATTGAAAAAATTGCATCGTAACAATTTGTTTTGGCATGAACCGTTCGATAATTGATCGCGTTTTTAAAAAGTAATTAGCAGTGTAAAAACCTTGACGAATCGCTTCTGGAAATTGAAACGTGCGATTGGTTAAACGGGCGATTTTTTTTGCGCGTTTGAGCTCGATTTCATTGACCATAAAAATCCTTTCCAATTTGAGCATTTTCTGGAAGGATGAAAACGCCAACCTGTGTTTCCGGAAATATGCCTAACGTTTTTTGAGAGCAAAACATGCCTTGAGACTTCTCTTTCATTATGAGCCCTTCTTCGATCACCTGACCGTCACTTAATAGTGCACCTGGTAAAGCGACTACAACGCGATGATTTGCTTTAACTTTTGAAGAATTCGTCACCACCTGGATAGACTCCTGACCAAGATTAACTTGGCATATCCACAACGCATCTGCATCAGGATGAGCTTCAATCGCAGTAATTTCTCCAATGGTAAATCCTGAATGAAAAGCAGGTAAAACGTAGGCAAGATTTTGTTTTAAAAAGTGTTGATTGAGGGTATCAATCTGGCCCGTTGAAAGCTGACGAATCAACCCAGTTTTCAGATTGGGTAATACTTTCAAAGGCTGATAAACATTGATGCCAATTAGGATGTCATGATGATAAATCATTACCAAATTCATTTTTTTTAGATGGTGTGTTGGTGGTAAAAAAGGTTTTATATAAATCGCAAGCTGATCGCCTAAAGTCTGAGGTTGATAAACGTAATTAACCATTGTGATCTGCCTTCGCAAGGTTTTCAAGCAAAGAGGTATTGAGGTTTTTCAACATCATCAATAACGTTTTTTTACTTGCGTCAAAATCACGAGTATCCAGGATCGTTTGGGATGAGTGAATGCTACGGGCAACAATACAGTGCGTCAAGGTCATAATCCCAGCTAAGTTTTTGTGAACTGCACCAGCATCGGTCCCACCAGGTGAAGAATAAAATTGGAAAGGAACCTTAGCGGCTTTAGCCATTTGCTCTTGCCATGCTAATAAAGTGGGGCGCGCGATCATGGAAGCATCGATATAACGTAACAATAATCCACCGCCTAATTGACCTTGTTCACTAACATCTCCGCTTGAATCTCGGGCGGGGGAACAATCCAAAATAATCGCCAAATCAGGCGCAATCATCGTTGAACTGGTCGTCGCACCTCTTAGGCCAACTTCTTCTTGCACCGATGCCCCAACATAAAGATCATATGGTAATTCCTTATTTTTTAACGCTTCTAAAATACTTAAACCCATGACCAAACTATAGCGATTATCAAATGCTTTACCAAGAATTCTAGTTCCACCTTGTAAGACAGCAAAATCGGTAGCATAGGTTACCATATCCCCTGGTTTTACACCTTGTTTTAAGGCTTCTTCCTTATGGGTAAATCCAAAGTCGACAAAGACGCTTTCTACAGTAGGAATACCTTGTTGAACATCCTTTAATAAATGCGGAGGAGTGGTGTCAATTGCACCCAAAAAAACTTTACCAGTTCGTGTGGTTAAGTGCATACGTTGTGAAGTAAGTACTAGGTTATTTATCCCACCAATCGGCACAATTTTAATCATGCCATTAGCCTGAATATGACTCACCATAAACCCAACTTCATCCATATGCCCAAGGATTAATACTTTTTTAGCATTCAAAACCTTACTTTTTTTAAAGGCAAAAACACTGCCCAAGTGATCGGTTTGGGTTTTAAAACCTAAGGATTCATAAGTTTTTAATAAATAGGCGGCTACTTGATTTTCTTGACCAGAAATTGCATTTAGTTCAGATAAAACTTTGAATAGTTTTAACTCTTTTGGATTTAGCATGGTTACTCCTTTTGCGCAATAAGGCGGTAAATGGGTTCCGAGGCTTTACGAAAAAAACTCTCATATTCAGTCATGATATCGTTGGATTCAACCTGTAAATAAGGCTGTTGAATCTCAATAATATTATAAGACATTTGTTTAAGATTCCCTAAAGAATACATAAATAAATCTAAGTTGTCTGTTTTTAAGAAAATCCGTCCTTTTGCTTTTAGAATACGCGTCATTTTTTGTAAATTACCCAAGGCAGTTAAGCGGCGTTTATGATGTCTTAATTTCGGCCAAGGATCAGAAAAATTCAAATAGATTTCATCAAAAAATTGATCAGCAATACTAAAAGACGCTTTGGCAAAATCACCTAAAACCAATTGGATATTCAAAGGCTTATTAATTAAGACTTTTTTCAACGCAAAAGCGATGACAGTGGTCACCCGTTCAATCCCATAAAAAAAAGTTTGGGGTTGTTGCAAACTTTTTCCAATGATAAAATCTCCCTTTCCTGTTCCAACCTCTAAGGCATAATGGTGAAATCCTGGCCTTGGCAGGAATGGGTCTAAATCGGTTTGCACATATTCAGGATGTTCGGCAATTAATGGTTTAGCCCAAGGTTTACTTTTTAAGCGCATGCAGATGGCCTAAATCATAAATCGCTCTTGCATAAATGGCCATGGAATTGGTGTAATCTTCAAGATCAATTTTTTCATCATTTTCATGAATGAAATCTTCTTTATTCGGAAATTTACTACCAAATGCAACGGTATTTTTTGCTTCTTTAGCATAGGTACCACCACCAATGGTGATCATCGGCGTGACGTTGTCCCCAGTTTCAGCTTGATAGGCTTTGAGTAAGGTTTGAATCATGGGGGTTTTTGGATCAAACACGAGCATGGGAGAGGTTGATAAAGTTTTAAATTGTAAGGGTGAAGGGGTTTGCAATTTCATCTTTTTTTCAACGTCTTCATATTTCACCGTTTCGGGATAACGGTAATTCGCAATTAAGGAAAAATGATGCCCATCATAATTAATGAGGCCAATATTATTGGTTGTTTCCTTCAGTAATGGTGCCTTGCCATCAATCCCTAAATTTTTACCCGTAAAATCCTCATATTGTCTAGCAAGGGTATTCAATGGTTCTTGAGGAAATGCTTTTGCTAAAAAGGATAATAAAGCAGTGCCTGCATTTTTACCGAGTTGAGGTAAAGATCCATGGGCCGCTTTCCCAAGTAATGTAATCGTGGTTTTTGCGCCATCGACCTTGATTTGATGGGGAAAACCAAATTGATTCAAGGCTCGTTCTAGAGAAAATAAAGTATCGACTACTGCCACCGCTTTATCAATGACGGAATTAGCAACAATCCCAGCTTTAATTGAGTGAATGCCGCGAAGATGAACATGACCAAAGATTTCAAAATTACTAATGCCTTTTTCCCCATAAATTAAAGGGAAATTACCATCAGGTGTAAATCCTGCAATAGCGTAAGGTTTCTTTAATTGGTGGAAGTAATATTTTAGACAGCCACTGCCTTTTTCTTCATTACCACCAATTACAAGTTTGACTTGAAAACCTTGAATTAATTTTTTTTCTTTTAACATTTTAATCGCATAATAAGATGCCAAAGCTGGACCTTTGTCATCACTTGTCCCTCTTCCATACATGCGGTCATTTTCAATCACACCACCAAAAGCAGGGTGTTTCCATCCTTCAGCAACTGGCACAACATCGGTATGCGCATAGACTGCTATTTGCGGACCATCGCCATAGGTAATTTCAGTAACATGGCCATCACAGTAATCAACTTTAAAACCATCTTTTTCTGCAAGTTTGCCGATGAACTGTAATGCTTGATAAACTGTCTCACCATAAGGTTTACCTTTGGTGATTGTGCGTTCGTCATGAATCGAAGGAATTTGAATCCATCGTTGTAATTGATGAATGGCTTCCTGATGGTAAGCCTTTAGAAATTGAGAAAATTGTGATGCCATATATTGCATCCTCCTAATCTTGTTTTAATAACCGTCTAATCGATGGAACTTGAAGGATTGTAAGGTAAACGACTGGAATGGTGATTGCTGCCAGCAAAGCTTCTAGTAATCCATTTAAGCTTAAGATAAACCAAATTAAATTGAATAAATTTCCAAAGGTTTCGATAAAGGATGCACTTTCAAAAATCCAAAGCATTGATAATACTAAAACCGTATGCAACACCGTGGCAACCAATGAACCAACACTGATAACAATCCAACCGATTGGACCTTTGATTTTTTTGGCAAACGTGAAGATGATGCCTGCCAATAAACCAAAGATGATTCGGGGAAAAATAGAAATCATCGGATTAATGAAAAATAAATCAGTTGGAAGTGGGGTGGGATTCGTTAGCACGACTAATAAAGATACGACGCCGAACGTAAAGCCAAATAAAGTAGCAGAACGTGGAGATAATAAGATGGCTCCTAACAAAACTGGTAAATGGATGAGCGTAATAGATACGCCTGCACCAATGGGTAAAAAACCTAAAAAGGGAACAAAACCCATAATCGCTATTACGGCAATAAACATACTATGGATTGTTAGTTTTCTAATTTGACTTCTTAAGGTTAATTGCATAAGGAAATGCCTTTCAAAGATAAGTGAGGGTCATGGATAACTTTGATCGAAAATAATGGTAATAACAAGTTGGCGTAACCTCCGGTAATGATCACCGGAGCATTGCTAAACCCAAGACTCTTTAACCCTTGTTGAATCAATCCCTCTATCATATGAATATGACCTAAAATGATGCCACTTGCCAAGGCACTGACGGTATTTTTACCAAAAACATCAGTTGGTTTAACTAGTTGCATCGTTTTAATTAAGGACGCATTTTGATTCAACGCTTTAAATGAAGTCATAATCCCTGGCGCAATCGAGACACCTTCAAAACCATGGTCGCGAATCGCCATCACTTTCGTTGCCGTACCGACATCGATGATAATCGCATCAAGATGATAATAATGGTCGGTGGCTAATGCATCCATTAACAAATCAACCCCTAGTTCTTCTGGTTTTTGAATGCGAAGTTTAAAGTTGGGTGCACTCAAGGATGAAAGAAAAGTAGGCTGAATATTGGTTAATTCTGCAAGTGCTTTCACAATCAAATGGCAAAGTTGAGGCTTCACAGAGGAG
>CAIMWL010000023.1 GCA_903845135.1 uncultured Caryophanales bacterium
AGTCCTGTTGCTTATGCTCCACGCTTTGGACAAATGAATGTCCCTTTTGAACTCGACACGACTTATGAAGTGAGTTTTAGAGCCAAATCAAGTGTGGTTAAGCCCATTAATTTAAACGCAGGTGAATTATTATCATCGGCACCTTGGTTCACTGACTTTAAACCTGGTCAACCTGAAATTAGAACCATTGGAACGGAATGGGCAACCTATTCTTATATTTTTACGCACCGTTTAGACAATAAGCGTGGTGGGATTTTATTTGAATTAGGAACTGTGAGTGGTCAACGTGTAGATGCTACCATGTACTTTGATGACATTACCATCGAAGAAGCCACCGCTGGTCCAGATGTGACTGCGCCAAACTTCTCTGGTGTCTCGAGTTCAGTCAGTATTCTAGTTGGTTCAACGTATGATCCGTTAAATGGTGTTACCGCTTTAGACGTAGTCGATGGTGACTTAACGGATGAAATTTTAGTGGAAATTCTTGACAGCAATAACGCAGTCGTCAATGCCGTTGATACTTCTGTTCCTGCAGTTTACACCGTCAATTATTCAGTTGAAGATGCTGCTGGAAACGAAGCGACTGCACAAACCACTGTGAATGTGGTTAGCCTCGCATTTAAAGATGAAAATCTTTTAAGAAATGGTAGCTTTATTGATGGTTGGGAAAATTGGGCGACCTGGTCACAA
Source organism: uncultured Caryophanales bacterium (assembly GCA_903845135.1). Classification (GTDB taxonomy): domain Bacteria; phylum Bacillota_I; class Bacilli_A; order RFN20; family CAG-826; genus UBA970. The sequence continues at coordinate 691 of CAIMWL010000023.1, forward strand.
AACTGGGGTAATGCTCCAGTTGTGGATGGCGGCGTTAACTTTGCTCAAGATTTGATTGCCTTAACCATTACCGGTGGTGGCGATGCTGTTTGGGCAATCCAAATGTTCCAAGAAAATGTCAATTTAGTCGAAGGAACAACTTATCGCTTATCTGTTAAAGCCTACGCTTCTGTGGCCCGCAAAATCAGTGTTGGTATTGGTTATGGCGATCCGTGGAATGAATATGCAAGAAAAAATGGAATGGAACTTGGCACAACGAGTTCGATTCAAGATTTTGTCTTTACGGTCACCAAAGCAAGTGCTGCTGTGAAGGTAGTCTTAGAATTGGGAACGCAAGATGGTTTTGCAAACGGTACGATTTATTTTGAAGAAGTTCGTTTACAAAGACTTGATGCTGCTCCGCTCTTAAGCGATTCTAAATTTACCATGACTGGCTGGCGTCATTTCATTAATGACTGGGATGGCACGGTTGCCACTTCTGGCATTGTCGCCGGTGAATATAAAATGACCATCACCAAAACCGTTGGATTAAATCCAGCAGCAGACAACTGGAAATTACAAATCATCCAAGATAATGCTGCTTTTGGTGAAGCCAATGACAATGGTCGTTTAAATCTAGCGGTGGGAAAATCTTATACGTTAAGCTTTGATATGTATGCTTCACAAAACATTAATGTCAGCACATTTATTGGTGCTCCTGGTGTTTGGGTAAACTATGTACCGGAAGCGAATCGCGTCAATGCAATTACCACAAGTAAGCAAACCATTACCATTCCTGTGAGTACGGTTGGCGCTACTTTAAATGGTAATGAAAAATTATCATTTGAATTCGGATCCGCGTTCTCAAATTTTGAATCTGGAAATGAATTTGTGGCAATTGATAATGTGGTCTTAAAAGAAGGTAATACAGTTTTACCTAATGTCATCAATGGTGATATGAATGCCATTTTAGGAGGCCACACTTTCTTTACGGAAAATGGTGGCGCCATGACAAGAGGTGCCAATGGTGGTGCTTCCATTGAAGTTCCTGCTTTAGGTGGTGCTGCTTATCAACCTCACTATTACTATATTTTCCCCACACTTGCTAAAGGCAGTTATGAAGTGAAAATTGCGTTAACGAGTTCCGTGACCCGTGATTTACGCTTTAATATTATTCTTCCAGATGCAGGTTATGCCTCCATCCTTCCTGAAAACTTTGTGGATTTTGGTGTTACTGCCAACACACCTTATGTCTTGACGGTTTCCTTTGAAGTGGTGAATCCCTTAACCAATGTGAAGCTTGAATTAGACTTAGGGACCCTCGGTGGTGGTAAAATTTCTTTACCAGGAACCTTCTTAATTTCTGAAGTCCTTGTCTATCAAAATTACAATAGCTAAAGGAGGCAAAGGATAGTGAAACATAAAGCTAAACTATCCGTTGTAGCCTTGTTTGTCCTTGCTGGATGTGGAGGAACCCCATCCAGTAGTGGCAACACTACAACGAGTGAAACGTTACAACCCGTGACGTTGTCGTATGCTGATTGGGGTAATCAAGAACTCAATCAACGGATGATTGATTTATTTGAAGCAAGATATCCTCATATTACAGTTGAACTTCGTCAAGACATTGTCGGTGCAGGATCTCAATTTACGGGTAACCTTGTCACCGCTGCCCAAGCTGGATTACTTCCTGACGTTTTTGCAACGGATAACGTCCCTACCGTTATCAATGCTGGTTTGACGTTGGATGTGGCTCAGTACTGGGATGCGGATGAGGATGCTGAGTTAGTGTATGAAAATATTGCGCTTGCCGGTGTTTATAACGGCAAACGCTATGCCGTTCCTTCCTTCCAATTCTTAAAAGGGATTTTAATTAATCTCAATATTTTTGAACGTGCCAACCTGCAAACGGTTCCTGGAAAATACCGAATCGATAATGATGGTTATCCTGTGAAAGATTGGACGTTTGAAGAATTTGTGAATATTGCCAAAGACATTAAAAACTTTGACTTAGTGAATACAGAAAATTTAGTCGTCGGGATGGACACGTGGTATGGATCACCTGACTTCCAACAAGTGTGGCCGATGATGCAAAATGCAGAAACCCAATACGATACGTGGGATGGTGAACAATTTCATTACACCTCCGCGGATTGGATTAGCGCCATGCAAGCCAAAGTTGCCCTTCATCAATTAACCGATGGCACGACCACTCGTTTTACGCCAGAAGATTATGACGCTGAAGATAATGATGAATTAAGAACGTATATGATTCAAACCGGTTATGCAGCGATGGACATTGAAGGTTC
>CAIMWL010000024.1 GCA_903845135.1 uncultured Caryophanales bacterium
GCTGTACGTTTTGCACCGCGCTTCGTACGGACAAAAATTAGTACCGATTTCAAAGCTTCATTCTTCAATAGATGCATTAACAAAGATAATTTTTGATTTTTATCAATGCGAATGGTTTGATGATTGATTTTTTGTAATGGTTGACTCACAGGGGTTATGGCAATCCGGACAGGGTCTTGTAAGAACGAGGCCGCTAAATTAGCAATTTGTTCGGACATGGTTGCGGAAAATAAGGCGGATTGTCGAGGTTTAGGAATCGAAGCTAAAATCGTTTTGACATCGGGTAAAAATCCCATATCTAACATTTGATCTGCTTCATCGAGAACCACCATTTTAATGTAAGTGGGATGAAACATTCTCTCTCTCATTAAATCCAATAATCTTCCGGGGGTCGCGACTGCAATATCCACTCCTTGACGTAAGGCATTGATTTGTCCAAATTTAGAAACGCCACCGAAAAACATGCCAATTCTTAGATTACTAAATCGTGATAATTGCATCAAACTTTCTTGAATTTGAACAGCAAGTTCTCTCGTTGGTACGATCACCAACGCCCGTACAACCCGCTTTTCCAGTTTGGGTAAACTTGCAAGTAATTGAATCATAGGTAAGGCAAAAGCAGCGGTTTTTCCAGTCCCTGTTTGCGCTGTTCCTAAGACATCTTTTCCGGCAATTAACACCGGGATTGCTTTTTCTTGAATCGGAGTCGGATTGGTATAACCCGCTTTTTCAACGGATTTTAATAAGGATTCAGATAAACCTAAATTCGTAAATGACATGATTGCTCCTTGGTGATGATCCACCAAGCAGTAAGCTAGGAATCATAAACACACGTACGACTATAACACACGCAACCGTGTTTAGATATGAGATTTCATCCAATTGATGCGTTGAGTGAGGAATTGACTAAGGTAATCGAATTGCTGGGAAATGGATGTATAAGGCCGTAGCGGTTCAGGAATCGGGCACCATCCTTCACATTGATCCATAGGCCACAATTCAAAATTATCCTCACTTAAAGTTGTTAAACCTTGTTCGTTGTTTTCTAACCACGCTAAAGCAAAAGGTAAAACTCCTTCTTCAAATTGGATCAGTTTTTGTTTAAAGCGATTCTTGATTGCAGGCACTTGCATCATTAACGTAAATAATTCATTTTTTTCATACGTAGCCCAACCCCAATGCCCCTCAGGCCCATACTCGATATAGTCGGCATTGCCATATGCTAAATCAAAATCCCATAAAGGCATATGCTTGATTTTGCCGCCCGTCTCTTTCACCATATACACTGAACCCCACCCAACATCAACATTTTTGGCAATTTCTTGAATCATAAAGTAATCTATCCAATTTTCAACATCCATATACGATTCATAGTTTTGTTTTTGAATCAGGGCTTGTCTTGTTGCGGTTAAATAGTTATTCATGTATCGCGTATGTCTAAATTGATATCCGTTGCCAAGTGGATTCGGTTCTTTTATCGCGTAAGGGCGATCGTTAATTCGAAACCATTCTAGATTTTCGTTGCCTTGATTTTGTACATAAATTTGATAATCCAACTCAATCATAAAACCAGCATCATCTAAGGTTAAATTGGGTTCAATATTTAAGCGGTTTTTGGAAAATTCAACCCTCTCAATCAGTAAATATTGCCCACGATAACTTTGATTCACATATAAATCGACAAAACGATAGTCTAAAGCATATAACGTGGAGGGGAAAAATTGACTTATGTAGGCTGTTAAACTGTTTCTAACTAGCGATCGATCGATATAATTTGCCAACAAAATATAATTCTTCGCTGCCTTCATGCCGAAGATAGATGTATTTTCATCAAAACGAATGCGATAGGGACGTTTCGGCATAAATCTTGTGGAATGACCTCTGGTGCGAATCCCTAAAGGGCTGGTTATATATTTACTAACATACTGGCCATTTAAATCATATTGAATCGTCGCAGTCGCATTCAAATAATCTTCGTAAAAAATATCGCTTTCGTTTTTGGCATTTGCTAAATTGATTCTTAATACCGGTCTTTTACTGAAGGCAGGAACATGCAACTGACTTTTAACCGTCAATGGATATTGAAAACTCGTTGAAAAATCACCTTTTGAAATGGTGGCAATCAAGGTGATATTCTCATCTTGAATTGGACTTACATACTGAAAAACACCATCGATAATTTCGTAATCGCTCGTGGACCAAGATACTGAAATCGTAGAATCTTCCGTGACCAATGTCGGTAGCACAAAATGATCGTTGATATAGGATACATTCGGGTTAAGTTGGGTTTGGAATTGTTGTAAAGATTCGCTACTTATTGGATCTAGGCTAGAATTGATGATGCCATCGCAACTAGTTAAGACCAGAATAAAAAGTGGTATCAAAATCGCTTGATAAAACTTTGAATGTCGATTCATGACTTAAGTATGACACTAAAACCATGCGCAGTCTTATCAATCTTAAACTCAGTTGATAAGCGATAAGGATTCAGGGTCGTTTTCTTCTTCTGCAATTCAGCGACGAATACTTTCAAAGGTTGCCCTTGGAATTGATATGTGATGCGAAGGCCTTTTAAAGATTCCGGAATCATCGGGTCAATGACAAGTTTTTGTTGTTGGACTTGGATACCAAGGACATGATGAATCAAGGTTCGTAAATAAATGCCAGGTCCTGAAGAATATAATCGCCAACCAGCTTTTACTTTGATCTGTCCTTTTCTCACTTTTTCAAAATCCTTTTTAGCTTGATATCGATCTAAAAATGCAGCATCTGAACTTGAGAAATAAACATTTCGTTGTCGTTTTTCTGCTTGAGGGACAAGCGCTTGCATTCCAATCGGATTAATCACATTTAATCCCCACCATGCTTCTTCAGCATTACCTATGGTCGACATCGCCTCAATATAACGAATATGCGCGTGAACATATTGAATACCAATTTCTCTACCAAAATTCGCGGCCGTCTCCGCTCTTTGGAAATAGGTCTTTTTTCCGCCTTGATACGTGACCGCGGTATTCATTAATCGCACCCCATCAGGATGACGAAGATGTTGACGAATAATCCCTTGATAACGTTCTAAATCTTTTTTGGCAAACAAATGACTAATCATCCCACGATTAAAGGGTAATAATCGATATTGCAGTCCGGTCTTTTTGTCTTGAGGATGCAATAAAACTTCGCGATGATCTGGGTAAAAAATAACAAAACCTGCAGGAATTCCATCGACGATAAGATAAGTTTCAAAATCCTTTTTTAATTGCTCTTTAAATTGAACTAAAGTGGATTGTCTTGCATCCGTAAAGATAGGCCAATTGGTTAAAAGCCGAAGGGCTTCATAAAGTAAAGCCACTGTCCAACCAGACACCATTTGTTTGGTCAAGGTTTGGTTGGCAGGTTGTAACGTATCATCCCAATCGCCACCGCCATAGGCGGGTAAGACTGTGCCATTAATTGCAGATTTTTTAAGCACTTGGATAATATCCCAAACATGGTCGGCAAGTGATTTTTTAACTTCCGTAAACACGCCTTTATGTTTATCCATATATGGCAACATTTCCTGAAGAATAGATAAATCGCCAGTGGCTTCTAGGTAGCTTGCTAACGCTTTTAATGGCCAAACCGTGACATCACCATGCGATTCATGAGCTTGAATATGGCGATAATGATCAAACATAAACCATTGCGGGAATTCGAAGGTGTCATTAAATTGTCGAGCAAAAACTTTTAAGAGTATTTCGCGATTGATCTCAAAGCGTTGTGCGGTTAAAAATAATTCAAAAGGTCCTTGAAGAACATCTCTAGTTCCCCATGCTGCTCCATTATACTGCTCTAGTCCATGGGGGGAAGCATAATGTACCAGCGCATCATGGACATACCAAGGCACCATTAAATTAAAAGCATCCAGCTGTTGTTGCTGTTGGGGATGTTCTAATTTTAAAGGCATAAAAGTATCAATGAACGTTTTATATTGCCGTTGAAATAGGATGTCTTGAGGTTTGGTTTTAAAGACTTGATTTAAGGTTGCTTGCGTATAAAAATGAAAGTCAGAAACTTGATTCATTTCCAAAAAGATCATGCCACCATCTTCGATTGCAGGTTGAATGAAATCTTTGGCGGATTTAAGCGTAAACGGTTTCGTTAACGTTAATTGATAACGTAAACC
>CAIMWL010000025.1 GCA_903845135.1 uncultured Caryophanales bacterium
ATTTTTTTAATGGCCTCTTGTGTTTCTTCAAGTGAACCCGCTAGTTCATTAAATTCAAGTTCAACTTCAATTGAATTACCAAGTTCAGAAACCGTTATATTACCTAATCTTGTCTTTTCCAAAGTCATTACTGGCACAGCTTCACGTAACAATGTAATTGAGCTTTATAATGCCAGCGCATCCGTTGTTGATTTAAGCGATATTCGTCTTGATTTCTACTCGAATGGAAGTTTAGAGGTAACGGCTTCGATTCCTTTACAAGGCACCATTGCAACAGAGGATTATTACATTATTGGTAGCGGCAATCAAACCATTGAAAATTTAGCCATTAGTTTTGATTTAGTTTATCAAAATGGTTCATTGCCTTTTAACGGGAACGATTACATGGAATTGGTTTATCAAACCTACCCAATCGATGCGATGGGATACTTAGGTTCGGATTTAGATTATTCAAAAAATGTCACCATGATCCGTTTAGGAACCCTTGATCAATACCAAGCAAATCCTATCTATCAAGACGAACAATTTATTCGATATATTCCAGATTATTTTCAAGCTTTGGGAAATGATAATCATCAAATTAAAACCTTTGACCAATTATATGCTGGCCCTCAATTAGAGGAACGGTATAAAAATTTACCCTATGTTGAACCTGGAAGCACCACTACAGGTGGCGGTGGGGCCGTTATCACTTATAACTCCTCTGTGGCCGATGGCGATACCGCATTCTTTTCAGCGGGAAATGGTTTTCCTGGTGGATCTGTTCGATACTATTACATCAATACACCCGAAGTAGATGGAAGTTATACCAATGCAGAACCTTGGGGATACGTCGCCAGTAAATACCACAAAGAATACATTATGGCAAATAAGCAAAGTTCTACCTTTTATGTTCAATCCATACCTGGAGGAGCGTTAAAAGAAGTGAACAATCGTAATTTAGGTCTTATTTGGGTGAATGGTCAACTTGCTCAATTTCTCATTATTCGTGAAGGATTATCTGAAAATGTTGGATTATCTTATGGACCTAGCGATTTAGCACTGACTGACCGTGATGTTCCTTACTTAACGTTTTTGAGATTTGCTGAACATCAAGCAAAATTGAATGGTTGGGGTACCAAAGGCTATCCGATCGTGGCAACTGGTGAAAAATCACCCGATTGGAACTATCAAGCCCAAGGTGGCCTAGGGGCTCTTGCCACTACTAATCCCGTTTGGTTCCCTCATATCGAGTTGCCTTGGTAAAAAATTAAAAACCCGCAATTGCGGGTTTTTTAATTCATTGGTGCAGGTAGGGAGACTCGAACTCCCATGGGTTACCCCATACGCCCCTCAAACGTACGCGTCTACCAATTTCGCCATACCTGCGCGAATAGTATTATAACTAAACCCTTTGAAAATTAAAAGAAATTGAATAAAAAGTTCGCCAGCACAAAGTAAATCAACAGACTGCTAAAATCCACGATTGTGGTTAAAAATGGTGAAGACATAACTGCAGGGTCTTTGTTTAACTTCAAGGCTAATATGGGAATAAGGCTACCTAGCATTTTTGAAAGCAAAATTGAAATGAACAAGGTTAAGCTGACTAACCCAGAAATCCTGGTAATAAATAACCACCACGGTGCTTCATACATAGGCATACCCATATCTAAGGGTAAACGAATAAAGCCCGTTGCTAATTCAAAAAATATAAACAAAAATGCAAATAGTGCCGTAAGTAACGCTGTAAATATTGATACCTTTAACTCTTTACGAATTACAAATTGAAAATCTTTTATCGTAATTTCTTTAACTGCAATGGCGCGAGTAATAATCGCAACCGATTGATTACCGGTATTGCCACCGGTATTCATGATTCCTGGAATGAAGGCAGTCAAAATGACGACACTTTCTAAAATTCCTTGAAATTGATTGATGGTGAAGGTTGAAATTGCGCCAATTACCATCAAACCAAATATCCATGGAATTGACTTCATGACGATTGCAAAGGGCTTAACTAGTCGATATTGATCATCGATAGGTTGAACTGCCGCCATTTTTAAAATATCTTCAGAGGCTTCTTTTTCAATGACATCGACAATGTCGTCGATGGTGATAATGCCAACCAAATGTTTTGATTCGTTTAAGACCGGTATAACCGATAAATCATAGCGCTTAAATAACTGAGAAACTTCTTCTTGATCGGTGTGGACTTGGCAGGAAATAAATTCTTGATTCATCACTTCTTTAACAAGTTGAATGGATTCATGAAACACCACATCCTCGATATAAATGATGCCTTTAAGGAAACGGTTTTGATCAACAATAAAGTTTGAATAAATGGTTTCTTTATCTCGTCCAGTTTTCCTGATTTTTTCTAATGCTTCTCCAATCGTGGCATTTTCAGGTATCGTGATGTATTCCGTGGTCATAATACTACCAGCAGAATTAGGTTTGTAATTGAGTAAAATGTTAATTTCTTGTCGAAGTGAGGGGTCCGCCACTTTCAAAATTTTTGATACTAAATTTGCTGGCATATCCGAAAGAAAGTCTGCAATATCGTCTTGATAAGAGTGATTCAAAAGTTCAATTAATTGTTTATCAGTAAAAATATGGATGAGATTTTCTTGTTGTTGATTAGACAAATGCGAAAAGAGTTCTGCTGTATGGTCAGAATTACAGGTACGAAAGATAAACAATAAATCTTCTGGATGATCTAACTGATTGACTAAAGTAGCTAAGTCAATAATATGAAAACGGTCAAAAAGAGCTCTTAGTTTTTTCACATCTTTTTGCTTAAGATATTGCTTTAATGTTTTTATTTGGATAAGTTTTGCTGACATTGCTTACTATTTTACTCCACTTTCGTTAAAATGAAATCAAGATTATGAAAGTAAATCAGAACCAAGTTAATCTGGACAGAAAGAATGGGTCTTCATCTCTTTTTAGCATTGTATTTCTATTCATTTCTATCGGATTAGGAATTCTGCTATCTTTTATATCCATTTTAAGTGATTTCGGTACCTTTGATTGGCCAAATTTTTTAAGATTTGAACAAACATGGCTTCAGAATGAATGGATGTTCATCGTTTCTGTTTTGATGTTTTTATTGATTATCATTAGCAGTGGCTATCGTTATTGGATTCTGCTCAAGGACAAAAACATCATGGTTAGTTTTTGGCAAAGTATTCGGTTTGGAATTCTCGCTAGATATTATGTTTTGATTACGCCATGGGGTTTAGGATCCCAACCGATTATGATTGGACTAATTTATCAAAAAGGTGTGTCCATTGGTAAAGCTACTTCCGTGGTGATGCTCGATTTACTACTGATGCGTTTAGCGATGACCATCATCGTTGCATTTGCGTTAATTTTTTATGGTTATTTAATCAATCCCACTATTTTATTATTTGCTTGGTTTGGTTTTCTTTTCACCTGTTTAGGCCCGATTTTTTTTGTTGCTGCTTCGTTGAGTCCATTCATCGAGAAGTTAACTTTACAATTCCTTCGAATTTTTTTTCCAAAAAAATACCCCAGATGGAAGTTAAGTATTTCTGATAGTTTAAATCAATATCGAAAAGCTTTTAACAACTATAAATACAAGCAAAGTAAACTTTGGATAGTTTTGATTTGGTCGATTATCTCTCAGCTAGCGTTATTAAGTTTACCATTTTTTATTTTGAGCACTTTTCCTCAGACAAATTTTGGTTTAATTAATCCACCCTTTAATTATTTCAATGTTTTGATGATGATGGCATTCGCCAATGTTGTCTTGGGTACAGTTCCAACCTTGGGTAGTGCGGGTGCCGCTGAGTTTACCTTTACCACGTTATTTAATGTTTTTCTATCTGGCCAATTTTTAATCATTGCCATCTTTGTTTGGCGTTTTTTATTATTTTATATTTGGTTAATTTTAGGAATGTTGATGACGATTTCAGCACAAATAAAGATGCGAAATCTAAAGAATAAAACCAAGAAAATCAATTTTAAACTCCCCTTAAAAGTATTTTTATTTAACGATGGATTTTATCCTTTGATTGATGGAGTAGTGAGAACAGTAGACGCATATGCTCGCCATCTCGTAAGTGAAGGAATTGATGTATCCGTGGTAGTGCCATTTCAAGGTGATGTTACGCCATTCCCCTATCGAATTATTGCGGTTCCCCAATTGAAAATTCCAGGTTTATTTTACCCAATACCATATGGTTACAATCGGCAAAAATTCCGCAAACTATTTAATTATGATGGACCGACGATATACCATGCACACACCCCTTTTTTATTAGGTAACTTGGCTTTAAAACTTGCCAAAAAGAATCAAGTACCTCTGATTGCAACCTTTCATAGTAAATATTATGAAGATTATTATGCTGCTACTAAAAGTAAATGGTTATCCAAGATCTTAAACAACCTGACGATGCAATTTTTTTCAAAAGCCTTTGCTTTATGGACCGTTTCAAAAGCAACCGTTAAAACCATTCAAAATTATGGTTTATCTAGACGGGGCATCAAAGTCATTTCGAACGGAACCGATATTCAAGCCTTTCACAATCCTAATCCGCAAAAATTAATTGAGCTTCAAGATAAATTTAGGATAGATTTTAATCAAAAAACGATTTTATTTGTTGGGCAAATAATCTGGCAAAAAAATCTAAAGTTAATCATTGATACTTTACATGAACTTGATCATCTCAATCGTCGGTATCAATTAGTCTTGGTAGGAGAAGGGCGTCACCAAGAAGCAATCCAATCATATGCTCAAGAAAAAAACATGAAAAATAAAGTCATTTTTACTGGAAAAATTACCGATAATCAAAACCTATCTTTGTTATATAAAAATGCAGACTTATTTTTCTTTCCTTCTGCTTATGATAATGATCCCTTGGTTGTCAAAGAAGCTTCCGTCCATGCATTACCTACTTTGGTGATGAAGCATACTTCTATCGCTGATCAAATTATGGACAATGTGAATGGTTTTATTCAAAGCGGAAACGCGAAAAACTTTGCCAAACGTATTATCGAGATATTAGATCGTCCTTCGAAGCGGAAAAAAGTTGGTGAACAAGCTCAAATTGATTTAGTTAAACGCTGGCCAGATACGTTAAGGAATCTCAAAAAGGAGTATCAATCCGTGATCAAAAAATATTATCCTTAATCGTTAATCCATAATCATATATAATAGTGAGGATAAAAATGAAAACCATTTTAGTTGAAACTTCTGCTCGGCATATTCACCTTACCCAAAAGGATTTAGAAATCCTTTGTGGGCAGGGTTTTCAGATGCAAGCGGTAAGACCATTATCACAACCAGGACAGTATGTTTCGAATGTTCGATTAACGCTAGTTGGACCCAAAAGAACCTTTGAAAATGTCGTGGTTTTAGGACCAGTCAGACCTGCATCTCAAGTCGAAGTATCGGCGACTGAAGCAAGGATGTTAGGTATTAATCCTCCCATTCGTGAATCCGGTGATATCCAAGGTTCAAGTCCCATTACCATCATCGGGCCGAAGGGGCAAATTATACTCCCAATTGGTTGCATTATTGCCAAACGCCATATTCACATGACACCTGAGGATGCAATTTATTTCCAAGTAAAAGATAAGCAAATAGTTTCGGTGAAGTTAGCCTCACCTTCCCGTTCGTTAATATTTGGAGATGTCGTCATACGTGTTAGAAAAGATTTTTCTCTTGCCATGCATATCGATACCGATGAAGCCAATGCCGCAGGTTTAAGTGGTGACACTCAAGGTGAGTTAATTAAGTAAAATTGATTGATTTTTAGCACTAAATTTGTATAATGTAATTAAGGTCATATCCCGACACTGTGTAGACGAACCGACCACAGTAGCAACTCTAGAAATCTAGTAAGTGCTGGTTCAAGCAGAGTTCCACCTCTGAACGATATGAGCGAAAGTCGTTCACAACTTTCCTTCGTGGAAAGTTTTTTTATTCAAGGAGGTTTCATGAATGAAAGAAGAAATGGTTTTCACCTCAGAAGCAGTTTCTGAAGGTCATCCTGATAAGGTATGCGATCAAATTGCAGATGCAATATTAGACGCCTGTTTAGCAATTGATCCACTAGCACACGTAGCGATTGAATGTTTTGCTGCGAAGCAAAAACTATTAATCGGCGGGGAAGTAAGATTTTCCAATTCTAGCATCAAAAGACCAGATTTCACCTTGATTGCTAAACAAGTGATGAAAGAGATTGGATATACAGATCCCAAATTAGATTTTTCGGTAAATGAAGTGCAAATTTTTGACTGGGTGCAAAGCCAATCAGAGGATATCAATCAAGCTGTAACCAAAGGGGAAACAACTGCTGGCGATCAAGGATTGATGTTTGGATTTGCGACTGATGAAACTGAAGGGAAAATGCCTCTCGCAATTGTCATCGCTCAAAAATTGGTAAGAATTGCATCTCGTCTCAGAAAACAAGGGCAATTTCCATATGCAAGGCCGGATATGAAATCCCAAGTCACAGTTGCATACCATGGGAAAAAAGTAAAAGTTAGCAAAGTTGTGATGTCCATCCAACACGATCCAAAAACTCCTTTTGTTGAATTTAAGGAATTCATATCTGAAAAGATTATCAAACCAGTTATCCAGTCCTTTAACTTAAATTTAGATTATGAAGTGTTTATTAATCCCTCGGATCGATTTGTCATTGGTGGTCCTGCAGGCGATACCGGATTAACTGGAAGGAAAATCATTGTTGATACCTATGGGGGTTATGCCCGCCATGGAGGCGGATCTTTTTCTGGTAAAGATGCCACAAAAGTTGATCGCTCAGGAGCCTATTTAGCAAGATATATTGCGTTAAACCTCGTTGCCGCTGGTGTTGCAAAAAAAGTAGAAGTTCAAATTGCGTATGTCATCGGACAAGCGGAACCCGTTTCCTTAACTTTATTTACCTTCGGTACCTTAAAAAAAGGTTTAACTGAAGCAAAAGTTCTTCAAGTCGTCAAAAAGTTATTCTTTTTTAAACCCGGTGACATTATTCAACGCTTCTCGTTGAATCGGCCATCTTTTAAATATAGAGATTTAGCGATCTACGGTCATTTTGGCAGGCCTGATTTGGATGTTCCTTGGGAAAAAACTGATAAAGTCACCGATATTCAAAAATTACTTTTTTAAAAATCTCCATTACCACTACCTTGTTCAAGAAAAACTTGAGATAATATCAATAGAAGGAGTGGCATATGAAATACCAAATTGTCGGAAAAAATATTGAGGTTACCAGTGCTATTTCGAATACAATTCAAAAGAAACTTGAACACCTCTCTAAGTTTTTTGTTATCAAGGATGATGTCACATGCCGCGTGGTCGTTCGTTCCTATAAAGTTGGAGCCAAAGTTGAAATTACCATTTTTACACCGATGATGGACGTCAGAGCCGAAGTTAAACATGATGACTTATATGCGGCAGTGGATTTAGCACTCGATAAATTGAATAACCAACTCCGCAAACTCAAGACCCGAATTAAAAGTTATAAGCATCAAAGTTTAGGAGAATCCATCATTTTAGAAGCAATTGAAAGTGAAAAAGTTCAAAGTAAAAAAGATGAAGTTGTTCGTACAAAATCAATTTTTTTGAATCCCATGACGATGGAAGAAGCGATTACCAGAATGGAAGCCTTAGGTCATAATTTCTTCATCTATCTTGATATTGAAGATAAACAAATTAGTCTTTTGTACCACCGCCAAGACGGTGGTTTTGGTTTAATTCAAGCTGAAAATAAATTACAATAAAGCATGCCAAAATTGTTTGCAATCGATTTAGATGGAACGTTATTCTATCCAAAAAAGAGAATTAGCTTAGTATCTAAGCAAAATATTGCATTTTTAAAATATGCAATTGCCAAGGGCCATCACGTTGTTTTTGTTACTTCGAGAAATCGCTTTTTTGTGGAAAAGGTTTTAAAACAAATTAATTTAGATCTTGACTTTGTTTGCCGTAATGGATGCATGGTCGTGCAACAACATCAAGTGATACTTGACCAATCCATGACCTCAAAAGACGTTGAATCCGTAACAAACTACATCAAAAGCAGGCACCGACGTTTCATGTTCTCGATTGATACTAGCAATGAATCCAATTTAGTATTTACTTCAAATTATGTTTGGTACCTCGATATCATTTATCGACTTTATTACCTTTTTCAAGGTCGATATCGTGAAGCCTATAAAAAAGACAATGCCTACTTTATGAATCAAGTTCATGGCGATGCAGTGATTCAAAGGTTGTTGATTTATTTTGGGATTAGTAAGCATGGAAAACGTTTAGCTTTGGAAGAAAGTAAAAAATTAAAAAAGAAATTTCCCCATCTTGAAATTGCATGGATTAATGGATTAATTGAGGTTGCCGCACTTGGTACCAATAAAGCCAATGCGCTAAAAGTCTTGATTGATAAAAAAGGAATTAACCCAAAAGATGTCATTGTGGTGGGTGACTCTGGAAATGATATTCCCATGTTTAAGGCATTTGCTCAAAGTTATTGCATGGAGCATGCTCATCCAGAAGTCAAAAAACATGCCAAATTTTTCATTAAAAGAGTCTATCAATTAAAAGAAATCATTGAATAAATGCAATTGATATTTCCCTTAATAATTGCTAAAATAACCCTAGGAAATGAATATGACGAATAATAAAAAAATGCAATTAACGTTGGGGCAACAATTCTGGCTTATGGTATCCTTGCTCTTTTTGGTAGCAGGTTTAGCACTTGCTATTCTTGGTTTTTTGCGTGATTTTTTACCTTTATCCTATGAACAAAATTGGATTAGGATTGCCGAAAGTGCGATGAATGAGTTTCTCTCGACTAACTTTTCTTGGCAAATTTGGGGTAGTTTACTCATGATCACTGGTGCTGTGATCTTTGCATTGTTAATGCAACGCCTTGCCAGTGAAGAAGAAAAACAATTAGAAAAATTACAACGTCGCGCTCAACGTTTACAAGATGCTAAGATTGCTGAATAGGCAATCTTTTTTTCTTTAATATGAAAACGCGATACTATCATGGTCAGTTTTATACTTTGAATGAATCACAACCTACGGTTGATGAAGTTTGGGTTGAAGACGGCAAGATTATTCATTTAGGTCATCATCCAATTTGGCGAGCTCAACGGTCTATTGATGTTCATGGTTGGATGGGTTTACCCGGATTTGTCGATGCGCATTTACATATATTGGGATATGGTGAAAAACTTACTTTATTGCAATTAAATAAGTCGACAGATAAAAATGCGATTCTTAAGAAAATTCAGCAGCATTTAAAATCTCCATTTTTGTATGCCCAGGGTCATCTTGAACAGAATATAACCAAAATTGATCTCGATCGACTGTCATCAACCATACCTATATTGCTTAGACACGCAGACTATCATGGGGCAACTGTGAATCAAGCATTATTGAATCGTATTGGCCTTCATCATCATCCTACTGGCATTCTTCATGAGGCTGAGGCAATGGCAGCAGTCCAGAGTATTCCTAAATACTCAAAATCTGAATTGACCATGATGATTGTCAAAGCGATAAAGACCTTACAAGCTTTTGGGATAACCGGCGGCCATAGTGATGATCTTTTTTACTTTAATGGGTTTAAGGAAACCTTAGAAGCTTTTGAGGATGCATTAAAAATAGCTCCTTTTCGCGCGCATTTATTAATTCATCACTTAGAATTAACACACTTCCTAGAAAGTAAACGCCCCTGGTTAAATCAAAATCCTTATTTACAACTTGGCGCGATTAAGACTTTCTATGACGGCACAATTTCTAGTCAAACCGCCTGGATGTCTCAACCTTACCAACATTCAAAACAATTTGGAGAAAGACAATTCAGTTTGCAGGATTGGGAAGCTTTGTTGGTCCGAATTCGTCAAGCAGGGTTACCGATTGCGATTCATACCATTGGCGACCAAGCATTAGATGAAGTTGCGGATTGGTTAACCAAGCATCCAGTCAAGGCTGGATTGCATGACCGCATTATTCATGCTTCATTTGCCAAACTCTCAACTTTAAATAAATTAAAAAAACTACCCTTAATTTTTGACATTCAACCTCAGTTTATGTCATCAGACTTGCCTTGGGCATTGGCAATGATTTCACCTAAAACCGAACTGATTTATCCTTGGAAACACTATCAACAATCGCAATTGGTCTTATGTGGTAGTAGTGATGCTCCCGTAGAAATTCCAAATCCATTATTGGGTATTAAAGCTGCCTCTCTTCGCATCAGCGACCATAATCAGCAAGTCTATCAACCTGAAGAAAAATTAACGATGTTGGATGCGGTTAAACTCTATACAATTGGAGCAAATACACCCACCTATGATTTAGCCCATCGCGGCACACTCCAGGTTGGTAATCTTGCAGATTTCACGTTCTTTGATCAAGATTTTTTAAAGGACGAAAAAAAATTAGCAAGTACTTCGGTTATGATGACCATCATTGATAATCAAATCGTCTATCAAAAATCAAATCATTAAAAGCGATAATGCCATCACAGCCATACCACCGATTAATCCTAGAATCGATAAATGATGATGCCCATATTTTTCTGAGGTAGGCAGTAATTCGTCTAAAGAAATATAGACCATGATGCCAGCGACAAATGGAAAAATGACACCAAAGACGCTCGTCGGTAATATTGAAGAAAAAATTAAAAATCCAATCAAAGCGCCAATCGGTTCGGCCAATCCAGAAAGTAAGGCAAAATTAAAAGCTTTCACGCGATTTTTTGTCGCTTGAAATATCGGTAGTGCAATCGCAACGCCTTCTGGAATATTATGGAGCGAAATCGCAATCATTATCCCTAAACCCAAATGTACATCCTCGAGTGCGGCATAAAACGTTGCCATTCCTTCAGGAAAATTGTGTAGGGCAATAGCAAAAGCTGAAAATAAACCCATTCGCATTAAACTTGAAGTTTGGTTTTTTTCTTTAATTTCATGAGGGTTGTGATCATGAGGAATCAATTGATCAATCAATAAGATAAACAAAATTCCAATAAAAAATCCACCGATTGCAATCCATTCACTTACCGCTGACGTAAAGTTTTGGTTTAAAGCGACTAAACCTTTTGGAATGATTTCTAAAAAAGAAACATAAATCATTACCCCTGCAGAAAAACCCAAACTCGAAGCAAAAAATTTCGCATTATTTGCCAGTTTTGTAAATGCTAATAATCCACCGATACCAGAAGCTAGTCCGGCAAATAAAGTAAGAAGTAAGGGTAGAATGATATTCATTGTTTTGTTTGGCGGAGAAAGAGGGATTTGAACCCTCGCGCCCGGTTAAGGACCTACAAGCTTTCCAAGCCTGCCCCTTCAGCCACTTGGGTATTTCTCCGTGATTATGATTATAACAAAACTTACCAGATGGCGACACCAAGAAGTGATAAAATATCGGAGATGAAACAAATTACCATCACCGCTCAAACCGCCAATCAAAGGGCGGATAAATTTATGCGAAAGTGGTTAAAAGAAGCACCGCTTTCATTTATTTATAAACTATTTAGAAAAAAAGATGTCAAAGTCAATGGTAAGAGAATTACGATAGAATATATTTTAAAAGAAAACGATATTCTCCAAGCCTATGTCCATGACGATCAGTTACAAGACTTTACCGTTCATCGCCGATATCAAAAAAAACTTTTGGATTTACCCATTGTTTATGAGGATGCCCATTGTTTGATGATTCACAAACCCAAAGGGATGCTAGTACAAGGCGAAGATGATACTCGGCAACATACCCTTACGGAAATGGTCATTGAACATCTCTATGCAAAAGGGGAATACCAACCTAATCAACCTGGCTTTACGCCCGCGCCAGGTCATCGTCTTGATCGGAACACCAGTGGATTAGTTCTATATGGAAAAACGATTGAAGGTTTACAAGCGTTACATCGCCTATTTAAAGATAGAGATGAAATTAGTAAGCAATATCTTGCTCTTGTTGTTGGGCCATTAACTGGCAAAGGTAAAATTGATTTACCCTTGGTGAAAGACGAAAGCAAAAAAATGGTATTGATTGCAAAGCATACTCAACAAGGATTGTCTGCACTAACCGAATATGAAGTCATCAAAAACTATGGGAATTTCACCTTGATTAAAGTCCATTTAATTACTGGAAGGACGCATCAAATCAGGGTGCATATGCAAGCGATTCAACACCCGATTGCAGGTGATCGAAAATATGGTGATTTTAAAGCGAATAAATGGTTAATGGACCATCACCATTACGAACATCAGTTCTTGCATGCCACTGAATTAAGTTTTGGCGAGATTACTGGAGTTTTAAAAGGGTTATCCAATAAAAACTTTACAATTAAATTAGATAGAACAGAAGAAGAATTATTGGTAAAATTATCCTCATGAATAACTTAGCAAATTCACAATATTTATCTTGGTTAAATCATCCGAACATGCCTGCCAATTTTAAGGCTCAATTACAAACTTTAAAACCTACAGAAATCGAAGATGCTTTCTTCAAAGATATTGAATTTGGTACGGCAGGGATGCGCGGGCTGATGGGTCTTGGAACCAACCGAATCAATGAATTTACTATCAAAAAAGTTACCGTTGCATACGGTTTAATGCTTCGTCGACTTTACCCACAATCGCTAACTAGAGGGGTGGTTATTGCCCACGATAATCGTCGTAATGCCATTACCTATACAACCTTAACCTCACAAATTTTAAATCAAATGGGCATTGATACTTATGTATTTACCGAGCTCGTTCCTACTCCCTTATTGTCCTTTGCTGTCAGGCATTTACATTGCTTGGGCGGCATTATGTTAACTGCTTCTCATAATCCAAAAGAATACAATGGTTACAAAGTTTATGATGATCAAGGTTGTCAATTGGTTCCTCACAAAATTGAATCCCTGATTCAAATTCTTTCGACATTACCAGAACCATTAGCAATCGAAGTCCCGAAATTCGAACCAACAGGTCGAATAAAAACCGTGCCTTTGGAAGTTGAAAATATTTACGTGAATTTAGTCAAATCTTTACAACTTCAACCGCATTTGCCCAAGCATCATTTTAAAATTATCTTTTCTCCACAACATGGTGCAAGTTATCGTATCCTTCCTTCACTTTTTAAGTCATTAGGATTTGATGTGTTTGTTGTGCCAGAACAAAGCCAACCCGATCCCGATTTTAAGGGTACTTTATCACCCAATCCCGAAGAAAAGTTAGCTTATGAAAAGGCGATAGCCTATGCGCAAAAATTTAATGCCCCATTAGTGATGGTCGCGGATCCAGATGCAGATCGTGTTGGATTAGGTTATCGTGATGCAAATGGGGATTACCAATTATTAGATGGCAATCAATCAGCTTCGCTTTTAATCGAATATTTGCTCTCACATCGTCTTCAACAAAATAAACTTCCCTCCAATGGCATCATTTATGATACGATTGTTTCTTCCCCACTTGGGCGTAAAATTGCCCAACAATACAAGGTTAAAACTGAGACCTTTCTCACCGGTTTTAAATTTATAGGCGATCGAATTGATTTTTATGAACACCATGCTGGGCCACACTTCATTTTTGGTTACGAAGAATCATATGGGTGTTTAATTGGTGATTTCGTTCGTGATAAAGATGCGATTCAAGCGCTTACACTTTATGCAGAAATGGCGTTACATTATGCACTTCATGGCATTAATTTAGGACAAGCTTTAGATCGACTATATCAAACTTATGGCTACCACCTTGATAAGCAATTTTCCTTGAGTTTATCAGGGATTGAAGGTGAACAATTCCTTAATCAATTGATGAATAAAATACGCCAGACTCCATTTAAACCATTCCAAGAATGGAAAGTGGTGTTATTTGAGGATTATCTATTCCAAGTTGCCAAAGATGATAAAGGACATCATTCCACAATTGCTTTACCGAAAGCGAATGTCATTAAATTGAATTTCAATGACGGTTCAAGTATTGTCGTTCGTCCAAGCGGAACTGAACCTAAGTGCAAATTCTATTTTTTAATCCACGGAAAGAGCACCACGGAAGTGCAAGTAAAATTAAACCAATATCTACAATCTTTTTCTAAACTTTACTTAAGTGAAGACAAACGTTTGAAATAACGGTCTAGTTCATCGATAATACCGTCGTGCTGATGATCTTTTTTGGTGATAAATTTACCATATTTTTTGATGGGTGGTTCCGCATTTTTCATCACAAAGCTAATTGCTGCAAATTTTAACATTTCTCGATCATTTTCTGCATCGCCAAAACTCATAAAATATTTTCTAGGAATGCGATAATGCTTTAATAAACTTAATAATGCAGTCCCTTTAGATATATGACCATAATATATTTCACAAAATTCCGAACGACCCCAAAAGCGAACCTTTAATCCTTGATGTTTTTTCACCGCTTCGATAACTTTTTGATCTAGTTTTGGGCTTCTTTTTTTAACTTTGATAATCATGGTCATTGGATCTTCATTTAAAGTATTTTCCAGTGGTCCATAGATGATATTCATATTTTCATGCCAAAAAAATGAGGCAAGATTTTTTTCTTCCTTTAGCAACCAAATGTTGACGTTGGTTTCGCACATCACATTATCGAGATGGTCAACACCAATGTCTAAATAGATTTGTTTGACCACGGCTTGAGGAAATGCAAAGCTAGTGGATTGAAAGGTGGCATCGGTGGGATTGGTAACATAGGCACCGTTATAGCAAACCATCGGTGTATTGAGACCAAGTTGCTGATAATATTTGATAAAAGAACGATAAGGTCGACCCGTTGCCAAAATAATCACATGCTGATTTTTAATTCGCTTTAAATAACTGAGGGTTTGCTTTGAGATTTTTTTGTCTTGATTGAGCAAAGTTCCATCTAAATCTAAGGCAATCAAATGCCGGGGAATTACCATAATCCAATTGCTTTCTTTACGCGTTGCAGGGTGGCATTCGCAACAAGTTCAGCTCGTTTTGCTCCTTGATTTAATACTTCCTGAACGAGTCCGGATTTGATCATGGATTGATAACGTTTTTGTAAAGATCCAATTTCTTCGGTTACGACATCGGCAACTTTTGTTTTAAATCCACCATAGGTTAAACCTTGCACACTCGCGACTGTCATTTCCATAGATTGATTGGTTAAAGATGCAAGAATACTCAGCAAATTACTAATCCCTGGTTTGAGTTTTTCATCAAAGCGAATCGAAATTTCGGAATCGGTCACTGCACTCATAATTTTTTTTCTAATACTTGATAAGTCTTCCTTTAATTCAATGTTTCCTTTTGGATCTGATTTAGACATTTTTTTAGTTGGATCAGATAAAGACATTATTCGCGTTCCTGTTTTCCCCAGTTGTGCTTTCGGGATTACGAGGATATCGCCAAAACGATGATTAAAACGTTGGACTAAATCACGTGTAAGTTCTAAATGTTGAACTTGATCTTCGCCAACAGGCACCACTTCAGCATCATAAAGTAAAATATCACTCGCCATTAAAACGGGATAGGCAAATAGGCCTAAACCAATTGCCGAATCATTCATTTGCAATGATTTTTCTTTAAATTGCGTCATTCTCGATAGTTCGCCCATATAAACAAAATTTTGCAAAATTGCATTTAATTCCGAGTGCGCACTGACCTGAGATTGTAAAAAGATGGTGCTTAAATTTGGATCAAGTCCTGCTGCTAAATAAAACGCTGCAAGATCAAACGTATTCTCTTTTAACATCTTGGGATCGATAGGAAGCGTTAAAGCATGTAAATCCGCAATAAATAAAAACGTTTGGTACTGGGATTGAAAACTGGGAAAGCGCTTTAACGCACCAATATAATTACCTAGCGTAAGGCCACCTGTTGGTTTGATACCACTAATCATTCTTGTCATATTCAATCAATTTTTACTCTTTTCAAATCATTTTAGCAAATTCATTGTAAAGTTTCGATAATCATTAGGTAAATAGTACCCAAAGGGGTATACTAAATTTAGGAAAATTATGGTTAGAATCTATACATCTCCTAGCTGCTCAAGCTGTCGGAAAGTTAAAAAGTGGTTTGAAATAGAAGGAATTCCCTTTGAGGAAAGAAATATTTTTTCTGCAACATTAAATGAGTCAGAATTAAAAGAAATGTTAGAAAAGTCAGAAAATGGCACTGAGGATATCATTTCCACACGCAGTAAAGTTATTAAAGAACAAAACTTGGATGTGGAAAATATGTCCATTTCACAATTGGTTTTATTTATTCGAGAAAATCCCTCTGTGCTCAAAAGACCAATCATGGTAGACGACCGCCGTATTCAAGTTGGTTACAATGAAGAAGAAATAAGGACTTTTATTCCCATCTCAAAGCGGCAATCAAGTTTCAAAGAAAAAACAGTCAATCCTTTAAAAAAAAAGGCTTTTGATATTGATGCCTCTGAAAAATAAATTCAAGGTTATTTTAAGGTTTTAATCGCTCGAGCGTATTTTGAAATATGATTAGGTTTATATTCAATTTTAGCTTTCTCACATAATAATTTGAGTGTTTCTGCAGCATTCTTTAAGGAAGATTCTTCGCTTTCTATTTCATAATCCACGAGGCCATGATATTGATTTTTATCTAAGCAAACATGGCGACCATCAAAAGTGGTTTCATATCGATCAGTGGTAAGGTGGGTAATGATTTTGAATGTAGCGGTATCAAACCCGAACATTTCTAAAAAATCTTTAATTAATCCTGTAGGGAAAATTGATTTTTGTTGTAATGCTAAATAAGCATCGCGATTAATTTGTTGATTTTTTTCAAGCGTTCCTTCCGCCATCGGTGACTTTAAAGTTAGGGTATACGTTTGCCCAAGTTCACGAATTCTTAAGGCAAAACCATATCCCCTCAATGATCCCTTTTGATCATCAACATAATAATTTGTTTGGGTTACCTTTAACTTTTCATCAATTTTAAGTAAGGACTTTAATTGATTAAATTCTTTTTCATTAACAAGGATTTTTGCTTCAATTTCAATGTTTGTTGACATACAGTTTCCTCTTTTTAGTTTAACGTCTTTTATATGATAAAATAAAATTCAACAATATACCAAAAGAATATGAAATACACATTAATTGTTAGGGAAGATGATCAGTCAAAAATGATTGCCAAGAAATTGGAAATCAAACTAAATTTTGCTGGGCATATTCAAGATACTCAAAAACCGGAAATTGTTATTTTTGTTGGTGGTGATGGATCCTTTCTCAGGTCCATTCAAACCTTTTTATCAATTCTTGATCAAGTCATTTTCGTAGGGGTTCATACTGGTACCCTTGGCTTTTTTTGCGAATTTTATGCTGAACAATTAGATTTACTGGTGAAATCGATTCCGCAAATGCGCCGTCAAAGTATCGAATATCCGTTGGTGGAACTTAACCTAATTGGTAAAAAGACCAGCACTTTTTATGCCGTAAATGAAGTTAGGGTTGAAAACCCATTCCATACTTTTGTCACGGATGTCTTGATCGATGATCATCATTTACAAACTTTTAGAGGAACTGGATTGATTGTGGCAAGTACCTTAGGAAGTAGCGCCTACAACAAGAGCTTAGGTGGTGCCCTCGTCGATGTGGCCACTGCCAGTTTACAATTAACAGAAATGGCGACCATTCAAAATAATGCATACCGATCGCTCGGTAGTTCCCTGGTGTTAGATGCAAGCCGGGTCCTCACCTTCAAAGGCGACTTTAGAAAAGCAATTTTTGGTTATGATTACCTTTTAGTTAATCCCGAAGAAAATATTGAAAAAGTAAAAGTAAAAACCAGCAAAAAAACATTCCGACTGTTTCATCAACAACAAAACCCTTATTTTGATACGTTAAAAAAGACCTTTGTTAAAAACATTTAAGCAGGCAAATTTCGATTCATAATCACTGGAATAATCATAGGATTCCTTTGAGTTTTGATAAATAAATACTTACCGACTACTTCTTTAATGGTGTTCTTTAATTCTGAGAAAGAAACGCGATTTTTCATCAATAATTTGAGGCGTTCTTCTAATTTAAATTCAGCATTTTTTAGCATGTCATTTGCCGATTGGAAAACAAATCCCAGCGCCGTAATGGTGGGTTTGATTAACAATTGATTTTGCTTGGCATCAATCACAACTGAGACTGATACTACACCATCATCCGCTAAAATCTTTCGGTCTCGGATAACCGCAGTCGATAATCCATTAATATCTTTTCCGTCAATATAAACTGCATCTGCTGGTACTTCTCCGCCGCGCGAGATTTGATGATTTTTTAATTTTAAAATATCGCCATTGCGACAGATGAAGGAATTTTGTTTAGGAATACCTAAAGTTTCTGCAATCTCTGTATGTAGTTTTAACATCCGATACTCACCGTGCATCGGCATAAAATATCGTGGTCTAAATAGTTTTAACATCAAACGAAGTTCTTGTCTGGCTGGATGCCCCGAGGAGTGAACATTAAATAATATCGAATTGGTTAAAACGTTAGCCCCGGCCCTTGTCAATTGATTGACAACTCGATTGATACTGAGACCGTTTCCCGGAATTGGGCTTGAAGAAAAAACAACGGTGTCGCCTGGAACAATTTTAACTTGTCGGTGATCTCCTTTGGCAATCCGGGATAAGGCTGCCATTGGTTCGCCTTGGGAGCCGGTACAAATAATCACCGTTTCTTCAAGTCTGAGGCTTCTAATATCATCGGATGCCACAATCGATGAATCCGGTATTTTAATGTAACCTAATTGTCGAGACATGCTGACAGCATTTTCCATGGAACGTCCGATGATGACTAATTTCTTTTTGTGATTGACCGCCGCTTCAACAATTTGTTGAATGCGAGAAATATTACTGGAAAATGTTGAAACAATTAACCGACCGCTCGCATTTTCAAAAATATCATTGATCGCGGAAATCACACTTCGTTCAGAAGGGGTATAGCCTTCGATTTCAGCGTTGGTAGAGTCAGACAATAAAAGATCAACACCTTCCGTGCCAAGTTTTGCAATTTTTCCAAGATTAATTTCCGCACCTACTGGCGTTAAATCGATCTTAAAATCACCAGTCGTGACAACTCTACCTTCCGGAGTATCTACACATACCCCAAAACAATCGGGGATTGAGTGAGTCATGCTAAAAAAAGAAATCTTAAACTCATTTATATTTAGAATGGTATCTTCATCATATTCAACAATTTTCACAGGCTCTTTGATTCTTTGATCTTGCAGTTTATGCCGGATAAATGCAGCGGCAAGGCGTGGCGCGTAAATCACAGGAACAAAGACATGTTGAACTAAAAAAGGAATACCACCTATATGGTCTTCATGGCCATGTGTGACAATTAACGCTCTAAATTTTCTTTGATTATTTTTAATGTGAGAATAATCTGGAATCACATAGTCAACGCCTGGTAAATCTTCCTCAGGAAACCTGACCCCAGCATCAATAAGAATTAATGTTTTTTCCGATTCAACTCCGTAAGTATTTTTACCTACTTCCCCCAAACCCCCGAGGGCAAAAATAGACACGCCTTCTTGACCAGCACTAAACGCCATAAAAAACTCCTTTGATGAACATAATGAATCTATGCATCGTCTTAATTAAGTAAATTATAATCAATGAAAATCTAATTGTAAAGTGAATATTGTTACAGAAGGATTGAATTAGATTTTTCTTTAAATGGGTCTTTTTTATCTAAATAGTCATAAAACAAAATGCCATTTAAGTGATCGATTTCATGTTGTAAAACTATTGCATCAAATCCTTCTGCTTGAATTAATATTTCTTTATTTTGAATCAAATCAAATGCTTTTACTGAAATTTTATTCGCGCGGTATACATAACCAGGATGTTCTGAAGGCACCGATAAACAACCTTCACCACTCGTCAAGGCAATCTGTTTGATGGATTGCGAAACAATAATCGGATTGGCAAGCATGTATTCAGTTTTTATCTCGCCCCTTTGATAACTAATAGCGGTCAGGCGTTTGCTGATACCAACTTGCGGGGCAGCCAAGCCAATGCCTTCTCTTATTTGATGTTTTTCAGCATACGTTTTGTCCTGCGATTGATGGACATATTTTAATAACCCCTTTAAGAGGCTAGAATCTTCCTCGGATAGAGGCAAGGAAACAGGCAACGCCCTTTTTCTTAAAATTGGATTGGGATCTTGAATGACTTTTAGGGTTTTCATATTTTTCACTTTATCATAATTTTTCATCATTCGGCAGCGAATTAATTGTGTTAAAGTAAGTTTATGAGTTATGCAGAATTAATTACCCTTGCTCGAGATTTAAAAGAAGCATTAGAAGAGGATGATCGTGTTGTTTTACTAAACCAACTTGATAAACAACTCAGCCAAAATCAAACCTTACTTGCCTTGAGTGAACATTACCAAAGGTCTCAGGCTAATTACCAATCGATGTGGGAGAGTTATGGCGATGACAGTCCCCATTTATTGAGAGCAAGAGCAGAACTTCACCAAGTTAAAATTCAAGTGGATTCGCATCCGCTGGTTCGCGATTATTTAAAGATGTATGGCCAAGTTAGAGAAATCTATTCTTGGATTCAACTAAAGATTTTTTCTCCATTTAAATCGCATCCACCGGGTTGCTAATGATGTTAAGAATTATTGCAGGGAAATTCCGCTCTAGAAAACTTATACAACCACCGTTATCGATTACTCGTTCTACTAAAGACCGCGTAAGAGAAGCGGTATTTTCGGCAATCGGTAGTAAAGTAGTGAATGCAACAGTTCTTGATTTATTTGCCGGATCAGGAGCTTATGGTTTGGAAGCAGCTTCTCGGGGTGCAGGATTCATTTATTTGAATGACCAACATCAAGTGGCTATCAAAGTGATTCAGGCAAATATCTTAAGTCTGAAAGTTGAGCAAACCAAGGTTTCTCAAATGGATGCTTTAGAATTCATTCGAATGGCGATTGATAATCATTTCAAATTCGATATTGCCTTCTTCGACCCTCCTTATGCTTATGCTCATTTTCAAGATCTCTTATCTCAATTTGCAAAAGGAAACCTTTTAAATGCTGGTGGAATCATTGTTTATGAGAATGAATCGGAAGTTCATAATCTCAACGAAGACAAATTTGTCGTAAAGTCTTATAATTACGGTAGAACCGTAGTTCATATTGGTTGGAAAAAAGAATGAAAATTGCAATTTATCCTGGTAGTTTTGATCCCATTACAAACGGGCATATCGATATTTTAAATCGGGCTTTAAAAATTTTCGACCAAGTGATTTTATTATTAGCGGTCAATCCAAATAAAATAAGTACTTTCACCCTTGAAGATAGAAAATTAATGCTAAAAGATATTGCAAAACAATATGGTTCGCAAAAGGTGATTGTCGATAGCACTGATGGTTTAACCATCCGTTACGCTCAATCCAAAGCCGCTATAGCCTTGGTTAGAGGTTTAAGAACGGTACCTGATTTTGAATATGAACATGATATTTTTTCTGGCAATCAATTGATAGATGCCAATATTGAAATGGTATTTTTTATGGCAAAGCAACCCCATCAAATCATTTCTTCAAGTCTCATTAAGCAGCTCTATTTAAATCAAGTTGATATTTCTACCTTAGTTCCCCACGCTGTCTTACCATATTTTAAGAAATTAAAAACTAACGTAAAGCAATAAAAGAAATGTGTCGACCTGTTTTTTGATTTCTTTCATATGAAAAATAGTCTTTTGGGTTGGAATAGGTATCTAAATTACTAACATGGATAGACCTTGGTGAAAGGCCTGCATCAATTAATTGAAGGTAATTAAGCAGCGGAATATCTAAAAAATATTGGTTACCTATTTTCTTGATGATTTCTTTGAATTTTGAATTTTTTTGTAGTAATTCATTGGTTCGATTTTGGGAAATCGGATGGTGGGCAAAATCTAAGGAAGGCCCTAAATAGGCAATTAAATCAAGGGGATTAATTTTCATTTCTTGTTTCAATTGATCGATGGCAATTTTACTGATACCTTCAAGGCTTCCAGGTGTTCCAGCATGAATGATTGCAATTAAATCTTTGGTTTTATGGGTAATAAACACCGGCACACAATCCGCATGAAAAATACCTAACATCAATTTTTTTTCAGTGGTATAAAGCGCATCGGCTGCAATTCCATCATTGAATACGTGATTGCCTTTTCCAGCATCTTTTTTAACAACGCGTTTTAGAACGGTGCTGTGGGACTGATAGGTCAAAACCATTTGGGATCTTGGAATATTCACTATTTTAGAAAAAGCATCACGATTCATTTCCACCGTTTTTTCATCATCACCTGTATGAAATGCTAAATTTAAGGATTGATATTCACCCGTAGAATATCCTCCATGTCTCGTGGTGGTGCCAGCAACAAGGGTTGGTTTTTGAATAGCGTACCAGAATCGATTTTCCATCTTTTATATTATACAAAAAAACGTTTCCATTCGGAAACGTTTTAGAATCTATTTAGGATGATAAAAACTTTAATTTAATTCGAATTGATTGCGATGCATCCAGGCATCAGACAAGGTAACAGCCTTATCATACAAATTAGCGCCAGGAATGGAGATCAGCAATTCTGAAATGCCTTCTTCTGGACTATTTTCAGATAAGTCATACATAATCGCCGTTGGTGTGGAGATTGCATTTTTTTCGCCACTTTCAAGGGATTCAATTTGGGTTTCGTTTATTTGACCATTAACCTTATATGCAGAATTTCTAGCAACTTCCGCTGTCCGTTCTAAAAAATCGGTGTTTCTTAAAAGGAAACGTTCGAAAGGTGTGGTTGTGTCGTCTTCAGGATAGTCATAGGTTTCATCAATAAAAATGGTGTAAAACTTAAAGGTGCCAAATTGTTCCTTGGTAACAGGGATTATCGAATCCGTTTCTTGAGTCCCATAATATCGAGAAGTATTTTCTAAAAGTTCCTTGATACCTGGTTGTGCATCTTTACAGAATTGGCAATCTTTTTGAACAAACACGAGCATAAATTTTTCGCCAAATTCATTGGAATTATCCATCATTGCATCAATGAGTTTTTGTGCATCAGATTCTTCTTCGCCTTCTAGTTTCTTTTGATAATTACGATAATAACTTTCAGGACTGTTGATGCTTTCAGCAATACCATTAACCCATTCGGTAATGGTCGGAATGGAAAAAATGATAGCAAAAATAGTTCCAACGATTAACAGAGGTTGAATCCAGGCTGTTTCCTTGATCCAATTCCATAATCCTCCAAAAATCTTTCCAAAAAACGTGCCGAATGGTTTCATTTGATAACCTCCATTGAATCACGAATAGCACGTTAATCTTATCAAATAGTTTCAGTATCTTCAATATAAATTACTTCTAAACCAAAAATTTATAAAATAGGGTATAATTTCTTCGGTTTAAAGGTGGTTCAATATGAATAAAATGACACAAAAATTTCAAAACTGGTTAAATACTTATCCAAAGCTCAAAACCATTCTGGAAAATATTGGTATCTTCCTCGTATCGTGTATCTCTTCATTGTTAGCAGCCTACATTTTCCGATCATTTATCGTTCCAGCAGGTAATCCATTACCAACGCCATTAATTACAGGTGGGGTATCTGGTGTTTCACAAATTTTTAATCGCCTTTTTGATTTATTGAATCTTTTTAATCAAATTGAAAACCGTACGATGCAGGCTATTCTTTATTTTATTTTTAATATTCCAATTTTTATTTTAGCATTTACCAAGATAGGCAAAAGATTTGCGATTTTCTCATTCATAAATGTCATTACGACCTCAATTTTCATTGAAATTATTCCTCATGATTGGACACAACTCATTTCGATAACAGATGACTTACTTTCTCGCGCAATTATTGCAGGGTGTATCCAAGGTATTGCCAGTTCTCTAGCTTATTTAATGGATATCTCAAGTGGTGGTATGGATGTGATCACGGTTTATTTTGCGAATGTCAAATCCACTTCTGTAGGAAAATATGCCTTCACCTTCAATGTCACCATCTACTTTTTCTTCACCATCCTTTACCTCTTGAATACGGAATCCTCAACCGGGGCATTAAATGCAGTTATTTTTTCAGTCATTTATTCATTTACAACTTCAAGAGTTGTCGATGCAATTAATATCAGAAACAAGAAGACACAGTTACAGATTGTAACCTCCAGAACCGATTTACCAAAAATCTTAATGGAAAAATTCTTTCATGGGTGCACGGTTGTACAGGCTAGAGGTGGCTACACCAATTCAGTAAAATATATTGTTTATATGGTGGTATCAAGTCGAGAAGTTCCTGAAGTAGTTCGACATATTCGGCAAGTTGATCCTGAATCCTTTATTGATGAATCGCCTTCGCATCAGGTTTACGGTAAATTTTTCATTAAACCAATTAAATAATTAATTTTGATAACTACTTAAGACTGATTGTAATAAACTTGGTCGATCCGTCATAATGCCATCGACACCTTTTTCAATTAATTCACGCATGCTGGTTTCATCATTGATGGTCCAATAATGGACTGCAATGTTGTGCATGTGCGCAGTATTGATGAGTAAGTCAGTCGTTAAAGAAAGTCCTAATTGTTCAGTAGGAAGTTGAAAGGCGGCTACGGGTTCGCTGTAAAAAACACTCGTTAATGTCGTTTGCATAATGAAAAAAGAGAGTACGCCATTAAATTCAGGTGAGAACATGAGTTGCTTGTGGGTAGTTGACTTTAATCGATTCAATTCCTCGTATACTTCTTGATGAAAGCTGGCGAGGATGATTCGTTGATAGGTTTGATATTCTTCGCTTAATGCATCCATTAACTCAATCACTTTTTCAAGTGCATCCAACCCGATCTCACCGGTCTGTTTAATTTCAACATTTATAAGATTGTTAGGAAATTGAATAATTAATTCCTCTAAGGTCGAGACCAGAAATTTGGACGGATGCCTTGGTTCAATCCCTACAGGATAATTGACATCAAGTGGCGAAACCTCTTGTCCTAAATAGTTGGTGTATTTGATAAAGGTGTTGGATAGGTTATAACCATTGGCTCCTGAAATAGGATTATGATAACCAAAATCAATTTCGTTTTCGACTAAGTCTGAATAATTTGTTGCAATGATATCAGCATTCGTTAAATTTGTCTTTTGATCCAATGAACGGTCATGAGACAAAATAATTACCCCATCTTTTGTAAGGTTAACATCGGTTTCAAGCATGACCGATTGATTAAGGCTATAAGCATGATAATAAGCCTCTAATGTGTTATCGGGAAATTCTTGATTACCGCCTCCATGTGCGATGAGTATTGGAAGCTCGCCTTTAGCGACCCTGAGTGGGTTGACACCATTAAAGTTTTGCGGTCTTGGAAAAACAGCGATAAGACCAAAAACGATTAAAATGGTTCCAAATAGTTGTCTTTTTTTAAATTTTTTCATAAATTTTCCTGGCGGAGAAAGAGGGATTTGAACCCTCGCGAGACTTGCGCCTCCTATCAGTTTTCGAAACTGACCCCTTCAGCCACTTGGGTATTTCTCCGTGAGAGAAATTATACACGATTTCACAGTGCATTTCATTGAATCCATTTGTTAAAAAAAGTTGTTAGGATTAAGAGGGAAAGGTATAATTTGAAGGATGAAAAAGTTGATATTGACATGGTCTTGGTTGCCAATCTTGGAAGACCCTACCCTTTTCATTGCGGTAGCCATTACCTTACTCTTAATTATCATGATTATTTTTGGTTATTTCATTTACTTAACCCAACGTCAAAACAAACACCAGTTAGCGATTCAACAAAGAATCCATCATTACTTGGTCTATCGTATCAATCTCAAACTCGATGTGGTTTATGAATTTGATCCTAAGCATCCTGGTAAAGAAAAAGTCATGCAGTTGAGTCAATTTTTAAAAAAGTTTTCGGCAATTGAGTCAGAAAAAATCTATCAATGGTGGGAAAAACTCTTAACTTCTAAATTAGATACGAGTTGGATTTTGACATCAAAAACGTTGCGAAAAAGGAATTATCGTCAAGTCATCTTTGAAGTGGTTAAAATCGATGAAAATAAACAAACCATTCACTTGCATCAATATGGTTTAAAATACCTCAAACCTAATCCCAAAAAAGCTATCTTAAAGTCGATGGTGATTAGTTCTCAGCAAGCCCTTGATGTCATTAAAAAATTACCGGCTAAAAATGGCGCCCTTGTCTCCATTTTTATGATGTTTCCACGGACAGGCCTTGATGAGCAATTTAAATATTTTTATCTCTCACAAATCAAAGAAAAATTGATTCCATATTTATCGCCAACCACGTTATTAATTGATTCAGCGAATGACATCCTAGTATTGTTAACGAAAGCTGCCGAAACCTATGAATATGTCCAAACGGCTCAAGGCTTATATCAAGTGATTTCTCAGTATGTTGAAGTCAATGCTCTTGAATCTTTGATTAAATTTAATATGGCAATTATTGAGCATAAGCATTTCCCAAATGATTTCCGTAATCTTATGCGTAAAAGCAAAGAACTTAATCAGGTCATGATCAAAAGAAAAGTAACCATTTTACCTTATGAAACGAATCAACCGATTGTTCAGGCCCTGCAAAGTAATGAATCGGTATTTGTAGAAGACTTATATCATCAACTTAAATTCACACTCAATTTTAGACCGTTAATCAATCAAGAAGATATGGCTGTTTTTGGTCATCAAGTGATTATACAACCTCAAAATCCAACAGGGCTTACCACGCTTGA
This sequence comes from uncultured Caryophanales bacterium, assembly GCA_903845135.1. Lineage (GTDB taxonomy): Bacteria > Bacillota_I > Bacilli_A > RFN20 > CAG-826 > UBA970. The sequence goes on from CAIMWL010000025.1 coordinate 26,684, forward strand.
ATTACTCCAAGATGCAAATGAATTAATGACCTATACTAAGGAATTTTATCGGCGATATCTTTATTTGATTGGACAAGTCGTCCTTCCGAGAATTGATCAAATATTACTAGTGCCAATTTCATTAGTGATCAAAACCTTTGAATTTTTAAATGACATCAAAAATCTTCCTAATGCAAAAAACTTAGTACTTTTGCTTGATGAGACCGAAATCAAAGAACTCGCGCCTACCGAAGTTTCTTTAAAAGCTTGGGCAGAACCATTTCATCGTCTAGGAATTCAATTTGCGTTGTCAATTGATGAATTCTCTTCGAATTTACCAGATGAGATTTATCAATATTTCCAATTTTATTTTTTAAATTACAAACGGATTATCAATGTAGAAAACACCCAAAAAACTGCCATTCAATTAAAGTTAATATTTCAAACCTTCAATAAATTTAATAAACCCTTTATTCTTGTTGATTTATTATCTGAAGCTAGTTTGGAATTAATCCCGCTTAAGCATGTTAAAATCATGGGTGCCGATTGGATTATGGGGTATCAAACTAGTCCAGACCAACCGAGTAAGCGTACCACGAATAAGGTTAAAGCCCTGGTCAATAAGCAGGAGGAATATTATGGAAAAACAAATTAAGAACGAAGCGATAACGTCTCGAGAAAAAGATTTTGCCCAATGGTACACCGATGTATGCAAAAAAGCAGAATTAATGGACTATTCTTCAATCAAAGGTTTCATTATCTATCGGCCTTATGGTTATGCAATTTGGGAACAAATTCAAAAGTATCTTGACCAAAAGTTCAAAGATACCGGTCATGAAAATGTCTATATGCCAATGGTGATTCCACAAAGTCTATTCAATAAAGAAAAAGAACACGTGGAAGGTTTTGCTCCTGAAACTTTAATTGCCACTTTAGGCGGAAAAGAAAAACTCGATGATCCTCTGATCATTCGTCCAACCTCTGAAGTCTTATTTTGTGAACATTATGCAAAGATTATCAATTCTTATCGGGACTTACCAAAAAAATACAATCAATGGTGTTCGGTGGTAAGATGGGAAAAAACGACAAGACCTTTCTTAAGAGGGGCAGAATTCCTTTGGCAAGAAGGTCATACCGTTCATGAAACAGAACAAGAAGCAAGATTTGAAACGTTACAAATGTTAAAGATTTATCAAACGCTTGGCGAAGAGCTACTTGCCATCCCTTTTTTAACAGGAAGAAAGACTGAAAAAGAAAAATTTGCTGGCGCAAAAGAAACTTATGCAGTTGAAGCGTTAATGCATGATGGCAAATCGCTGCAATCCGGTACGAGTCATTACTTTGGCACCGGTTTTGCTGAAGCATTTGGTATTCAATTTCAAAATCGTCAAAACCAATTGCAACCGGTTCATCAAACCTCTTGGGGTGTATCCACGCGCTTAATTGGTAGCTTGATTATGGTTCATGGTGACGATAATGGCTTAATTTTACCGCCTCGAGTCGCCCCGATTCAAGTGATGATTGTCCCAATTATGCCGCAAAAGCCAGGCGTTTTATCCCAAGCAAAAACCCTATTTGAATCACTTAAACAAGCTGGAATCAGAGTGATGTTGGATGAATCTGATAATTCACCTGGGTGGAAATACGCCGAAGCAGAAATGAAGGGGATTCCATTAAGAATCGAATTAGGACCTCGTGATTTAGAACAACAACAAGTGGTGATGGTCAAACGCAACGATAAAGCCAAGAAAACGATTAAGTTTTCTGACCTAGTTAATGAATCTAAATTAACCTTAGAACAGATACAACGAGAACTTTTACAACATGCAAAGCAACATCTGGCTACTAACATTCGTGAAGCAAACTCTTTAGAAGAGTTAACTGCTATTCTTAATCAATTTGGTGGATACGTAAAAGTATCGGTCGATGATACGGAAGAAGTGGAAAAAATCGTCAAAGAAAAAGCACAAGCAACCGCTCGCGTGATTCCTTTTGACCAAGTGGGTTTGAGATCTAAATGCGCCATCACTGGCAAACCTGCCAAACGCATCGTTTATTTTGCCAGAGCCTATTAATTTACCTTGAAAACTCGTAAAAATCTATGCTACTATGGGTAGCGTTGGAGTAGTACCCAAGAGGCTGAAGGGGACGGTTTGCTAAACCGTTAGATCGGGGAAACCTGGTGCGAGGGTTCAAATCCCTCCTACTCCGCCATGACTCATAATTAGTTATGAGTCTTTTTTTATTTTACGAATCCCGAGTAAAGTATTAAGATTGTAATAACGGAGTTTTTAAATGATAACCATCAAAGTTGTTTCCACCAAAAGAGCATTGAAAGCATTTATTGATTTTCCCACCAAACTCTATCAAAATAATCCCTATTTTACACCCTATATTTTTGAAGATGAATTGAAGAACTTAGATCCTCAATTTAATCCTGCGAGTGAGTATTGTGATTTTCGATTATTTTTAGCGTTCAAAAGTGGCGTGATTGTGGGGAGAGTGGCTGCCATTATCAATCGTTACTCGAATGAAAAATATCAAGAAAAGAGAGTACGATTTAATCGCATTGATTTTATCGATGATGCTGAAGTTTTTGATGCGTTAATGAAAGCGGTAAGTGATTATGGAAAGTCAATGGGCATGACACAAATGGCAGGCCCCCTTGGTTATTCCGATCAAGATAAAGAGGGTTTGTTAACGTTTGGTTTTCATGAAAAAAATATGTTTGTCACCTTCTATACGGCTGAATATTATGTCAAACATTTTGAACGCTATGGTTTTAAAGTTGATGCAACCTGGAATGAATATCAAATTAAAGTTCCCAAGGAAGTTCCACCTATTTTAGAAAAAATATCCCAACGCGTTCTAGAAAGAAACAATTTACACTTAGTAAAAGTTAAATCAAAGAAATTTAAGGTTTTAGCTCCTTATATCAAACAGATCTTCCAACTCATGAATAAAACCTATGATCATCTTTATGGGTATGTGCCTGTGAAAGAAGATTTAATGGATATGCTAGCAAAACAATACATACCTTTAGTGAATTTAGACTATATTCAATTAGTTTGTGATGCTCAAGAAAAAGTAGTAGCTTTTGGTCTAATGATTCCTTCCCCTGTTGATGCCTTAAAACGGTCAAAGGGTCATTTATTCCCATTTGGTTTCATTGATTTTTTCTCACAATTAAAGAAAAGTAAGGTGTTGGATATGTTATTGGTTGCCGTCGAACCATCCCTTAAAAATTCAGGTGTTTTAGCACTGGTATTTACGGAGGCAATCAAGAATGCCGTCAAGAATGGGATTCAATATGCTGAAACTGGTCCTGAGCTTGAAAATAATCAACATGTTCAATCCTTATGGAAAAACTTTGAACACCGGCATCACAAAACTAGAAGTGCATTTGTGAAAGATATTTTCTAGATGCAGACAAAGCGTTATACGTCTTGGCATCATGGTTTCTTTCTTAAGCTATTTCGGTTTCTTTTTGGGCCATGGTTTCGCCTTTACTACCATTTTTCTGCAAAGAGAATTTCAATTAAAAAGACAGGGCCCTATTTAATTCTTGCCAATCACACAGCAGAATTTGACATTATTTTTCTTGATATGTTATTTGATGCGCCATTATATTTTGTCGCCAGTGACCAACTCTTGAACTCTGGCAAAGGTAGCTGGTTTTTAAAAACCTTCTTCAATCCAATTCCCAAAAGCAAATCAGTTGCCGATCTTAGCTTGGTAAAACGAATTAAATCGGTGATCAATGAGGGTGGCAATGTTTGTATTTTTCCTGAAGGGAATGCAACGATGAATGGTGGACCTTCATCGATTCCTGAAGGGATGGGTCGATTAATTCAATTTTTAAATATCCCCGTAAAATTCATCAAAATTGAGGGCTTATATTTATCCGCACCTCGCTGGGCTTATCACCGAAAATTCGGTCCCTCAAAAATGAGTGAAATCACCACGATTTATCCAAAAGATTTCAATCATATGTCCGCAGAAAAACTCGAGCAACTTGTCAAAGACTATTTACATATCACCGCATATCAACAACCCTTAGGAGTTTATCAGGGCCCCAACCTTGCCGAAGGTTTACACAAACTTATCTTTACTTGCCCTGGTTGCCAAACCCTTTTTTCCACATATAGTCAAGGTAATCGCTTGAAATGTCGCCAATGCGAATTAGATGCAATTTATGATGAAAAAGGATTATTAACTCTGAAGCAAACCACTGACAATCTAATCAATCATGATCACCTTAATTTGCAAAGATTTCATCAAAAAATGTCAACATCATATCAAAATTTTAAACTTGAATACCCTTGTGAACTTTCTTTTTGGCAAAATTATCAAAAACGTCGAAGTCAATTTAAACCTTCCATCATGAAAATAAGCAAAGTTGGTGTAAAATTTAAATTAGGAACGCGATGGATTCATTATCCATTCAACCAAATTTTTTCCGAAGCCATTCAAGTTCGAACCAAGTTGCTAATCTATCCAAAAAAAGGCCCTATGTTACTCGTCCGTTTTCCAAGATCGATTTCAACTTATGGATTACTCAATGTTATCAAGTGGTATAAGCACTTTACATTAAAGGGGGAAACTTATGCGGTTTTTAGCAAACGTTCAGCCATTACCTTTTTGGGACTTTAATTTTTATTGGAGCGGTGTGATTCAGTTTGCCATCATCATGGCAGTTTTGTTACTGGCCAATGTCTTAAGACGGAAATTAAAGTTTTTAAAAGCCTCATTATTACCCGTTGCCGTGATTGGAGGGTTTTTGGGCTTAATCATAAAGTACCTATTGAATGGCAGTGGTATGTCGATTGCCAATCTTCAAATCGATTCCACAAGTTTATTTGATGCCAATGCTTTAAGTGCCTTTACGTATCATGCGATTGCCATTGGCTTTGGTGCGCTTACTTTAAAAGGCATTGATCGCCTTTATGAAGGTAAAGTGCGTAATAAACCTCTCGCCGTCAAAAGTGGCATGGTGATTGTCAATTCCTATTTGATTCAAGGAATCTTTGGATTGATTGTGACGATCGTTTTAAGTTTCGTTTTCTTAAATATTCCATCTTATGCAGGTTTTTTATTACCGATGGGCTATGGTCAAGGGCCGGGCCAAGCCTTGAATGTTGGGGCAGTATTTCAAGGCGTTGGTTTTGCTTTTGGTCGTGATTTTGGATTATCCATCGCTTCGATAGGTTTCTTAGCGGCTTCTTTGGGTGGCGTCATTTACTTACGAAAACTAAAAAGATTAGGCATCTTAAAAGCGGTTGAAGACACCTCGATGGAAAGTAAAGAAGAATCAACGATTTTGGAGGGAAATGGCCAAATTCCACTTGTAGATGCAGTTGATAAATTGACCGTTCAAATTGCGATTATTTTCTTTGTTTACGGTTTATCTTGGTTGTTTATTTACGTGATGGAACAACTTATATTGGATAGTGGTATTGCCTTTTTAATCAATAATTTAAGACCCTTGTTGTATGGCTTTAACTTTATCATTGTGGTTTTTGTTGCCTTATTTTATAAAGTGGTAACCCGAACCCTTCTAAAAGCCAAGTGGATGAAACGTATTTATACCAATGATTTCTTGCTCAACCGCATCGCTGGTTTAGCTTTTGATGTGATGATGATTGCCTCGATAATGGCAATTGATGTGACACTGGTTGGTGATCCAGGATTTTTAGTGACCTTGCTGATATTAGTCATTGGCGGGGGATACATCACCTATTATTATTTGGGTTATCTTACCAAAATTGTCTACACTCACTACCCGCATGAAGCTTGGTTGGTCTTTTATGGGACCATGACTGGAACGGCTTCCACCGGCATCGCCTTATTACGAGAAAAAGACCCCTATTTTGAGACCCCTGCCGCCAATGACATCGTTTATGGTTCATCCATGGCTATTCCCTTAGGCTTCCCCCTTTTACTATTTGTGGGAATTGTCACCCAAGGTTGGCTCTCGCTCATAACGGTATTAGCAATTTTAACTTTAATTTTTTCAATTTATCACTACTTTTTAACTAGAAAATCTAAAAAAATTAAAATTCAGTAAACTTTCACCACTTTTCCTTTTAAATCTTTTATAATACCTATGTTTGGAATAGGAGGACTTTGAATATGTCTAAAATTAAGTCAGTATATGCTCGTGAAGTCATTGATTCTAGAGGTAACCCAACCGTCGAAGTTGAAATATTAACCGAAAAGGGTTCTTTTGGTCGCGCGATCGTACCTTCAGGGGCCTCGACCGGTGAAAGAGAAGCCATGGAGCTAAGAGACCAAGACCCTAAGCGATATATGGGTAAAGGCGTCAGCCAAGCCGTCAATAACGTCAACAAGTTAATTGCCAATAAGGTAGTAGGTTTAGAAGTAACCCATCAACCTGAAATTGATAAGGTGATGCTGGCCATGGATGGCACCGATTTTAAAACCAACTTAGGTGCCAATGCCATCTTAGCGGTATCCTTAGCCGTCGCAAGAGCGGCAGCAGAAGAATTACATTTACCCCTCTATCAATACCTTGCCACTTTGTTTGGCACGGAAGCAAAAGTCTTACCAGCGCCGATGATGAATGTCATTAATGGCGGTGCCCATGCCGATAGCTCCGTTGACTTTCAAGAATTTATGATCATGCCTTTAGGGGCTCCTTCTTTAAAAGAGGCGGTTCGTTGGGGTGCAGAAGTGTTCCACTCGCTTAAGAAAGTTCTAAAAGCAAAGAAACACATTACCGCAGTCGGTGATGAAGGTGGATTTGCTCCTAATTTAAAGAGTAACCAAGAAGCCTTAGATGTGATCATGGAAGCCATTAAGGCTGCTGGCTATGTGCCAGGTAAAGATATCTATTTAGCCATGGACGTTGCCGCTTCAGAATTCTATAACGAAGAAAGCAAAGTTTATGAATTAAAAAAGAGTGGTGAAGGCAAAAAAACCACCGCGGAAATGATCGCTTGGTATGACGCGCTCATTGCCAAGTATCCGATTGTTTCCATCGAAGATGGACTTTCTGAAAAAGACTGGGATGGTTGGAAAGCGTTGACGGCAAAATTAGGTAAGAAAGTTCAATTAGTAGGGGATGATTTATTCGTGACTAATCCCAAAATTCTTCAAGAAGGAATTAATCGAAAGATTGCAAATTCCATCCTAATTAAAGTTAATCAAATTGGAACCTTAACGGAAACCTTAGAAGCGATGAAACTCGCGGCTGCAAATGGTTATACAGCGATTGTATCTCATCGATCAGGTGAATCTGAAGATACCACCATCGCCGACTTGGCGGTTGCCACAAATGCCGGCCAAATTAAAACCGGTTCAATGTCACGGACTGATCGGGTTGCAAAATATAATCAATTGCTTCGTATTGAAGATCAATTAGGCAACAAGAGCCTATATCGTGGTCTAGATTCGTTAAAAGTCAAAGCTTAAAGCGCGACACTAAAGCCAAAATAAAAACCATTGCCAAAAGCAATGGTTTTTTAAATATGAAGCCAGCGTTGAAGATAATCGATAAATTTCTTTCGAAGATAAGTTAATAAAGCCGTTAAAGTTACCATAGAAGATATCCCGGCAACCATCGAGGGTATCGTGATGTCAAAATCAAGAAACCAATAGATTAGCGAAAATTGGAAGAAACCAAGCAGGGTTGTGACCAGCATTTGAAAGAGGATAATATCGGTTTTTCTTTTGACAGTGGTGATGATAAAAAATAATAAATTGCTTAATGAAATCATAATAGGTACTAGATATTGTAATGGCCAAGCATTCAACGTTTGGGTGGCGACAAAGGCAATGATGATCGTGCCAATACTCACACTAAAAAGTTGCCATAATATGATGTAACCAATCCCTTGGCGATTATAAATGGTTTTATAGATTAACACCCAAACATAAAAAACGATAAAGGTCATCATAAAGGTTGTGCCAAGTTCATTGGCAATCAATGCTAGATCAATCATTAAAGTGAGTAATAATGCAAGTAACAAAGGGAACGCAAAAAATGCATGAATCTGACTTGCCGTTTGTTTTTCAATCTTTTCATAATTGGGGGTCGGATATAAAGATTCTTTATCTTTTGATTCAACTTTTTGAATAAAGCCACCACAAATAGGGCAATTCGTTAAGCTTTCCTCAACTTGAACACGGCATCGCTTACACGTTGACATTAATCTACTTCCTCCCAACGATTACCGGAAACTTTGACTTTAAGTTTAAGTTGGTCGACAAGATATTGAACAAAAAATCCAATAAAAGTTCGATCATCAATAATCCGAGAGAAAGATATTACCAGTTCATCCTTGTATGAAGCGATGCCTAAATTAATTGGCATTATCGGTGTTGAGCAAATCATAAATTCAAAATGTTTTAAATAGGTTTGCGTGGTGGCAGGCATGTCAATTTTTCCCAAGTTAGACATAGTCAGACTTAGGGCGGGTTCACCAACACGATTAAATACACTTTTCACAATCCATCGTTTAATGAATAAAGGCACAAATCTCAATAGTAACATTCTTTCTGCTTGCATATTTGCTCTAATTTGCGGTGCCAGAACTTCAATTTTTTGTCCTGCTTTAAGTTGTAAATTTACTTCTTGGAGGATATCTTGAAAAGTTGATTCTGGTGAAAATAATTTCCCAATATTAATAGTCATCACAAAATTTTTCATGGTTTTCGAAGGCAAGTACTTTCGCATATCTACGGGAATCGATAAAATGATGGGTTTACGTTTTTTGGGATTTTCGCTTTCTTGTTTCTTGATTAAACCCAAAATGAGAATACTCGCAAAAAGACCGGTGACGGTGGTTTGAAATTGTCTTGCCATGGCGACACATTCGCTAGTGGTTAAATGCAGATGGGTAAGATAATGGCCATTGTGATCAAAATAGGTTCCTTTAAGGTGGTAGGCCTTATTAGTTGCTAACCATATGCTCTTACCTTTTGTAACTTGAGTGGCAAAACTATCTTCAAGTTCGGCGTGAGTAACTTGATCATCAGCATCAAACATCATCCCTTCTGCATCAACTGGGTAACCTTTTTCTTTTAAATAAGATAAAGTAAGGGTTTTTAAAAATTCCATGCCTCCACGACCATCTGAAATCGCATGAAAAACTTCAATGGATATGCGTTGCCGATGAAAATAAACTTCAATCAAATGTTTTGAACTATCAAATGGGCGACTATTGGAACCAAACATATTCGGTTCGGGTAAAACTTTAAAAGGTCGAGATTGATTCTCCAAATAATTCCAAAACAGACCTCTTTGTAATTTGGTATTAAAGTGCGGAAAGCGAATTAGAGTTTTTTCTGCAGCAATTTGTAAAATAACTGGATCCACCAATTCATTAAGCATCACACTCATGCGAAAATAGGACGATCTTCTCGTTTCAGTGATAATTGGAAAAAGTTTCCCCGCATTATCAATTTTAAACCACTGGGTTGTACGATTTTTCATCGGGCTTTAATTTTGGTAATTAAGCGTTTATCTAATAAGCATTGCAATAACTTTGCCGCCGCTCTGCCCCGGTGAGAAATTGTATTTTTTTCTTCAATGCTCGCTTGCGAAAAGGGTTTCATTAATTCATCACTGAAAAAAATTGGATCATAGCCAAAGCCGTTGGGATGGTGATCAATGTCACGCGTGATTTTGCCAATGGTTGTGCCGACAAAGAAACGCATTTCTTTGTGAGGATATAAAATTACAATCGCACTGGTAAACTGAGCTTTTCGATTTTTATGAACGTGCATTAATCTTAAAATTTCCTTATTCTTTTCTTCGTAAGTTTTGTCCTCCAACCATCGAGAAGAATAAACTCCTGGAAAACCTTGAAGGGCATCAATTTGCAGACCGGAGTCATCTGCGATGACGGTTTTATTGACATGTTGGCTAACTGCTTTTGCTTTTAATAAGGCATTTTCTAAAAATGTCCTACCTGTTTCTTTTGGCTTTAATTTTAGTTTAAGGTCATCTAAGGTCAAAAATGTAACGGTGTAGTCCTTAAAGAAAGTTCTGATTTCTTGAACTTTAGCTTGGTTATTCGTCGCGAGCACAATTTCGTAATTCATTATTAATATTTTACCAACTATTTAAGTAAAAAAAAAACAAGTTTCAACCTTGTTTTGGAGCAGGTGACGGGAATCGAACCCGCGTAATTAGCTTGGAAGGCTAATGTTCTACCACTGAACTACACCTGCAAGACAACGGGATTATCTTAACATAGAATCGTAGAGAAGAATATCCCGGTTATGGGTTTAACTATTGACCAAGTTTTCCAGAGCATTCAAAGCATGAAAGCCAGGTTTTTTGTAGGTTTGTTTACCATTTGTAAACACCATCATGGTTGGAATTGACATAATCGCATGGGTTTCCGCTAAATCCACGTTTTGATCTACATTAACTTTGAGAATGATGACATCAGGTTTCTTTTTTGCAAAATCATCCAATACCGGTGCTTGCATCTTGCATGGACCGCACCAGTCAGCATAAAAATCGACGATCACTTTTCCTTTTGAATTCGTCAGGATTTCATTGAAATCTTTGGCGTTGATTATATTTCGAATCATCTGTTGTTCCTCCTTAGATGAATTTATAAACTCACAACATAATATATCGCATAGAGCACAACGAAGTGTAAAGGATAATATAAGTAACTAAACCATTGAAACCATTTTGGACTTGCCCCTTTTACGCCTCGATATTGGTAAATAAAATATGCAGCAAATACGGCATATGTCTGGGCTCCCACAAATCGATTCATGTAGTCAACCACAAGTCCTGAAAGATTGAATCCATCAATCAAAACAACACTTATTATATACCATAGAATGTGCATCGCGATAAGAACCACGCTCGCAAATTGGTAACGCTTTTGTTCAATGGTGAGTTCCATTTTTCCTACTTTAAACCAATTGAGTTGATAGAAAAATTCAGGCAATTTTAAATATGAAAGGAAAAATAATAACATCATCATAAGTCCATATACACCATAATCAGCGCTAAGATAATTGGGAATTTGATCGTTAAAGCTTGTTATTAAAACATAACCAATGGGTAGTATCGCCAATATACGCAAGGGAAATGATTTTTGTTTAAATAAATTCATCGCGAGCGCAGCCATTGTCAAATCGATGAAAATATTACCCGATAGAGCTTGGATGCCAACTTCACCTAAAATAAACATCGACAACCCAATCAAAACACCCATGATGGCGAGTCGGCTAATGTATCGCCAAGGTTGTTTGGAACGAAAAATACCTTCGGCAATCATAAATCCAAATAAAGGAAAAGCGAGTCTTCCAATTAATCTTGCCAGGAGATAAAGGGTGCTGATGGTTTGATTTTGACTAAATGGTAATAATACTAATACGCCAAAATGATCCACTGTCATGGTGATAATCGCTAACCATTTTAATTGATATGCACTAAAACTTTTTGACTGGATATTCATGATAAAGACCCAGATGAGCTAATCATGCTTGCTTCCGCAATAATTGCTAATACTGAAAAGAGATTATTGATAATGTGAGTGGAAATGGCGACTTGTAAGCCAAATCGATCATAGAGAAAACAAAACCATGCTCCTGCAATTAAGTAAATGGGTAAGTTTAACAATTCATTGATGAGATTGGCTGCAGTGAAATCGAAATGAATAAAACCAAAAATGATTAAGGTCAAAAGATAAGCCAAAAGTTTGTTTTTTTTCTCCAAATATTTGTAAATTCCTAATCGGTAAGTCCATTCTTCAACAATCGGTCCTAAAAATCCGAATGTGAAAATTGATATGATTGGTGAATCTTGAACAAGCGCCACAATGGCACTTTGATTTTGATTATCCTCAAGGACAATACCAAGAAAATCATAAACGGTGATAATGGCGAAAGAACTAAATAAAATCACAAAAGTAAAGGGAAATCCTAGAAGCCATTTTGAAGATTGGATTGCAGGTATAAATGACCGTTTTAAATAAGGAAACAAAATCACAAAGCTAACCATAAAGATTGATAGATAAGTTAAAAAGTTGATAATTTGAAAAAATAGAGGGCTTTCTAAAAAAATAACTGCATCATTTTGGTTGAAAAAGAATGGAACCATGATCGGGATAATGATGGCAAAAATCAACGCAAAAACCCATAATCCAAGCCACCCAAGAAAAAACAGCATTAACGATTGATTATTGGTGGTGTCTTCATTTTTAACAAGATTATTTGTCATCTTTTTTTTTCTATATCTTTTGATATGATAGCACACCAAAATCATATAAAATGAAAGGGTAAGTCTCCTGGAGGTTTAATATGTTTTCAATTTTAAGTTTTGGCATTGATCCTACTCAAATTGCCCAGTATTTAGATTATGCATTGTATGGCATTTTTGGGATGGTTGCTTTAGGTTTTATTCTTGGATTTTTACGTGGGGTTTGGCGTGAAGGGTTTCGTTTACTTTTTGTTGGCGGACTGGTGATTGCTTCGGTCCTCTTCACTAGACAAATTGTAGATTTTGCCATGGACTACGATGTCTCAAGTATCGCCTCGAGTGCTGGATTTGGTTCCATCGCCTTAAATTTAAATGGTGCTCCGATTATTGTTTCTGTGACAACGCCATATGAAACTATTTATGAAATTTTAGAACAAGCATTACTAGCATTTGGTTTCTTTATCACCCCTGCAATCGCTGATTTAATCATTGGTTTAACCTTAGTTTTGTTGAGATATTTAGTATTTATTGTGCTCGCCATCATTATTTTCTTACTTGGTGAAAGCGTTGCCGCTATTTTATATTTCATTCCTTTCCGATTCTTAATTCCTAGAAATGTCAGAAAAAAAATGAAAATGCGTCTATTGGGTGGTTTAGCTGGCGCCTTAAAAATGGTATTAGTTTTGACAATGTTTCTTTCCCCTTTTACCTCTTTAGTTAACACGATTACCGGTTCCTTTAAAGATTTTGATGAGGAATACGGCGATCAAATTGATGCAGAGCTTTACAACGAAATTATGACGTTTGTGAATGCCTACAATGACTCTACATTTGCCCAAACTTTATTCTCTTGGTCAATAACGGATGATGGTTTAAGTATTGATACCGCCTTGATGGATTATGTGACAGGTCAAGATTTAGATGCATATCGTTTAACGCTTGCCAATGAATTAGGTTCATTTGTTGATATTGCTGCAACTTTAATTGGTAGTGGCGCAGTTGATAGTACCTTTGCAACAATCGACACTTCGCTATTAATTACCGAAGATGTTGTGACAAATTTGATTACTTCGTTAACAGGGTCTGTCTTAATTATGAAGCTACTTCCGATTGCTGTGACCATCGGATTAAATCTAGATGAGGTCTCACCATTCTTAGATCCCGACTTAATTAATTTAGATGATTTAGTTTGGGAAGATGAGTTGAACTATATCGGTGATATTTTTACAGGCGTGATTCGTTCAGGTGTTTTGACGCCTATTTTAGCAGGAAATACGGACACCTTAACGCTCATTAACACGATGTTTACGCCTACAGCAAAAGACGAAGTATTGATGATGCTCGAAACCCTAGATACCTCACCATTTCTTTCACAGGTTATTCCTGCAGTACTTTATAAACTGGTGACAGATGAAATAAATGCCGGTGGACCAGCAGGTGGTATTGGTTTATCAACATTTTTACCAACAGCATGGAGTGAATATGAATCACTTTCCTTTGGTTCTGAATTAAGCCTCATCTATGAATTAGTCTATGAATTAAATGAAGGCGTAGATGGGTTACTGGATGTGGTATTGCCTGCGAATCAAAATCAAGCACCATTGGGTAGAAAATTTGTTGATGAACCTACCCCAACGCTCATTGATTTATTAAAAGATAATTTTGATTTATTTGTTGAAGTACTGATTGGTGAAGTGGATGAAGATGGATTACCTATCAATAATGATCCTACGGAGGGCACCTCGATTAATCGGCGGGCTTTGTTGGATTCCAATCTCATCGTGAATGGGCTACCAACCATTGTCGAGGATTTATTATTACCAACCCTTACCAGTATCGCAGGGGAAACCTTTGATGATACCGAATTAAATACGCTAATATCTGACTTTAATAGTGGCAGTCGAGGTGACATTCGCCTTGATTATAAAGGTGAATTTGCAGGGATTTTTAGTATTCTTGGTGCGGTATTAGAAAACGAAACCCTTATCAGTTTGATTCAACCGGAACCAGGTCAAGCCCTTGATATTTTAGCGCTCCTTGAAGATGGCGCATTTAGAAGTGGCTTAAAAGCAGATTTAATTCCTGCATTAGATCGCTCCCAAATTATTCTTACCGTGGTCCCAGGAATTCTAGAATCCACACTGACAGGTGCTGGTTTTGATGATTTCTTAAGTTTAATTTCGTTGACGACTGCTGATCTAAATTTTGAATTTGAAAGCTTATCCCGAGAATTAACGATTGTCGTGGATATGATGGGTTATGCATTTAATGTTTTAGATGCTAGTGCAGATTTATTAAATCAATTTCCTACCATTGCCTATGATTTAATTGGCTTACTCGACAATATTTACTACTCAGATATTATCAATCTCAACCCAACCACCAATAATAAGACCACCAACTTCAATCAAATTATTAAAGGCATTTTCTCTTTAGTTGAAGGCATTGGCATCGAAGAAACTGACATTGACACCGGTTTTAATCGTGTTGGACCTTCTGGATTAGAAAATGGTTGGACTACCACCTTCATTGATACGAATGGTAACGATAAATTAGATGCATTAGACACCATCTCATTTAGAGGTGAAAATTTCCATCTAATCAATTTCTTAAAAACTGCACTAGAATCTGGTTTGTTAGATATTTCTGGCGATATTTTTGCCGCACTTGAAGATTTAACGACTGGAAGTGAAGACATCGATGATCCAGACGTGGCCACATTATATAAAATCTTTGCCTATGCTGATCGTTCTGAAATCATCGCTGCAGCATTTGGTGGCATTCTCGATAATTTATTTGGCACCACGGGTGGTTTATTGGATGCAGACTTAGGAACCTCCTTCAGGAATGTCACATCGTGGACAGAAGAAGGTTCAACTTTGATGTATCTAGTGAAACAATTAACCAATTTTGCTGATGGATTAGAAAATATTGATTTCTTAAATTCTGATGTTTCGATGATTGAAGAACTCTTGCAAGGCCTCGCCGCATCACAAATATTTATAAAACCTAACGGGGATTATGTCTTTCCAGATTTTTTATTAGATCAACTGACTGGCATCGCAGATTTGGCAAGTTATTTTGAAGACCCCGCTCCCTATCAATCCACATGGGATGATGATGCAACGGATAATTTCACTATTGTGACAGAAGATTTTTATGCCATTAGTAATCAAGCGTCTACGAGAGCAAATTGGTACGGTGTTAAAGCCATGATTACCGATGGTAATGGTGACCCTATTCTCGATTTAAACGGTGATGTTCAATTTGAATATGTAGGTGGTGAATTAGAAAACATCGTCGGGTTTATTTCAGAATTACAATCAGTCTCAATTAGTGATCTTACATCAGGCACTGGTTTAAGTGGCGAAACGATATCGGATGTTTTGCTTGCTCTAAATAATGCTTCCTCTTTACGAGTGTTAGTCTATAACGTATATGATTCCATTTTTGGTGGCACCAATTTTGATATTGGGTCTTTATCTTTATCGGACACGAATACATTTGTTTTCTTGGATTTAAATCAAGCAGGTAGGGCTGAACAAATTCAGGCTACCGCGGATTTATTAGACACCATCAGTGAAATGGGACTTGATGGCGGTGGTGCTTTTGACATTGCCAACTTTGATGAATCCACCATCTTAACCGTTGGTGATTTATTAACAATTTTGCATGATGCTGCCTTATTTAACTCTTTTAAATTAGGACGTTCCCGTCTCAATGGTGATCTAACTGTATTTGAACAAGCTTATCAATTTTTACTGACGACGGCTACCCTTGATACCTTTATTTATGATGGTTTAACCGCTCCTCAACGGGAAGCGGCCCTCTACCAAGATATAGTTGCTTTAAATAATAATTTTGGAAATGAAACCCCAGATGACTGGGATGGTGTGGATGGTGAAATTCAACGCTTTGTTGATATCATGGTGTCTTTTGTCAATACCGGTATTGATTTTGCCAATTTTGGTGGAGATGCAATCGGTGATTTATTAAATACCGAAGTTGGTCTAGGAAAAGTAGAAGATCTGTTATTATCGATGAACGAATCAACGATTATTTCACCTGCAATCGGAAATTTATTTGGTAATGTATTTGATTCCGATGCCTTCAATATTGGCGGATTAACGATGTCAGATGCTAATACAGGATATTTTAATGCGGAACCCGTTAAGGCAAATCGGGCTACAGAAATCAGTTTAATTCTCGATATTTACTGGGATATCAATAGTATCGGTATCACCGGTGGTGCTGCTTTTTCTGCAGACTTAATTGATCCAGTTTTATTTGATGCTTTACTCAACAAAATGCATGATTCTCGCGTCTTTAATTCGTTTAAATCTGGCAATACGTATTTATTGGATGATTTAACCATCTTTGAACAAACGGTACGCATGATTCTGAATACCTCTACGCTTGATACTTTTATTTATGATGAACCAATTAATGCAAACCGATTATTATTACTCCAAGATGATATTGCTGAATTAGATAATAATTTTGGAACAAGTTTAACGGATGATGATTGGACTGGGAACAACGGTGAGATTAATCAAATCATCGGTATCCTTGAATCCTTTAAAGAAACCGATATCGATTTTGCAAATTTCGGTGGAGATGCTATTTCGGATTTACTTAGTACAGGTCCGGGATTAACCAAAGTTGAAAACCTATTATTATCGATGAATTTATCGACTTTAGTCTCGCCTTCCATTGGCAATTTATTTGGTAATATCTTTGATTCCGATTCATTTAATATTAACGGTTTAACGATGTCAGATTCTAATACTGGATACTTTAATCAAGAATCCGTTAAATTAAATCGAGCTCAAGAAATTTCACTCATCCTTGATATTTATAGTGATATTTCATCGATTGGATTATCTGGTGGGGCGGCATTCACTAAAGATAAAATTGATCCATTATTGTTTGATCAATTATTAAATAATATGTACTTGTCCAAGGTGTTTAATACATTTAAACTTGGTAATAGTTATCTGCTGAATGATTTAACCATTTTCGAACAAACAATTAGTATGATCCTCAATACTTCAACGATTGATACTTTTATATACGATGGGGAAATCAATAGTGCAAGATTAATTCTTTTACGCGAAGATATTGAGCATTTAACGAATAGTTTTGCCAATCCAAGTATCAGTAATGATTGGTTGGGTAATACTGGGGAAATTGCAAACATAATTAATGTATTAGAAAAATTTAAAGCGTTAGATATTGCAGACTTTTCAAGTTTTTCTGGGGCTGGTTCCAGTGATGTATTGTCAGATTTAACCGAAACAGAAGCAGGCTTAGCTTCAGTTGAAAATTTATTATTTGCCATGAATAGTTCAGCGATTGTTTATCCTGCGATACCCAATCTTTTTTCTAACATGTTAAATGCTGGTGCTATTGGCGGTTTAGATGTTGATTTTTCACTGGCCAATACTCGTTATCGTGGCAATCGCAATGATCCCAACAACCTCCAAGTTGGCAATCAATACTTGCCATACCAAGAATCAGAAATTTCAAACATCCTTGCCATCTTTAAGAATGTGAAAGATGTTGGTACTAAGCAATATGACAACTTAAACTTATTAACCAATGATGAAATTGATGATATGCAATTTTTATTAGAAGATTTACATGATTCCAATGTATTCCACCAGCAAGGACCTAGTTCCGGATTAACGAGCGACTTAACTGTTTTTGAACAAATGGTGGTGATGATGATGAATCAAACCCGTGTTTCTGATTTAATTTATGACTTGAATAATCCAAATCCAATTTATATTGGCGCATTTACCACTAAGGAAGAAAAAGCTGAATTCTTAGTTCTGAATTTTGCCACGCTATTTCCGGTAAATAATCTCACCCACTTTACCTCAAGTTGGTTAAATACTGCAACTGAAAGCGGTGAATTAACTCGTTTCTTTACAATTTTTAAAGTATTAAAAGCAAACTTACCTGGCGTCGGTAACTTGGATGGTATCGATGTTGGGGCAATTTCACCCAATGGCATTAGTAATATTATGGCCGCATTAAATTATTCTTCGCTTGCCAGTGATGCAGTTCCTGATTTAGTCAAAGATGCCTTTGGTTTTATTTCTTTTTCCACTTACACAGAAAATAACGAAAATTATTACTTAAATCCAAGACAATATGCGTTGACTGATTTAAACCAAATGGATTATTCAGGCGTTAATCCTGTAATTGTCCAAACTGGCGTCATTGCTCAAGCGCTCAATAATTTCTATGATAATGATACGAATGCCTATTTAGATTTAGGGGCAAACTTCAACATGAAAGATTACTTGGAGGATGGTAATTCAACCTTTGCTATTCTTGATTTATTAGCGCGAAGTCAACTCTTTGGCAATCAAGCAACCATCATTAACGATCCCTCCAATCTTGCCTTAGGTTTGCAGCCCACGAGCTTAACTTTTAAAACTAGAGCCCTGACATTCTTTAATTTATTGGATGGCTCTGGGGTGACAAAGTACTTCAATTATTTGAATACCACTGCCGATGAAAAAGAAAAGAAAGTAGATCGCATTGAAGATATTTTTGCCGGCGACTTTGATACGGTTTTTGAAGCGAATCGACTTGATCAATTTATTGCTGTGCTCTCTGATTTCACTGCCCTCACCGATGCCTCCTCATTGAGTGATAATCCCAATGAAATGAGGTCATTAATGACACTTACGTACGCCAATACAGGTTACACCATTACGGATCGTGCTTTCTTAGTTTCTGAATTATCCGCTGGGTTCTTTACGGATATTTTCAATGAAGAATATGCAAATGTCTTGGATACCAATGCTCCTTTCTTTGGTGACAGTGGTAATTTGACCAAACGCATTAATTTTTATGACGGCAATCCGAGTAATGGTATCAGTAATGATTTTTTAAACCTCAATCCATACGAAGCAGATGGTCTTGAAGGTTCATTACGATACTTGAATGTGATTGCGGGTATATCTGATGACTATATCGCGAGTGGATTTGATCCTAATTATGACCCTGGATCGACGCGCATTGCTTTGATGAAAGCCTCAATGGTATTGATGGGAAGCTTATCTAATAACCAAGTCACTGGGACTGCCCCATTCGGTCCAACTCATGATTTAAATGCTTATGATTACTCCTTATGGACAACTAGTGGTAATTCACAAATTGCTAAACTTTTCTATGCTTCACAAGTTGTGCAAGCACCTGGTTTTACATTCTTTAGTCAACTTGTCACTGCTCGATCATTAGTGTTAAATCCAACATTCCCTGTTAACTTAACAACAAGTGCATATGCCACCAACTTTGTGTTTGAAATTGAAGGCGAAAAAATAGAGTATATTTTTGCTTGATGACTGCGCTATGAAAAAGTCTTTTCAGCTAAATTTAAAAAGCCAAGTCAAAAAAACCATCGCGATCATGTCTAGTAAAGGCGGTGTAGGTAAAAGTACCATCACCGCTTTGCTTGCGACCCATCTTACAAAAATCGGAAAAAAAGTTGGCATTTTAGATGCGGATGTAATTGGACCCACGATGTCGCGACTTTTTGCTTTAAAGGGTAAAATGGTAGGCCAAGATGGGTTGATTTTGCCCTTGACGACTCCGTTAGGAATTCGCCTTATTTCTTCTCAATTACTGCTTGACCAATCGGATGATCCTATCATTTGGCGTTCGCCACTCGTGTTAGATTTAATTCGCCAATTCTATGTCGATGTCATTTGGGGGGAGTTGGATTACCTTCTTATTGATTTACCACCGGGAACGGGTGATGTAACCATGACCGTGTTAGAAAGCCTAAATGTGGATGAAATTATCATGGTGACAACCCCACAGGAAATTGTTCAAGATCTTGTCAGTAAAGGGATTCAAATGGCAAAAATAATCCACAAACCGATTTTAGGATTGATTGAAAACTACAGCTATTTTATGTGTGATGATTGCCACAAAAAACACCCCTTATTTCAGACGAGCGATCGACAACCTCTTTGGGTAAAATACCAATTACCACTATTAGCACAATTACCGTTAGATGCTAAAATACCGAAATTGATAGATAGTGGTAAGATAGAAACAATTGAGATTGAAAGCATCAATCAATTAATCAACACTTGGAGGCATTAAGATCATGGACGGAAAAGAATTGAACTTAAGAAGAGAAAAATTATTGGCCCAGGTCATGGAGCAATCCATCATCATTTTATTTGCAGGTGGATTGGTTAAATCTTCCGCAGATGCCACTTATCCATTTGTGGTCAACAAAAACTTTTATTATTTAACCGGAATTGAACAAGAAAATTCAGTTTTGGTGATGGTTAAAACCCCAACCACAGTCAAAACCTATTTGTTTATTGACGAAATTGATGATACAAAAACTCGCTGGGTTGGAAAAAAATTGGATGTAGACACTGCCTCTAAACTTAGCGGCATCCATGATGTCTTTATGCTTTCAATGTTTGACACTAGACTAAAAGAAATGCTTATTGATACGAATGGTTTCGGTAAAATCACTCATGCTTATTTAGATATGGAAAAATTCCTTATTTTGGATGGAAAACTTAAGACGCCGGAACGATATGCAGACGATTTAAAATTACTTTCCCCGCAATTAAATATTGAAAATATTTATCCATTCATTACCAAGTTAAGGATGATTAAATCGGCAAAAGAAGTTGAAGCAATTCGTTTGGCAATTAAGGGAACCGCTTATGGACTGCAATCCATTCGTAAGCATTTAAAACCAGGATTATTCGAACATCAAATTGAAGCCCTATTTCAATATGCCATAAAAGAATACGGAAATATGGGGCTCGCGTTTGAAACGATTATTGCAAGTGGCAAAAATGCAGTGGTGCTTCATTATCCTAACCCCAAAGATAAAATTAGTGATGGCGCTCTTGTCCTTTGTGATTTAGGGGCGACGTATGGTCAATATCGTGGAGATATCACCCGGACCTATCCCGCCAATCGTAAGTTTAATCCCTTACAAAGGCAAATTTATTCCATCGTTTTAAAAGCTAACCAAATGATTATTCAAATGGCAAAACCTGGTTTAAAAATAATCGACCTGCAACAAGCAGTGGTGAAATTCCTAAGTGAAGCTGCCCTTAAAGAAGGCTTGATTAAAACACCAGAAGAGATTGGTTCAATTTACTATCATAATGTGGGTCATCATTTAGGGTTAGATACCCACGATCCAATCGCTAGGGAGTTGCCCTTAGAACCAGGTTGTGTGATTACGGTTGAACCCGGTCTATATATTAAAGAACTTGGCATCGGTATTCGCATAGAAGATAACATTTTAATCACGGATAAAGGATGTGAAAATTTATCGATTGATATTCCGAAAACGATTGAAGAACTTGAAAGCTAATCTTCGACTTCTCGAAAGCAAGATCCGCCAATAAATTCACGAATTAATGAGTTTGAAGGAATCCATTTTTCTTCCATATCGACAAAATACTTTAGCATTCGCATTAATCGTTCAGCAGTTGGAAAATAAACCGTTTCTTTTTCAATCGCTGCCAATAAAGGCATCGCGTATCGTTTCATCACACAAAGCTCATAAGGTAAAAAAGAGTTAAAGACATAATCTGCTTCTTCTTGCGTTTTATATATCCAAGTAAATTCACCCCTTCTAACAGAGGGCCACATATCAATGGTTTGTTCAGCCGAAGAACCCCGATATTTTTTATCCCTTACCATTCTTCTTAATAATCTTAAATCCGTTAAGGACATTGGATTATGGTAATCATAATTAATTTGGGATTGTGGCGAGATATAAATCTTATATTTTTGCGTTTTGGGAACGAGCGAAGATAACGCATCATTTAAGGCATGGATACCTTCAATAATGATCAAGGTGTCTTCCTGGATTTTTAATGTTTTAGTTTTCCCTAATGATGCATCAAACTTACTTTGGGGTAAGGTAACCTCTTCGCCGTTAATAAGTTGGGCTAAGTGTTGGTTAAATAAAGGTAAGTTGAGAGCATTAATATTTTCTAAATCCGGTTTACCATCGCTATCCTTTGGCGCTTGTTCTTTAGGCAAATAATAATCATCAATAGAAATACGAATCGGATTAAATCCTCTTGATAATAGTTCAATTCTTAAACGGTTTGCAAAGGTTGTCTTTCCTGAACTAGAAGGACCTGCAATACAAATTAACCTTAATGCATCACGTCTTTGTTCAATCGCCTCACCTAATTCCACTAACATCCTTGCATGTTTTGCTTCGCAAAGATTGATAAAATCGACGACTCGATCTTCGCTAACAAAATCATTAATATTTGCTACTGTATCCGCTTGGGTAATTTTTGACCAAGAGTGACTTTCTTTAAGGGTTTGACCAAACATTGGTGCATCCTCAAATGGTGGAATTTTACCCTTCATTTCAGATCGTGGATATTGAATAATGATTCCTGGCGGATAATAAATTAGTTTCCAATCCTTAATTAATCCAGAAGAAATTGCCATCATCCCAAACATGTAATTCGTATAAGCATTAGTTTTATAAAGATGCACTGTTTTTTCTGGGCGATATTTCAAAATATCAATCTTATCGTTATATCCAAGTTTTTCATACCATTGCACCGCTTCTTCTTTGTTGACGATTACCCTTTCAAATGATAAATTTTCTTGAACAAGTTGGGTAAGTTTTTGATTTATTTTTTCAACAAAGGAAGGATCGATTTTTTTAGGAACGCTGAATTCCATAAAAATGGATCGAGAGATGTGATAAGAAAAACGAAAACGATACGTGGGATTCAATTGATAAACGGCCATCGCAAGTAAATATCTCAACGTGGTTTCATAGGTGCGAACCGCATCTTGGTCTAAAATGGTCAAAAATTCAATGGTCGCATCAAAATAAACTTCATAATTCAAATCACGTATACGGTGGTTGACTTTGGCACATAAAAAAGAATGGTGTTCTGGTAATAATTTTTTTAAAACTATTTTATCTTGAAATATACTTTCTTTTCCGAGGTATTTTAATCTAAATGCCATAAAGAAAGCCTCCTGTTTCCCACACAGGGGAAACACTCAATTATAAATCATTTTTACAATTTTCATCACAAGATTTATTTTTGTCGAAATAAAAAGTTTTTATACTAAGGTGTGGACATAATTCGCCATAAGCGCTTTAAATCTTGGATAGGAGAAAAAGGCCTCAGAAGCACTTAGACGATGAACTCTATTCGTTTCTAAAAATATATATAAGGTTGGTGTTGAAAACCCTTCAGGAAAATACTGAGGAAATTGATTTTGAATCATTGGCAGTTGATGAAGATTTTCAAGTGTGTCTAAGTAATAGACAAGTGCATTCGTCTCATCAATCCAGGTAATCAGGTTTGGTTGAAATCTTATGCAGCTACTGCAACTGGGATTTCCTAGATACAAAAGATAATAATCAGACGATAAAGATAAGGTTTCTAAGGATTCCAAATCTAAACGAACCACCCAGTTATCAATGGAGGGGTTATTCGCGACCGAATTTGGTAAGTTTGAATTGATGGGAATCCCAATGGTTTGAGCATGCGAAACACACGAAGAAATCATCAATAAAAGCGTTAAATATATAGGCGTTTTAAGTTTCATTGTGAAAAAATTATAGCATTAGTCAAACTAAAAATCCTTGTTTTGCATATAATGTAACTAAGGGGTCACACCATGAATATTTGGCACGACGTTTCTAAAAAAAGGATTAATCCTGAAAAATTTCTTGCTTGTATCGAAATTTCCAAAGGGTCCAAAAATAAGTATGAATTAGATAAAGAAACTGGCGCATTGATTCTTGATCGAGTTTTGTTTACCTCGACCCACTACCCTCAAAATTACGGATTTATTCCTAAAACCTATGCAGGCGATCTAGATCCGCTTGATGTGCTGGTTTTATGCTCAGAATCCATTCAACCATTAGCACTCGTAGAGTGCTATCCAATTGGCGTCTTTAAGATGATTGATAATGGCACTGTGGATGAAAAAATAATTGCTATTTCCGTTTCTGATCCGGTCTTTAGTTCCTATAAAGACCTAAAAGACATCCCGGATCACGTATTCAATGAAATGCGACACTTTTTTCAAGTTTATAAAATGCTAGAAGGTAAAGATACCTTTGTTTCACAAGTCGAAGGAAAACAAATGGCCATCGAAATTATTAAACATAGTATAAAATCTTACGAAGAACACTTCGAAGGATAGCATTACCGATGAACCATGTGGTTCTTTTTCACCCAGAAATTCCTCAAAATACTGGGAATATTATGCGTACTGTCATGGCAATTGAAGCAAAACTTCATATCATTGGTCCTTTACCTTTTAAGTTAAATGACGAAACCATCAAACGCACAGGACTGGATTATCGAGATCATCTTCAGTACGTGTATTACGATTCTTTTACAGAATTTATGCAAACCAATCACCAGCCCAAATTGTATTGCATTACGCGTTATGGAACTAAACTTTATACCGACATGCCTGTCAGTGATGCCAATATGAATCATTACTTTTTGTTTGGTTCTGAATCAAGTGGATTAACCGATGAAATATTAAAAGCGAATCAAGATCATTTATATCGTATTCCGATGAGTATTTTGGCAAGAAGTCTTAACCTTTCAAATTGCGTTGCATTGGTATTATATGATGCGCTTAGACAACAAAAGTTTTCTGGATTATCTACCAAAGAAGTACTTAAAGGCGAAGATTTTCTTAAAAACAAATTGAATCAATAACGTTTAGAGGTTTCTAGAAGTTTTAGACTTAAAAGGGAATCTGCATTTACTTTGATCGTTTTCGCATCTTTGATGATGACTTGACCAGGCGTCTTCGTTTGTTTTAATGAACCCACTTTTGCATACGTCACGGTTCCTGCCATTTGTTTTGCCAAAGCTAATACAAGTTGTGAACCGATAATCAAAAGGTCGTGATCAAATTGGTGGTGATGAATCACCACATGGCTACCAGGTTTACCTTCAATATGCATAAAGATTTCGTTCTTTTTCGCAAGATGAAATGTTAAATGGTCATTTTGTTTAGCATTCTTCCCATAAGAAATCCGAATCCCTTTATAGTCAACATAATACGGTGATAAATGCTGAACTTCAGTAGGTTTACCTTCAATTGCACTCAATAAATGCTCTTTTTCAAGAAAAGTTCTTAAAATTTCTAGATCCTTCTGATTAAGCGGTGGCACCATGACTGTAAATGGAATCATTTCTTGGATTAATTCGTGATTCAACTTTATTTGCGTTTGGGTTAACGCCATCCCTTTTTTAGCTTTTTTAAAGATTGAAAATAATTCATTTGCACCAGCAAAATCTGTTTTGAACTGTTGATACGGTGGGAGAAGATGATATGGATTGGCATAGTCTTTCCATGGTTGATTTGGTTGTGTTTGAATCGCCTCAGCAATGGTTTGGTAACCAAGTAATAGTTGATGATGCTTAAGATCTTGCATTAATGCTTCTTGTTTTCTATTTTTTCTTTCTAACGTTTTTTTGATGATTTGCAAATAAGAAAGCGATAATGAATGGCGGATTATTGATTCAAGTTTGATAGAGGGATCACTTACTAACATCGATGGTTTTGACTTGATCATGTCTATGGGCTTCCACCCTAAAATAGAATCAAATAATACCAAATCTGATTGGATTAATTGAAATCTTGGCGCATAAGGAGCGAGTTGGATTTTAAGGGAAATATATTGTGCTAAATTCTTTAAATCCAAGACAACCGCAAGATCGTTTTCAATCCTGACATTTTGAATGGTAAAACCTTTTAATTTATCCGTTAAACCTGGATGCAAAAAACTACTTAGTAAAGCCGAATCTATTTTATGTTGTATAGAAAAAGCTGGTTGCTCATTTCGAAAATTTAGTATTAATATTCCATCGGTTTTGGATCGCATTGCAATGACCCAAAAGTAGGGTTTGATTTCAAATACTTGTTGAATGATTTGATGATTCAACTTTTGCCAAATAGTTTCCATTAAAACGCGATTATCTATCATTTTTAAAAGTATATCATACACGAAGGTTTGATTGACTTTTAGCTAAATTCATAAGATAATTTTTAAAACTATGAAGCAAGGTTTATTAATTATATTGAGTGGTCCTTCTGGAGTGGGTAAAGGCACCATTCGTAAAAGAATTATGCTAGATCCCTCTCTGAATTTGATTTATTCAGTCTCAATGACAACAAGAAAGATTAGACCAGGAGAAGAGGATGGCAAAGATTACTTTTTTGTTAGTCAAGAAACCTTCCAAAAGAACATCAACGACAATCAATTTTTAGAATGGGCCGAGTTTGTTGGCAATCGGTATGGCACACCCAAAGCAGAAATTCAAAAGTTAAGGCAAGCAGGCAAAAACGTCCTACTCGAAATCGAAATCAATGGCGCGAAGCAAGTGATCTCGAAAGCAACAGGACCTGGTTTAGTGACCATTTTTTTGATGCCTCCATCATTTGAGGCTTTAGAAACAAGAATTCGTAAACGAAAAACTGAATCAGAAGCAATCATTCAAGAACGTCTTGCAAAGGCAAGAAGAGAAATGAATCTTCATCATGATTATCAATACTTAGTTGTCAATGACGATGTTGAGAAAACCAGTCAACAAATTATTGACATTATTAAAGAAAGAATGTCATCAATGCAATGAATAAGACCTATTTACTTGAGGTCTTTATCGAGCATCAATTACAACAACTTAATCGCCCTTTTACCTATACTTATCAAGGTAGCCTTATCCCCGAGAAAGGCATACGTGTTAAGGTTCCATTTCGGCAACAATCTTTAATTGGATATGTCACTGGCATTAACGTCATTGAAGATATCAATGCCTATCAAGCTTCAAGTCCCTATCCCATTTTAAATATCACGGAAATCTTAGATGAAAAGCCCATACTATCTGCTGAACTTTTGTTGTTGGTTGATGAATTAGCAGCCCAACAATTTTCATCAAAAATAGGTTTACTTCAGGCCATGCTACCGCCTTCATTATTTCCGAGTAAACAAAGTCAACGTAGCCCTAAAGTCGCTTATGAGGACTGGTTAATCTTCACGAATGAACCTGTGATAGCCAAATTAAACGCTAAACAAAAAAATTGGTGGATTTCAGTCAAAGATAACAAAAAGATAAGAACCCATGATATTAAGAGCAAAGCGGCCATCCAATTTTTCCTTGATCAAGGTCTTGCCAAAATTGAAAAGGTAGAAAAACGACGCTTTGATTTTAAACCCTTAAAAGTTGAGGCCAAACCAATCCTTTCTATGGATCAACAAGAGGTGGTGAATCAAATTAATCTCAGTTCTCAAAAGATTTTTCTGCTTGAAGGGGTCACTGGTAGTGGTAAAACTGAGGTTTACTTAACTTTATCGGAACAAGTAATTAAAGAAAATAAAACCGTGCTGATGATTGTTCCGGAAATTGCCTTAACCCCAATTATGATGAGTTATTACCATCAACGTTTTGGTGAAAAGGTTGCGATTTTACATTCAGGTTTAACACCAGCAGAAAAATTTGATGAATATCGAAGAATTTTACGAGGTGAAGTTTTCGTTGTAGTTGGCGCTCGCTCGGCAATTTTTGCGCCTTTAAAAAACCTTGGATTAATTTTGCTAGATGAAGAACATTCAGAAACCTACAAACAAGACAACTCACCTTATTATCATGCTCGTGAAATTGCACTTTGGAGAAGGCAATTTCACAATTGCCAATTGGTAATGGGTTCGGCCACGCCTTCATTAGAAACTCGGGCTAGAGCCCAAAAAGGAATTTATCAACATTTACGCTTATCTAAAAGAATCTTTGAACAATCCTTACCCAAAACCACCATAGTCGATATGAATCAAACTCAAAACCTTTCTGGGTTTGATAGTATTTTTTCGCAACGTTTATTAGATGGCATTCAACTTCGATTACAACAAAAAGAACAAGTGATTTTATTGGTCAATCGTCGCGGATATGCTCAAAGTATTGTCTGTCGGCAATGCGAATTTCGCTTTACTTGCCCGAGTTGTCAAGTTTCATTAGCGTATCACGCTCAAATCAATAGCTTAAAGTGTCATTATTGTGACCATCTAGAATCTTTACCTCATCAATGTCCATCATGTCAAGGACAGCAATTAATGAAAGAAGGTTTCGGAACGGAAAAAGTCGTCAGTTCCCTGCAACGTTTATACCCAGAAGCGATCATCGCCAGACTTGATACTGACATGGCCAGCGTTCGCTCAAATCCAACCCAGATTCTCAAAAAATTTCAAGATAAACAGATAGATATTTTAGTTGGAACTCAGATGGTTGCAAAAGGTCATGATTTTCCCAACGTTACTTTGGTTGGGGTGATGCTCGCAGATTTAGGATTACATGTTCCTCATTATCGCGCGACGGAAAGGACCTTTCAGCTCATTGCCCAAGTTGTTGGTAGAACCGGCAGAGGTTTCCAACCAGGCGAAGCAATCATCCAAACGACGATGCCAAATCATTACGCAATTCAACTAGGCGCAAAACAGGATTATGCTTCTTTTTATAACCAAGAAATGAAAGAAAGAAAATTGAGACAGTATCCTCCTTTTACATTTTTAGCACGATTTGAATTAACGAGTAAAGATCAAAATCTTCTAGATGAAGTTGCGTTAGAATTAACGCAGTCTTTGAAAAATCAATTAGAGCAAATTGCAGAAGTGATTGGTCCCAATATTCCTTATCCAGAATTTTTTGCCGGCGTTTTCCGAAGAAGGATATTGTTAAAGTATAAAAAGTATCAATTATTGCAACCAATTTTACAAACCATTTATCCTTTATTGCTTACCAAAAAAACGGTTAAAATTTTACTCAATATTGATCCATATGATATCTGAGCTTTTCATATCATTTTTAAGCTTTTTAGATTAAAATATGATAGACGAGGATAAATCATGCACATCGAAATTTTTGGATTAGACAAATATGTTGTATCGACGTTAAGTCATGATTTGCACAAACCCATTATTCAATTAACTAAAATTGACGAAAATAATTTGTTCTTTTCTGTCCATGAAACGTTGTTATTTCATGCTGGTGTCGATCAGAATGCTTGGCACACCTATATTAAAATTTCTATGCCTGAATCTTTGTTTCCATTTCAAGAAGCATTAAGAACGCTGATCACAGCGGCCCTAAAAGATCAAACCATTCATATTCATTTTGAGTTTATTCTGCAAAAAGCGAATACGATTTTTACCTATATTCAAAATGGCTATCCGATGTTTGTAAGTGAAAGCAATCAAGTAAAAATTGATTCAAACGTTGAAGACGAGGCCATTGATAAAAAATCTGAAATCTATCACGGAAATATTTTTGCTGGTAAGGAATCGGAATTAGATAAACTTGAACAAAGCTTACCGGCGAAAAGCAAAAAAAAGAAAGTTGCTTAAATTAAGATTAATTCCCCATGATTGAATTCACATTAGTAAGTCAAATACTCCACAAAATTATCCATGAGAAAGTTCAATTTTCTGATGCCTTAAAATTGGGTTTATTAAATGCTAGCAAATCAATCTCCCAAGGTTTAATTCGTTCATTAACAAGCTGTGAACTACATCATCATCGGTTATTGGTTCACCTTTGCGACCGTTTTATATCTGAGTTGCCAGTAGAAGATCGATATGTTGTACAAACGGCTATCGGTAATAATGTTTTTGTTAAACGAATTCCGCATGAGGCCACTATCCTCTTTCTCAAAGCCTTTTTGGGCGAAAAAAAGATTGCTCAGGATCGAATCGATTCGGTTATTAATTTAGCGGCTCCTGGAAGAAATTTAATTGATCCTTCCATCAAGGAAAACTCAGTAACCTACTTGGGCATAAAATACAATACACCCGATTGGTTGGTGCAAATGTGGATTAAACATTTTGGGTTTCCACTCACCCTTAAAATTTTATCTACGAATAATAAACCTGTTTTGCAAGCCTGCCGCGTGAACACTATAAAGATTTCTACAGAAAAATTGATTGAGCGCTATCCTGAACTGATTGCCACGCCCGTTGAGGATACCGTGATCTATCAAGGCAAAGAACCGTTAAAAAATCATCCAGCCTACGCCAAAAATTTAATCTTTCAACAAAGACTTGCCGTTACCGATATCGTGAAACAATTTAGTTTTGATAATGTTAAAGGTGAAATGTTATTGGTCGAAACAAGACCTCAAGCTTTATATTTAGAATTGCCAATTTATACCGAACAACAAATTAAAATCAATATTGTGACCAATTCAGTTGAAAGAAAGCTCGCCATGCAAAAATCATTACAAGCTTTTGAATTACAAAACGTTTCATTATATGAATCTGAACCCAAAGGTTTAATTACCCATTTATCAAAACCGCAAGACGTCGTCATGGTGGTTCCGCAATGTTCTAAATTTGACTTAATTCGTTCACTTCCGGATTTTTTCTTTCAATTTCAACAAGAAGAACTTGATTTGCTCATTCAAAATCAACATGCGGCTATTCATGAAGCGAGTCAATTTGTAGAGGAAGGTGGTTTACTATTTTATGGCGTCAACACGCTTAATCATAAAGAAGGAAAGTACTTAATTGCCGATTTCTTGTCAACGCATTCAGCATTTAAGTTAATTCAAGAATTTCAATATTTCCCTTTTGATAAACTAAATACAGCATTGTATGTTGCAGCAATGAGAAAGCAAAAATAATATGGAAAGTATCTTTGGACAAACCTTAGTTCAATTAGAAAATACCCTTGAATCTTGGGGACAAAAGGCCTTTTATGGCAGTGTCATTTACGATTGGATTTATCAAAAGAAAATTCGAAATTTCCAAGCGATGTCTAACTTGAGCCTTGAACTAAGACAAGCGCTTGAAAAACATTTTCATTTTCAATTACCTGTCATTCATGTTCGGCGTGATTCATTAGATCGGACTGTTAAATTACTTTTAAAACTTGAAGATGGATTTTTAATTGAAGCGGTTTTAATGCGCTACAACTATGGCAATGTCATCTGTGTTACCACGCAGGTGGGATGCAATATTGGCTGTTCTTTTTGTGCATCAGGCTTATTAAAACGTCAACGAAATTTAACCGCGGGAGAAATGATTGCTCAGATCGTCGTCATGAATGACCTTTTAGATGCCGAAGGTCGAAAAGAAAGAGTGAGTCATATTGTGGCGATGGGAACAGGTGAACCTTTTGATAATTATGACCATGTGATGAATTTTATTCGCATTGCTAATCATAATAAGGCCCTAGCAATTGGCGCTCGTCATATTACGGTTTCCACCTCTGGTTTTCCCGAAAAAATCAAGCAATACGGGCATGAACCTTTGCAAATTAACTTAGCAGTTTCTTTGCATGCTCCAACCAATGAAATTCGCACACGATTGATGAAAATTAATCAAGCCTTCCCTTTAGAAAAGCTCATTCCTGCGATTCAAGATTATCAAACCAATTCAGGTCGGCGCATTACCTTTGAATATATTTTGATTGAAGGCATCAATGATCAAATTGAGCATGCCATTCAGTTAGCGGCTTTAATTAAAGATCTATTTTGTTATGTCAATTTAATTCCTTACAACGCGGTGATGGAGAATGAATATCGTCGCCCCCATCCTCAAGCGGTGAATGCGTTTATGTCAAAATTAATTGAACTTGGCATCAATGCAACCGTACGAAAAGAATTTGGTCATGATATCGAAGCAGCATGTGGACAATTGAGGGCAAAACATAAGCATGAAGAAACGCGGTAGTTTTGCCTTTAAAACTGATATTGGCAAGGTGAGAACCAGCAATGAGGATCAAGTGGTGGCGATGGTCAATCGCCATCAGGATGTTTTGCTAGGGGTTGCAGATGGGATGGGTGGTCATGCCCGTGGCGATCTTGCTAGTCGCTTAGCGATGCAATCCTTAATCAAAGGTTTTAAAAATACATTTGGTTTATTAACTTCTAAAACTGCCACCCTTTGGTTACGGCAACAAGTGGTGCAAGCAAACCGCACGATCTATCAAGAAGCCCAAAAAAGTTCATCTTTAAAGGAAATGGGCACAACGCTTGTCATCGCCTTAATCGTCAATAAAGACTTAATCATCTTAAACATAGGCGATTCTAGAGTCTATCTCTTTGAAGGTCAACAATTAACGCAGGCTACAGAAGATCAAACCTATGTCGAATATTTGTTCCGGCAAGGAAAAATAACAGAAGCGCAAAAAGCGAATCACCCGCAACGACATGTTTTACTCAATGCTTTAGGTCTCAATACCTCCGTTTCCTATGATGTCAAAATTATTCCCTATACCGGACAAACGATTCTTGTTTGTAGTGACGGCTTGTATAACAATCTTACCGAAGGTGAATTATCAAGTATCATTCGTTCAAAAGACACCCCTCAACAAAAGGTGGATTCATTGATTAACTTAGCGAATGCCAATGGCGGAAATGACAATATTGCCGTGGCAATTTGGGAATCTGAAACATGATTAAAGATTTCGATATCATTGATGAACGCTACCGCATCATTAAAGAAATAGGCGAAGGTGGATTTGCCTATGTTTATCAAGCTGAAGATTTAATTACAGGTAAAGAAATCGCTTTAAAAATTATTAAAGAAAATGCGATTAAATCAAAAGATAATGTCACTCGATTTGAAAGGGAAGCACGCGCTTCCGCTTCCTTAAATCACCCTAATATTGTTCGGGTGATCAATATTGGTTACCATCAAAACTTACCCTATATGGCCTCGGAATTGATTAAAGGCAAAACCTTAAGAGGGTTGTTGGATGAACAAAAACGATTTAGTTTTAAGCAAGCTTGTGAAATGATGTATCAACTTTGTGACGCAGTTGCCTTCGCCCATAACTCCTTGGTTATCCATCGCGATATTAAACCTGATAATGTTTTTTTAACCCCTGATGAAACAATCAAACTCGGTGATTTTGGCATTGCTTTTTTTGAGAATTCTCGTCGCGTCACTAAAAGTCAAGTGATCATTGGGTCGGTTCATTACTTACCACCCGAAGTAACCAACGGGCAATCCCCAACTTTCAAAAGCGACATTTATTCTTTAGGGATTACGTTTTTTGAGTTGATCACCGGCAAAGTCCCTTATGAAGGGAACAATCAAATTACGGTGGCGATGCGCCATATCAAAGAAAGATTTCCATCCCCTAGACAATGGATTCCTTCAACCCCAAGAATCATCGAAAATATTATTCTCAAAGCCTGCAGAAAAAATCCAAATGACCGATATCGATCGGTCCTGGAATTCCAAAGGGATATTAAAGAATGTCTAGATCATCCTAAATTAATAACCCCAAAACGATCGTTCTGGGCAAAATTACTGGGATTAAAAGTAGATGAAGTATGACCGGGACGATTGTAAATTTAGATTTTGGCAAATATTTAGTCTATAACGACGATCGCATTTATTCTTGTCATCTGCGTAAAACCGATAAATTATCATTAAAACCAGTGGTAGGTGATCAGGTTGACTTTGATGAAAAAAATAGCATTATCACTGCCATTCACCCCCGTCATACTTTTATTAAACGCCCAAGGGTGAGTAATCTCAGCGATTTGATTATTGTCTCAAGTTTAGTGGAACCTGCTTACTCTTTTTTTCTCCTTGCTAAGTTCATCAGTTTTGGCCGATATTATAATTTAAACATCACCAATATCATATCCAAAATCGACCAAGGAAACATTCAAGACTATCACCAAGATTTTACCTACCTGGAACAACACGGTTTCAAGGTGCTATTTTTTGATAAACATCATCCTGATCTTCAAGCCTTAATCAAGCTAATGGGTCCAAAAAAAGTGATTGCGTTTGCTGGGCAAACCGGGGTGGGGAAATCAACCATCATTAATACATTAAATCCATTATTCTCTCGACAAATTGGCACCTATTCAGAAGCATTGGGACGGGGTAAACATCAAACCAAAGAGGTGGTCTTATTACCATGGCATGGTGGGTTTATTGCCGACACCCCAGGATTTTCCTCCTTGGAATTACCGATGTTAAAAAGTGATCTGGCCAAAGTCTTTCCAGGTTTTGAAGAGCAATTTTCCAAGTGTAAGTTTTTTAATTGTACCCATCAACATGAACCTGGATGCCAGATTCTTCAAGCAGTAAAAAATGGTAAAATCCCATTAGATATCTATCAAGATTACCTTAAGATGTTAGCGCCATTACCAGAACAAAAGGAGTATTAATGCATGAAAAAGATCTTTATCGCCCCATCCTTACTTGCCAGTAATTTTCTTTCATTAGACACGGAGGTTAAACGTGTTATTGAGGCAAAAGCCGACTATCTCCATTATGACGTGATGGATGGCCATTTCGTTCCCAATATTTCTTTTGGTTTGCCAATTGTTCAAGCGATTACTTCTCAATTTTCCATTGTCCATGACGTGCATTTAATGATTTCAAATCCTGCTAATTATTTTGAAGCTTTTGCTAAAGCCGGTGCCAATATCATTACTTTTCATTATGAAACTGCAAAAGATACGCAAACGATTTTGGCATGGGTCAAACAATTACATCAGCTCGGGGTTAAAGCTGGCATCAGCATTAAACCTCAAACCAAGGTTGAAGTATTAAAACCTTTACTCGGGGTTCTTGATCTATTTTTAGTAATGTCAGTGGAACCAGGTTTTGGTGGACAAGTATTTATGCCTGCCGCTTTAGAAAAAATTAAATGGCTTCGCCAACAACTTCATAACTCTAAGTTAACCGGTCTTATTGAAGTGGACGGGGGTATTAATCTAGAGACCGCGAAATCTTGTATCGATGCTGGCGTTGATATCCTCGTCGTTGGTAGTTATTTATTCAAACAATCTCATTTTTCTAAAACGATCAAACAACTCAAGCATGAATGAATCTTTAATCTGGATGCTTTGGATCTTGACCTTTATTTTAGGAGCAGGATATTTATACTTTGGCTGCAATCAATTTAAAAAAATCAATCAAAAGGCATATGTTTTTTATCATCATTTACCCTTTGAACTTCACCAAAAGCCTTTGGCTTTTCAATTTACCTTTCAACCATTAAACGGATTATTGATTTCTTTTTTAGTAGCTTTATTTGCCTATTGGGAAGGATTATTTGTTTATCCAAACCAACCCTTGACCTATCTTTTACTAAGTTTAATGATTATTTTTTTAATATCGACGATGGGAATGTTTACTTTCCAACCTAAAAGAATCGAAATCTATCTTGCCTTGGTTACGTTGTTTCTGGTGAGTGTCGTTGCCATCTTATTATTAAGTAGTTACCTGATTTTTATGTCACCTTATAATCGATTACAAACCTTTTTGCCATGGACAACTCTGGCCCAAGGTGTTTTTCAATTAATCTTGGTTTTAAACCCAAAACTTACCGATTGGGCTTTGCTAGAAAAAATGGAGAGTGGAAATGAAAAACCACTGTATCGTCGACCAACTTTTTTTGTGATGGCCTACACGCAGTGGTTATCGTTAGCGAATATGATGCTGTGGGTTTTCTTAACCCAAGTCGAATGGATTATCGGGTAGCTTGATTTTTCATCAAGGTTCGATAAGCACGGGCAGACATCTTTACTGTTTTTGTAATCCCATTTTCAGTAATTTGATATTTTTGTAAATTTAAATTCCAAGTTCTACGGGTTGCACGTAAACTATGAGAACGAGCATTACCGCTCATCGGGCCGCGACCTGATACTGCACACACTCTTGCCATAAATTGATTCCTCCAGACAACGTGCTAATCTTACCATTGCTATGGTAAATTTGCAACGATTTTCACCCCAATTATGTTAGAATGTTGATAAGGTTGAATGGACTAAAGAAAGTGAACCTTTCCTCTCACCCATTATCACAACCTTCGCTAACTCCGTTAACGTTATCAAGCGTGCATAAATATTATGCAAAGTAAGGTGGTACCACGCATTAGCGTCCTTTCAAGGGCGTTTTTGTTTTTTTAGGAGGAATTTATGGGATTTGACCATAAGACAATCGAACCCAAATGGCAACAGTTTTGGGATGATCGAAAAGTTTTTTACACCAATGTCTATGATTTTTCAAAACCGAAATATTACATTCTCGATATGTTTCCATATCCTTCCGCTCAAGGTTTACATGTGGGACATCCAGAAGGTTATACCGCAACGGATATTGTTGCAAGAATGAAAAGAATGCAGGGCTTTAATGTCCTCCATCCAATGGGTTGGGATGCCTTTGGTTTACCGGCAGAACAATATGCTTTGAAAACCAATCACCACCCGATGGGTTTTACCGAAAAAAATATTGCCAATATTAAAAAGCAAATCAAAGCCTTAGGTTTTAGTTATGACTGGTCTAAAGAAATTGCCACTACTGATCCTCAGTATTATAAATGGACACAATGGATTTTTATTAAATTATTAGAAAAAGGGTTAGCTTATATTGATGAAAAACCCGTCAATTTTTGTCCGGCTTTAGGAACGGTCCTTGCGAATGAAGAAGTCGTAAATGGAAAATCAGAGGTCGGTGGTTTTCCTGTAGAAAGAAGAATGATGCGTCAATGGGTTTTAAAGATTACGGCTTATGCTGAAAAATTATTAACAGGGTTAGACCAGGTGGATTGGCCAAATTCAACTAGGGATATGCAAAAAAATTGGATCGGAAAATCGACCGGGACTGAAATCGTTTTTGAGGTAAAACAATCCAAGGAAACGTTCACCGTCTATACCACTCGTGCCGACACTTTATATGGTGCAACCTATGTCGTGCTTGCACCCGAACACCCATTACTTAAAAAAATTACGACACCATCGCAAAGAAACCATGTGGAAAGTTATCTTCAAAACACCGCGACCAAATCTGATCTAGATCGGACCGAATTAAATAAAGACAAAACTGGTGTCTTCACTGGTGCATTTGCCATCAATCCAATCAATGGGGAAGCGTTACCGATTTGGACTGCGGATTATGTTCTCTATGGTTATGGAACAGGTGCAGTGATGGCAGTCCCCGCCCATGATGAACGCGATTTTGAGTTTGCCAAAAAATACGAATTACCTATTCGTCCTGTCATTGAAGGTAGTAGCGACCATGCAGCCATGGTTGAGGATGGTCGTCATATCCATTCACCTCTCATCAATGGTTTGATGAATGAACAGGCTAAAAAAGTCATCACCGAAAAACTGATTTCATTGAAAAAAGGTCAATTTAAAACGAATTACAAACTTCGTGACTGGTTATTTTCTCGTCAGCGATATTGGGGTGAACCTATTCCGGTCTTAATTAGCAAAAAAGATGGAAGCATCGTTCCATTAAAGTTAAATCAATTACCTCTACTATTACCAGAATTAAAAGAATTTAAACCTTCTGGTACCGGCGAGTCTCCATTAGCGAATGCTATCGATTGGTTGGATGTGGTGATGGATGGTAAAGCGTATGTGAGGGAGACAAACACCATGCCACAATGGGCTGGAAGTTGTTGGTATTACATTCGTTACTTAGATCCCAAGAATAACCAAGTTATCGCCGATGAAAAACTGCTTAAACATTGGTTACCTGTTGATCTTTATATCGGCGGTGCGGAACATGCAGTATTACACCTGTTGTATGCTCGTTTTTACCATAAATTTTTGTTTGATATTGGTGTAGTCCATACCGAGGAACCATTTAAAAAATTATTTCACCAAGGCATGATCCTTGGCGAAAATGGTGAAAAAATGTCCAAATCGAGAGGGAATGTTGTCAATCCTGATGACATCATTGAGGAGTTTGGTGCCGATACATTACGCTTATATGAAATGTTTATGGGTCCTTTAGAAGCGGCATTACCTTGGTCGAATCAAGGATTAGAAGGGTCAAGGCGTTTCTTAGATCGCGTCTATCGATTATTTAGTGAAACAGAGTACACCGATCGTTGGGTGGAAAACAGTGATGGTATTCTCGATTATAGTTACCATTTCATGATTAAAAAAGTGACAGAAGATTTTGAATCATTACAATTAAATACGGCGATTTCTCAAATGATGATTTTTATTAATGATGTTTATAAAGCTAAAACCATTCCCGTTTCCTTTCTTAAAGGTTTCGTACAAATGTTAAGTTGTGTTGCGCCCCATTTAGGCGAAGAATTGTGGTCGATTTTAAAATGCAATGACTTACTTGCTTATCACCCTTGGCCTCAATTTGATTCAACCAAATTACAAAAACAAACCTTTGAACTTCCCATTGCAGTAAATGGAAAATTAAGAACCACTTTAACTTTTGCCGTCGGCATTCAGGAACATGAAATTGAAAAATTAGCAAAACTTGATGAGAATGTTAGCAAGCATCTTGAAGGAAAACCGATAAAAAAAGTTATTTATGTCCCGGGCAAAATGATGAATTTTGTAGTAGGATAATGGTATGTTAATGGCGATAGATTTAGGTAATACTTCTGTCAAACTTGGCGTTTTTGATCATGCTCATTTGTTATTAAATTCTTTTTTAGATCACCCTAACATTCCGACAATTAAAGCGTATCAAACTTGGTTGACACCAGTGTTTAAACAATATGGCATCAAAACCATACGGATAGCC
>CAIMWL010000026.1 GCA_903845135.1 uncultured Caryophanales bacterium
AGCAACACCAGCATATTCACGATACTTTTGTGTCCAAATATCTTGATCATAATCAAACCAATATTGTTGCGCCGCATACATTTCATGCGTGTATCCATAGATTGCAGCATCCATCATCCCGCGATTATTTTCCAGTTGGGCAATATGGT
The DNA here is from genome assembly GCA_903845135.1 of uncultured Caryophanales bacterium. GTDB lineage: Bacteria > Bacillota_I > Bacilli_A > RFN20 > CAG-826 > UBA970. The sequence goes on from CAIMWL010000026.1 coordinate 150, forward strand.
AGGCGGCGACCCAACTATTGATGGCTTCACCGGTGGATTCTAAATTATTCCCTTCAGCAAAACTACCAAAGCCATGGGCCCAAGAGTGGCCTGCATATCGATCTAAACTTCGCATCACTGGAAATCTTCCATCACTGGCATCATGATTCATATAATCTTTCATCAGTAAAAGAATCATTTCACGATATTGTTGGTAAAAGGCAGGGTCTTTTCTACCGACAATCGCTGAAGCGAAGATTAAATAACCATGGGTGAAACTATGATCTGAGATTTCACTCGCGGTATTATATTCATTATCGGAATAATAAGTTGTGCCCCATCGGTCATTGTAATAAAGATAGCGCTCATCTTCGGTGGAGGTAAAGGTAAACCAATCCACCAGATGATCTTTTAGCTTGGTTAAAAATTTGCTTTGAAGATTGTCATCTTGTAATTGTTCGGCGATTAATAAACCCTGGGATAACGGATATGTTGCTTTTGAGTTCCAATATGGGGTTGGTGAATTAAAGAAGTTTTCAGGGTTCAATGGATCCGTTTGTTCATCAAGATTGTTTAAATAATTGGTCATGGTCGCCTCTGAAAAGGCATCACTTTGGGGTAAGGTATAACTTGGAACAACCCCATAAAACGGTAAGAAGTATATAAAACTATTTTTGGGTAACATCTTCAATAAACCTCGAACCGTTCGAGTTGAATATTCAGAAATCAAGTCTTGTCCAAGCATAATTTTATGTTGATGCGGGAGTAAGGCGAGCAAGGCTTCATCATTTAAATCTAAGCGCGTTCTCATCGTTTGCACATAGATCTCATTTTCAACTAAGTTATTGTAACGATTAACAGTATAAAATCCATGACCACGTAAAGGAATGTTGTACGCATACTGATGATAAAAGGATGCCTCTTGAACATTTTCAATGGAACCTAAAGACATTAAATTACCATCCCCTAGTAAAATCGTGAGTTTGTGATATAGACCAAAAGGATGACCGGTATTACTAATGGTGATATTGGAGTTTTGCGGAAGGTTGAGTAAAAAGTAACGATCTGCATAGACGGGTTGACCAACCGAAGCAGGAGGATTGGTTTGGTAGCCCACGTGTCGTTGTTGGAATTTAATGATCAATCCATTACCTTGGTAGGTGCGTTCATTGAGTAAGTTTCCATCTAAGGTGAAGTACTCATAATTGGAAACCCCATCCGTACCTGCGGTAATGGTAATGGGATTACGGTTTCCCATTTCTGCAAAGATATAAGGTGAACCTTGGTTATAGGTCACCACCATATGATCTAAAGGACTACTGCTATTGCGCATCGCCACTTTAATCGTGTTATCCGAATAATCAATCACCTTGGTTTGATAACTACCACTTAAACTGGTTGGTTTAATCATAAAGTCTTTTAAGGCTAAAGAAAATTGGGCGATAGTTTGATTGCCTTCAGGATTCCAAAATTGAGTAAAGCCCTCACCGGATTGGGTCACTTCCACACCATCATTAGAAAAAGAAGAGCGAAGAGGATTGTTATAGATCCCATTGCTATTGCCATAGTTGGACATGGCTAAGGAAGTCCACCATTGGTTGGTGGGAACAGGACGATCTAATAAGTCCGCTTCAATAAAGTTTGGTTGCACAGGATGGGTGATACCTGGCGCACTGCCGGTGCGGTACGATCCTTCACCTAAGCTGGCAAAGGGAGTGGTGATATAAGTTTTAGGATTGGTTGGTGCAACATAAGTTCCAGGAGCAACCGTTACATTCCGAATATGCTGAAATTGTAAAGGTAATCGATGAATACGATAGGTGAGTGGATAGGTGCCTGGTTGAGAAAAATCAACCGAGCCTGATACTTGTAATCGATTCGCATAATCTTCGCCAGTATCGGTTAAAATCTTAACCCCTTTCAAGGGATTAAAATAGTGACCTACCACGGTCGTGGTGTCTTCTAGACCGATGACAGAGGTGACTTCGGATGGCAATAGACTATTATTTTGACTTTCAGTATTCGTAGGTGTGCATGACAAAAGGAGCGTTGCAAAGATGAGATATGTAAGTTTTTTCATAGATTCATTATAAGGGAGGCAACTGGTTTCCCCAAGTAAAGATTGCAAACAATTCTATTTGAAATGTTTTAAAATGAACCTATGCAATTACTATGTTTACCACTTATGGTTTTATCGACGTTATCTGCCCCTTTGCAAACGGATTATCGTTTGACTTATCCATTAGGAATGGCAATGCCGCATTATGATTTTCCTTTTCAAAGTGAAGTGTTAAACGCCGCACTCAATCAAATTGATCCTTTCACCATTGGCACGACCTCATTCGAGATTGAAGAAGATAGCGTGACCTATACCTTTACGATTCAGTACACCAATGCA
>CAIMWL010000027.1 GCA_903845135.1 uncultured Caryophanales bacterium
CCTTACATTTCAAAACGTTTTTCTAATTGTTTTAATCCAATAATGATGAGGTAACTAAATAGCAGATAGAAAATAGCCGCAATAAAAAACGGAGTTACGGTAAAGTCTCGGGAAACTACTTCCCTCACTTTTCTCAGTAAGTCTGGGATAGCAATCACCGTGACCAACGCAGTATCTTTAATTAAGGTAATCCATTCATTTGCAAACACCGGTAATTGACTGCGCAGGGCTTGTGGTAAAAGTACCTTTTGAAAAGTATAAGTTGAGTTGGCCCCCATGACCAAGGCACTTTCTTCTTGATCAATAGGAATCGATTCTAAGCCTGCTCGAATGATTTCCACAAAGTATGCCGTGTAATTGATCGCAAAGCCATAGACTGCCACGGCATAACGATCGACTGCAATCCCGATTGAAGGTAAACCAAACAAGAAAAAGAAGAGTTGCAGCATCAGAGGCGTGCCCCTAAATAACCAGGTATAGAAATTGATGATAGGTCTTGTGAAGGTGATGAAACGATAGATTGCCGCTAATAAGATACTGAGGGGTGTCGCAATCAATAAGGTGATAGTAAATAATTGAATGCTATACCACGCACCATCCCAAAGATAGCGCGTGGTTTCTAACCAATAATTAAGCGACACGGTCTAAGAATACGTCTTCGGCAAACCATTCTTGAGCAATCGCTAAGGCTTCACCAGATTCAATGAGATCAAATAAGGTGTCATTAACGGTGTCACGAATGGTGGTATTCCCTAAACGGAAACCAATACCATAGAATTCATCACCGAGTGTTTCTGTCATGACTCGATACGTTCCTGGATTTTGAGAAATGAGATAACGGCCATAAATTTCATCGACAACGACTGCATCCACATTGCCCGCATTTAATTCTAATAAAGCTGAATTAAAGGTATCGGTGGTAATGAGCGCCTCTAAATCTTCAAAAATTGCATTTCCTTTTACTGCATCTTCAGACGCACTGCCTAATTGAGCGGCAACGGTCTTGCCAGCTAATTCTGCAATCGTATCGATCGATGCATCTGCCTTTGTTAAGACGATTTGGCGATTTGAAATATAAGGATCAGAGAAAAGCATTTCTAATTTTCTTGGTTCGGTAATCGTTAATCCGTTCCAAATCATGTCAATATTCCCTGCATCAAGTTCTAGGACTTTTGCTGCCCAATCGATCGGTTGGAAACGAACTTCAATATCAAGAGTTTCAAAAACAAGTTTCGCAAGATCAACATCGAATCCCACTAATTCATTTTGTTCATTACGGAAACCCATAGGTGCGAATGTATCATCCAAACCCACGATGACATATCCTCGATCTACAAGTGCATCAAAAGTGGTGGGAATGCTTGGTGCTCCGCAACTGGCTAACCCGACAATGGCGAATAAACTAACGGCTGATTTTTGTACGCTATTCATAGTAGTGTACCTCCATAGCACACTACTATACTTTAGTGCTTTAGCAAAGTAAAGCAATAAACACTTGAAGTGATTATTTGGTTTTCTTTAAGGCGCGTTGATAACCTTCTGCTCCATAGACTAAAGCACGATTAACACGAGAGATTGTTGCACTTGAGGCTTTGGTCAATTTCACAATCTCTGCATAAGATTTCTTATCATTTAATAGTCTTGCGACTTCAAATCGAACAGCTAAATCTTGTAATTCTTGAATCGTACAAACATCCTCAAAGAAGCGATAGCAAGCCTCCACATCTTCAAGTTTAAGAATGGTTTGAAACAATTGATCAAGTAAAGGTGATTTTAATTTAGATTGATACATGTTGAACTCCTTCTTATATTTTAATGCTTTTATTCAACTTTTGTTTTAATGATTTAGTTCGTTAAAGTAATGAAATGAAAATAGATAGCATTTTCATCATTTTTAGCATATGCTTATCTCGTTTGGAAAGACATCATGAAAGTAAGAAATATTGCCATTATTGCCCACGTTGACCACGGAAAGACCACGATGGTGGATCAGCTTTTTAAATCTGCGAACATGTTTCGAGATAATCAAGCGACCAATGAACGGATGATGGATAATAACGCGATTGAAAAAGAACGCGGTATTACCATTCTTGCCAAGGCAACCGGTCTGCAATATAAAGATTACAAGATTAATATTCTAGACACACCAGGGCACGCTGACTTTGGTGGTGAAGTCGAACGCATCATGAACATGGTGGATGGTTGTTTACTACTCATCGATGCATTAGAAGGACCCATGCCACAAACGCGATTTGTCTTAAAAAAAGCTTTGGAAGCTAACGTTAAACCAATTGTGGTCATCAACAAAGTCGATCGCCCTAATGTCAATTTAACCAAAGTCGTGAACGATGTTTTATCGTTATTTATTGAACTAAACGCCCCTGAAGCATTTTTAGATTTTAAAGTGGTCTATGCTTCTGGGTTGCATGGAACCTGTAGTTTTGAAGCCGATCCAAAATCTCAGAAAAAAGGTTTTGGTCCTGTGTTTGATTTAATTATTGCGGAAATACCGTCTCCTAGAGTTTTCCCTAGTGGCACCTTACAATTTCAACCGAGTTTAATTGACTATAACGATTTCGTCGGTCGTATTGGGATTGGCATTGTCAAGTCTGGCACTTTAAAAATTCAAGAAGGGTATACGTTATCGCGATTAGACGGAAGTTTAAAACCAGTGAAAGTCTTAAAAATGTTTACCTTTGTTGGATTAGAAAGACAAGAACGGGAGATTGCTCACGCTGGTGATATTGTCGGGATTGCCGGCATTGCGGATATCAACGTTGGTGAAACCTTATGTCAAAACGATGACATTCGTCCTTTACCTCCGATTGCGATTTCTGAACCAACACTCCAAATGACGTTCGCGCCGAATTCTTCACCCTTTGTGGGAAAATCCGGCAAGTTTGTCACCTATCGCCAAATTCAACAACGGTTATTAAAAGAAGCGCAACGCGATGTGGCGTTACGGGTAGAAAATATTCTCAATGAAGA
>CAIMWL010000028.1 GCA_903845135.1 uncultured Caryophanales bacterium
CCTGCCTCCTTAACCGTGTCTGGTCAATTACACGTTGAAGCATTTGCATTAGCGTTTAAAGATGTTTATACCTTTGGTCCAACTTTCCGAGCAGAACCCAGTAATACCTCGCGACACGCTTCAGAATTCTGGATGATAGAGCCAGAAATTTCCTTTGCGGATTTAAATGACGACATGAATTTAATTGAAGACTGTGTGAAATATTGTTTGGATTACGCGTTTAAACATGCACCCGAAGAAATGGCTTTCTTTAATCAATTTATTGATACAACCTTAGTGCAAAGACTGCAAGCAGTTCGTCAAAAACCTTTTCAACGTATGACCTATACGGAAGCGATTACGGCATTACAAAAAGCCGTCAAGAATGGGGTTGAATTTGCCTATAAAAATATTGAATGGGGCATGGATTTGCAAACCGAACACGAACGATATTTATCAGAAACCATTGCCAAGGGTCCTGTCTTTATTATCAATTATCCTAAAGAAATTAAAGCATTTTACATGCGCCTAAATGACGATGGTAAAACAGTGGCAGCTTGTGATTTACTCGTTCCTCAAGTCGGTGAACTTGTCGGTGGGTCGCAACGGGAAGAACGCCTTGATTTACTCGAAAAGAAAATGATTGAGCACGGAAACAAAGCTGGGCTTGAATGGTATTTAGATTTACGCAAATATGGCGGCGTTCCTCATGCGGGATTTGGGATTGGATTTGATCGTTTGTTAATGTATTTAACCGGGGTTAACAATATTCGCGACACCCAACCTTATCCCCGAACACCAGGTTCCTTGCTATACTAATTTCAACGTATGTTTGAAGAACCCTTAGAAGAAAATATTCAACAAGACCTTGAAAAAGAGGCTTATGAAAGAAAAAAAACTTCTTTAAGAAGGATGACGATTTTTATTTGGATTGTGAATATCGGTCTTGCAATTTATGTGATTTTGCAGATGATTGCTTACGTTGAGCGATTATTGAATAATTAAAGTTTCTTCGCGACGTCATCTAAATTCTTCATAAAGATTTGGTTGCGTTTATTTTGAATTCGCAGGGTTCGACCAATCAGGGCTAAGGTTGCTCTGGTCAGTAATAATCCACCAAACAGAGTTAGTAAAAAAATCACATAAGAGATGGTCGCTTCAGGAACAAATCTTGGGACATTTAATAACGTTGGCCAATCAGAAATAATATTTAAACCAAAAAAATTACTCGTGGGAATGTTCGCCCAATCAAAGATTGGAAAAATGGTATTAAAGCCTCGGGTTTCATAGTTGGTTAAATCGGCAATTAACGTCGGATCGTTCATCAACGTCATATATCCAAAAAGGATACCGAGCATTAACACAATGGTTAAGAGTGCCCAAAAATAATCTTTAAATGCTTGACGATGACTTTTTTTATAAGCGATTTTAGCGAATTCTTTTGGGGTATTGACGGTTCTGGTTTCGTAGATTTTCCAGGTTTCTGCATCCACTTGATCGCCATATTTCTTAATTAAGGTTTCAAAGATCCAACCAATGCCACCGACTAATGCCAAGGCTAATAAAACTAAAGCAATTAATAAATAAAGTAACTCTAAGCGTTGATTGATGTTAGGAACAGGTGCTGTGAATAAAATCATGATTTTGGTCCCGTTGGTGTGGACGGTAAAGGCGTGACAATTGGTTCAGCTTTGTGAGTATTAGGGGTTTGTTTCATGATAAATTGGTAGCGTTTGTGTGCGACTAAATCTTCAGGAAAAGGCGTAAACACGCCCCGACCAGAGAAAAATAAATAAATCGATTTTAAAGCCACACCGATAAACACAAGTAATCCGTAGGTGAGAAAAATGGCAAAGGCGAATGCAATTAAAGGCGAACCAACAAGGTAAAGCGCACCAAGGGCAATCCGTTTAAATAATTTAACTAGTAAGTCCATGCTTTTATATTAAAGCATTTTGATGCTTTTGGGTGATGGAATTGAAAAGAACGATAACCATGGGAAAAAATGTAAGAAATAAGACAGAAAAGATTCGATAGGGACCAGCAAATACTGAACTTAAAATCGCATTGATAAAGGGATAAACAATGAGACTGAATATTAAGATAGATCGGTTTATTCGCGAGGCTTTTACCAATAAGTAACTGTAACTGTAAATGGTGAAAAATACCAAAGGACCAAGGGCAAAATACGCTAAAGATGGCGCTAAAATCAACATCAAAATCGTCATCAACCATAACCCGATAAAAAACTTTAATCCAGTCTGGGAAAAGAATAGTTGATATTGAATTGGTAATTGAAAGCGTTCAATGAGTGGATAGATTAACAATAAACCAATGAACAGTTGTAATAGGGCAATCGCGTAGATTAAAATCGGATCCAGGAGCGTCACTGACGTTTGTCGATCTAAATTTAATAATTGATAAATTAAACTCAAAAAATCAAGTTGATAAAATTGGAAGGTCATTACTTGCATGATATAGAGAATTCCGAATTGAACGATGGATAAGACGACCATTAAAGTTAATAAACTTGCCTTTTTCTTTAATGCGAGACCATAACCAATGCCTAATAACCATGACGGAAAAGTATAAAATAACAGCGTTTCTAGAGCAGGTTGAATAAAAAACAAAACTAAAACCATCGTGGTGATGGAATAAATTAAAAACGCTCTTATATCCGTTCGATAATACACCATTAGGTTGATAAATGGTAATCCATAAGTAAGCCAATAACCTACCATGGGTAATACGATATTAATCGATAAAATGATGATTTGGATGCCACTCATGAGTGCAATCCAGGCTAAAACTTGGTTTGGTTTGCGAAGTTCTAATCTATTCATAATTAACCATGATGAAAAAAAGATTAATCGGGTTGTGCTTATGGTCTTTGGTGGAGTGTTTCACGGGTGGTTTAGCTTCTCAATTAAGTTTAACATTTTCACCACCAGACGAACGAATTTTCATGATTACTTTATACGCTTTACCCAATTGTCCACACGCCCAAGCGATCCTTCCTCAACTGGAAAACTGGATTGCCTTTCAGGGTTTGGCTGACTGGGAAGCGAAACAACCGACGGTATTTTATCCCTCACCAACTTTAAGAATTGAATTTGAATCTTATGGGGTCAATTATATTGGTAAAAACGAGATTTTGTCATTCATGTTATAAAGATTTTTCACCTTTTTTTCATAGTATTCATCATCGTAATTTGGTAAAATTTAACCAGTAATGAAATGATGAATTTACC
>CAIMWL010000029.1 GCA_903845135.1 uncultured Caryophanales bacterium
CCTGATCGTCCGTCCCGCCACCGGGGAAATCCTTGCGATGGTCAGTCGCCCGACCTTCGATCCTCACCATTCTATATTTACAGAAACATAAAATGCCTTATTATCTTTATGTTAATGGTGGTGTCATTCGCAAGGATATGCCTTGGAAGTTCGCCCTTAAGAAAAAACTGATTGCCGGGGCAATCGGCTATTTTTCTCCAACACCTTTAGTCGATGATTATTTAATCCATTATGGGGCAACCAAAGACCGTATTTATCATTATCCATACAGCACTATTTTTGAAGAAGAAATTTTAAAAAAACCGCTTTTATTAGAGGAAAAAAAATTACTGAGAAAAACCATTGGCCTTCCCCAATCAGGAAAGATTTTCATATCCATCGGTCAATTTATTCCTAGAAAAAATTTCACAACTTTAATCAAAGCTTGGAAAGCACTACCCAAACAATATCAACTGATCGTGGTCGGCAATGGCCCGTTAAAAAATCTCTATCAACGCTGGATTAAGCGTGAGCAACTGACGAATATTATTCTCAAACCATTTCAACCGAAAAATCTTTTACTGTCAATGCTACGTGCAAGTGATGGTTTCGTGCTTTTAAGTAAAGAAGATATTTATGGGCATGTGGTCAATGAGGCGCTATCACAAGGCATTCCAGTTTTAAGTTCAGATGCGGTCATTTCTAGTCGTGTTTTAATTCAACAAGGCGTCAATGGATACCGCCTATCCTTAAAAGCAATCGAGTCTTTTCCTAAAAAAGTGAAGCAATTAATCACTCTTCAAAATCCAGAAGCAAGTTTAGCAATCGCCAGACAATACACCATAGAAAAAATGGTGAAAGTTCACCTCGATTTGTTGGGAATTAAATCATGAATAAATTTGTCTTACTGAGTTCAGTGTTACCGCCCGTGATCTTTCAATCAAGAATTGATGCGGGTGATATCATCAATCCAAGTCATCAATTATATGTTTCAAGATGGATTCAAAGCTTAGCAAAACAAACCCCCATTCAGATTATTTGTCTACCGCCAAGTACCACATCAAAAGCAGTTCGTTGGCATCCAGAATTGATACATCGCGAGAACCAACAAGTTTATGTCCAATTTGCCCATCCAAATCAACGGTATTTAAAAGCATTATGGTTATCTTGGGCTACGCATCGTTATCTCAAAAATTTATTAAAAATCAAAACCGATTTAATTTATCTATTTGTCGATGGGAATAGTGGTTTAGCAGCCCATTTTGCTAAGCGATATCGCCATCATCCTCGAATTCGCACCATTGGGATTTTCACCGATAGTCCAGAACAATTAACGGGCGTCAGTAAACAAAAAGCAAAGCAGTGGCGCAAACTGCATCGACATCATTTCGCCTATATTGGCATCACCGAAACCTTACTTCAATTATTTAATCCTCAACAAAAACCACAACTGGTGATACCTGGCATCGTTGAACCTGCAATTGGTGCTAAACAAAATCCACGACCTTATCTCTTTTTTTCAGGAGCCCTATACAATCGTTATGGCATTGAGGCTTTACTCAAAGGATTTTTACAACTCAATCACCCTAATCTTGATCTACTCATTGCCGGTTTTGGACCAGAAGCGAGTATGATCGAGCAATTAAGTCAACAACATCGGCACATCAAATATTTAGGATTATTATCGCCGCTGCAAGTAAGAAAATATCAAGCTGGTGCTTACGTGAATGTGAATCCTAGACCCCTAGATGCTCAATTAGATGCAGTCGCAATTCCTTCAAAGGTGCTTGATTATATTGCCTCTGGGGCGCCAACGCTCACCACTCGCCATCCTTTTTTTGAATCATACTTTCCCCAAAGTTTACAATGGATTGAAGATGCATCCGAAGATGGCATTCGCGTCAGTTTAAAACGTTTTCTTTCCTTGGATTATAGTTTGGTTCAAACCCAAGCGATGAAAGCGAAAACCATTGCAATTGAGCAATTTGGCATCGAGAATACCGGTCAACGTTTATGGCGTTGGATTAATTCGTTAAAGTGATTGACTAGCCTTTCGCAAGCCTTATCGACGGCAAAATGTTCAAGATAATATTGCTGATGTTGAGAGCGAATCCAAGCTTTCTTATCCGCATCAAGTGATTTTATTTTTTTAATCAATTGCGGGAGATTCGCAAATTTAGCTTGGAGGATAAAACTCGGTTTTAATGATTTTAATATCGCCAAGCCATCCCCTTGGATATACCCTAAAATTGGATGACCAAAAGGCAAATATTGAATCAATTTATGGGGAATGGTTTTACCGACAATACCCGGCGTATGAAGGCCCACATAAAATGCATCGGCATCCATCAGAAATTTGCCTAGATTTTCTGGCGTCTGATGGGCGTAAAAATGAATGCGATGTAGAAATGGAGAAACTTTGACGATGTCTTTTAATGCTGATAATTGAGAACCATCCCCAATGATATGGAGATGATCTTGGGGTCCCGTTCGTTTCCATGCATGAATCAATAAGTTCAGGTGTTGAATGGTGCCGACATTCCCAGCATAAACAAGATGAAATCCATCCCCGTAGTCAATTTTTTCATTGCCAAATGTTTCAATCATCGCAGGTTGAACAAGAGCTTTTGGTGAGACGCGATCTTCATCAACAAGTTGCTTAAAATGGGGCACGTAACTTGGAGAACCAACGACGATTTGACTGACTTGTCGATACAAAGCTAAACTCCATCGCTTCAACATCTGATAGATAAAGCGATTAGGCTTTATCTTTGGATTAACTAACAACGATTCGGGCCAGACATCGACTGCATACAGTAAATGGGGGATGTGATGTTTTTTAGCATACCGAATCGCTGGGGCAATCGACATTAAAGGTGACAAGGATACTGACATCACCACATCGTATTTGCCAGGTAGTTGGTCAATATCATGCATCGCTGCCCGATAAAAAGTGAAATAATTTAATAAAATGCTTAATATTGAACGTTTTCTTGCAAAAGTTCGAACCCGATGGATATTCACCCCACTGACAATTTCATCGGTAATCTTTTGATAATCTTTAGGGACTTGGCCAAAACCATATTGGGGTTTGCTTGTTAAAACTTGCACACGATGCCCTAATCTGACCAAGCCCTCGCAAATATTGGTGATGGCAAAGCTTTCAGGGTAATAATATTGACTGACGACTAAAATTCTCATCTTACCGACATTATAAACGATTCGCTATAATAGAGATAATGACGACAAACCGTGCTTTACCTTCGCTCTTGAG
>CAIMWL010000030.1 GCA_903845135.1 uncultured Caryophanales bacterium
ATTTTGCCTTTGTTTTCTTTAATCACACCTCGAACTAATGCATAATAATCGCGTTTCATCTCATGGTCTTTCAATTGCGCAGCAAGAAAACGATGAGAAGCATCATGTTTTGCAACTACCATCAAACCAGAAGTGTCTTTATCTAAGCGATGGACAATACCAGGGCGGATTTCGCCATGAATGCCACTTAAGTCTTTTAGATGATGGAGTAAAGCATTCACTAACGTTCCGGAAGGATGGCCTGGAGCAGGATGAACGACCATGCCTTGGGGTTTGAAAATAATAGCAAGGTCTTGATCTTGGTAAACAATTTCGAGCGGCAGCGCTTCGGGCTTGATCGAAATGGTTTCAGTCGGAAATGGTAAAAGCGTAATCTCGTCTTTCAAAGTCAAGCGATGACTTGATTTGGTTTTGACCCCATTGACGAGGACATAACCATCATCAATCAGAGATTGCCATCTCGCTCGTGAATGCTTTGAATCGGTTTTTGCCAACCATTGATCTAATCTTGAATCGATGTCTTTTGCGTCAATTTTCATTTTGTTGGCCTTTCAAAAACACTGAAAATAATGAGGATGATGACCCCAATCGTCAGCACACTATCCGCCACATTAAAGGTCGGAAAGATATAATCACCAAAATGAAAAGATAGAAAATCGATCACGCCTTCTTGATAAAATGCGCGATCAATAAAATTACCCCAAGTACCGGCTAAAAATAAATTGATTGCCAGATGATTCCAAACGTTAAAAGCAGTAAATTGTTTTAGATAATAAAAGAGTAAAGTGGTTCCTACTGTCAATGAAATCAAGGCCAATAGCCATTGATTGCCAGCTAAAATAGACCATGCAGCGCCGGTATTTCTTGAATAGGTTAGATAAAAGAAACCATCAATGACGGTTTCATTAATTGCGGTCATTGCCGCCCATTGTTTGGTAAAAAAATCCAATAGCAATAACCAAAAAAATAGTTGCACATACCAAGACTTTAAATAGGCTAACAAGTTTTGATTCACGTTGATAAAACCTCTAAACAACGATCACAAACTTGGTGCTCTTGATGAGCATGTAGTGTCGAAAAATAATTCCAGCATCGTGGACATTTTTGGCCACCTGCAGGCATCGCTTCAGCCCTCAAGTCGTCACCTTCAACCACCACTGCTTGGCTAACAATAAATAGCCGATTTCTTTCTCTACTAGGTAAAGCTTGGAGGGATTGGGCTAATGCTCGAGGCGCTACTAGTGAAATTTTAGCTTCTTGAGCACTACCAATTTGATTTTGACTGCGTAAACCTTCTAATGCTTTATTCGCGACTTCTTTTAATTTTAGGAACTGTTGATACGTTAGTAATGCGGATTCCTGGAACTTTTCGACTTTTGGATAATCGAGTAACTGCGCCGAGATGATATCTTTAAAAGCAAATAAACGAAACACTTCTTCCATGGTAAAAGGCATGATTGGGGTCCATAATTTCATCAGTCTTAAGGTCACTTCATAGAGCACATGTTGGACTTGCAACCGCCGCAATGATGTTTTAGCCTCACAATAAAGGATATCTTTGGTAATATCGAGATAAAAAGAGGATAAATCTTGGGTCATAAACGTTAATAAAGTTGAACTTGCTTCAGAAAAATTAAATTGATCCATTGCTAATTTAACTTGTTGCGTAACCTGATTCAGTTTGGTTAATAATAGTTCATCAATCCAACTGTAGTGGGGAATAGGGAATTGAGTTGGATTGAATAAACCATCCCCTTCCGATAAGTTTCCTAACATGAATTTGAATGTATTACGAATTTTGCGATACGCTTCTGCATTGCCTTTAAATATATCTTCACTGGCTCTTGCGTCTGCAGTGAAATCAATCGA
>CAIMWL010000031.1 GCA_903845135.1 uncultured Caryophanales bacterium
CCCCATGGATGTTGATAGGTGTCAAAACCAGGTAAGACAATTTCTTCACGAATAACTGGATTCGCAAGATTGCTTAAATCCACGATGTATAAAGGATCGGTTCTTAAGAAGGTGACGATATAAGCCAAGTCGCCTTGAAAACGAACTGACATAATCGATTCTCCGGGTTTACCTAATCCTTCTTCGATTAAAGCAGTGATGCCAAAACTACCATCTGCTAAATCTGTTAACACGTAAAGACGATTGGTTATCGAGCGATTTTCCCAAGACCACCACCATTCGCCTGCGCGCCAATCCCAAACGGTATCGGTCGTGGCAATTCTAAAGTTACCTTCAAATTCATCAAGGGCAAATTGATTGACTGCGACCCCGCGAATGGAACCCACCGCAACCAAGGTTAATGCCCCGGTTTCGATTTCAAGATCGAATTTCATAATGGTCGTGGTTTGATAACTTTGAGGTTCTTCCCAAACATAATTGGATTGCGCTAAATAGAGATGTTCAAAATTAACATATAATTTTTTGTAATCGGGCGTGGTTCCTAAATAACCCGATGTTTCATAGGTTAAAGCGGTTGAATCAGACACAAGTGGAATCCCAGTTAAGGTTGTCATCGCATATAAATTATCTTCGTTGATATAGGTCATTGAAGTGTAAGGCATATAGGCTTTTTCACCATCGTTTTCAATATAGGAAGGTCTTAATTCTTGCCCTTGTTGATATGAATAAAAATAATAGTGACCCACTAAGAAAAGGGTTTCTTGGACAATCGTTTCACCGTCCATGATTGGGACAATACGGTGATCGATAAAGGCAGCATCCGTTTGTAGACTATAAGCAATTTCTAAGGAGTCGCGATCAATCATCATCACAGAACCTGTGGGTTGCCACCACATAAAATCAGCACAGAAATAAATGTCGCCATTTTCATCTTCTTGGGTACAGTTAGATTGGGTTAAGTTATAGCGGTAACCAATAATAATTAAGTAATCTTCAGTAAGGTACATCGAGTCTGTATAGACCGTTTCATTTTCGGTATTTAATTCAATCGTTGTAACGTATTCTACTAAATTTTGATTATCCACCGACATCACGCGAACTTTGGAATCCCATCGACTCGCATAATAAATAAATTCTCCATCAGTCTTGACGACATCGCCTTCTTTAACACCGGCAACTTGACTGTTGGTATCGACAAAAGAATTATCTTTATTCGTTTGTTCATTACTCGTGTTTGAATCTTCGGCCACACCTGGAGTTAACTCACCTGTAAATTCACCTCTGGATTCATTGGCTTGTTGTAATAAATTTCGTAAATGATTTTCGTCACGAACTTGATAGACACCAACTGGTTGAAGTGGAACAGGATCATTGGCTTTTGGTGTTAAGGTCCCAACGATAAGTAAAGCGGTGGTTGCAACAAAACCTAATGCCGGAGTCACCTTCATTTTAAGCTTAGGATGGAGGGTGCGTTGTATCAACAAATAGGCAAGAGTACCTAAAAAACCCAAAAAACCTACAAAAATCATTAAATTTAGAATATTATTCATTATTCATTCCGTCCTATCTACATTATAGACAATTCAAAAGGCGTTTTCTTTCTCGAATTCACTCCTTCATTAAGTTAAAATAGATTTAATGAGAAAATTTCGTTAATGTTAACTTATTTTCATAGAAAGAAATAAACCCTTATGATTTACACCATCACCTTAAATCCTAGTTTAGATTACTATCTAGATTTACCCAAATTAAAGTTAGGAACTTTAAATCGTTCAACCGACGCCCGAGTGGTTGCTGCCGGTAAGGGTATTAATGTTTCGGTGATGCTGAATTCACTCGGTGTGAAATCTACAATCTTAGGATTCTTTGGTGGGTTTACCGGTGATTACATGTTGGGTCAACTCGGTCGTTATTTAAATATTCATTTACGACCAACGATGATTAAAGGTACCTCAAGAATTAATGTCAAATTAATTCACGAACAAGAAACGGAATTAAATGCGGCCGGTCCAGAAATCAGCGGTTCAGAAC